>NZ_JBGFTU010000013.1:0-130840 GCF_041276425.1 Kineococcus halophytocola | reverse complement strand
GACCCGGTTCGTAGAACGGGGCCCGCGCGGCCTGCAGGGCCGCGACCTTCTCGGGGTCCACGTCGATCCCGATGACCTCGTGCCCCAGCTCGGCCATGCACGCTGCATGGACGGCGCCGAGGTACCCGCACCCGATGACAGTCATCCGCATGACGCGCACAGTAGCGACCCGTGCGCGGCGTGAACACTTCCGCGGCCGTTCGGGGGATCTCGCTCCCCGCTCCGTGGAGGTCCCGTGACCGTCCCGGGCCCGGTGCGTGACGGGGCGCGAACCGGGGCACGGACCGGAGCACGCAGCAAGTCGTGACACTCTGTGCCTCAAGAATCGGCCGTTCGGGGTCGAGACCTGCAGCTGACGGCACGTCCCACCGGAAGGTCACCATGCGCTTGCGTCCTCGCACCCTCGGCTTCGCGGCCGCCCTCGCGGTCGGCACGGCCCTCCTCACCGGGGGCGCCCCCGCCACCGCCAGCCCCACCCTCAAGGCCGCCGACGGGAACCGCGTCTACGGCGCCGACCGCGTCGGCACGGCCGTCGCGGCCTCGAAGTCCTACCCCCGCCAGGGGGCCGACGGCGTCGTCCTGACCCGCTCGGACACCTTCGCCGACGCCCTCGCCGGGGCCCCGCTGGCCTCCGACAAGGGCGGCCCGCTGCTCATGACCTCGCGCACGGAGCTGCAGCCCGAGGTCGCCGCCGCGATCAGGGACGTCCTCAAGCCCGGCGGGACCGTGTACCTGCTCGGCGACGGCAACGCCCTGTCCAGCGCCGTGGAGAGCCAGGTCAAGGCCCTCGGCTTCACCACGCGCCGCGTGGCCGGCCCCGACCGCTTCGCCACCGCGGTCGAGATCGCCAAGCTGCTGCCGGCCGCGCAGACCGTCTCGGTCGTGACCGGCTGGAACTTCCCCGACGGCCTGGCCGCCGGTGCCCTCATGGGTGTGGTGGAGGAGGACTCCCAGCGCAGCATCGGGGTGGTCCTGCTGAGCGACGGGACGAACCTCGGCCCGGCGACGCAGAACTACCTGGGCTCGCGGTCCTTCACGACGAAGCTGGCCATCGGCGGCACCGCCGTCACCGCCGTCGGGCGCGGGACCAGCGGCTGGGCGCAGCTGGCCGGCATCGACCGGTACGAGACCGCCGGCCTGGTCGCCCAGCAGTTCACCTCCGAGGCGTTCTTCGAGGACCAGACCACCGTCATCGGGGTCGCCACGGGCGAGAACTGGCCCGACGCGCTGTCGGGGTCGGCGCTGCTGGCCTACGCCGGCGGCCCGATGCTGCTGACCGCCAAGGGGTCTCTGCCCGACAGCACCCGCACCGCGATCGGCGTCATCAAGGCCGACGCCGTCGCCAACGGCTCGGCCATCGGCACGGTCCTCGTCTTCGGCGACCAGAACGCCGTCTCCGACGCCGCCTACGACGCCGCCGTCGCCGCGGCGAGCTGACCTGCGGGCGGTCTCGGCCGCTCAGTCCCCGGCAGGCCCGTCACCCTCGCGGTGGCGGGCCTGCTCCGGTGTGGGGGCCTCGTCCAGCGCCAGCCGGCGGGCCAGCGCCGTCAGCGACTCCTCCAGGTGCCGGGCTCGCCGGTAGGAGGAGACGACGAACCCCAGGAACGCGATGACCAGCCCGTACAGGAGCAGATCGGCCCCGCGGCCGACGCCGACGGCGTTCGCGGCGGACGTCACCGCCGTCGGCACCAGGATGCTGGCCACCGCCAGCGCCACGAGCGCGGCCAGCAGCAGCCGCCGCACCGCCTGGTGGCGGGCACTGGCGGTGCTGCGCACGAGGACGGCCCCGACGACGAGCACGACGACGATGAGCAGGACCTGGATCGCGAGCACGACTACCCCAGCAGCGTTTCGACGAGGATGTTGATGCTGTTCAGGACCGACTGCCCCTTGGAGCGGGAGTAGGCCGTGTACAGGACGTGCACCGGCTGCTCGGCCCAGCGCAGGTCCGAGCGGCCCACCTGGTGGACGATCTCGCTGGCGTGGGCCATCCGGTTGTGCCGGATCCGCAGCGTCTGCGCGCCGCGGCGGGAGAACACCCGCAACCCGTTGTGCGCATCGGTCAGGCGCAGCCCCGTCGTGCGGTTCGTGTAGACGACCGCGGCGCGCAGCACGAGCCGCTTGAGCCGGTCCAGCTCGGTGCGCCGGTCCAGGAACCGGCTGCCGAAGACCACGTCGAGGTCCTCGGCCTCCAGGCGGGCGACCATCGCGACCGCGTCCTCGACGCGGTGCTGGCCGTCGGCGTCGAACGTGACGACCGAGCGGGTCCGCGGGTCGCGCAGGGCGTAGGCGATGCCGGTCTGCAGGGCCGCGCCCTGCCCGAGGTTGACCGCGTGCCGGACCACGACCGCACCGGCGGCCTCGGCCTGGGCCCCCGACCCGTCGGTGCTGCCGTCGTCGACGCACACGACGTACCGGAACCGCTCGCGCAGACCGCGCACGACGCCGGCGATGACGCTCGCCTCGCAGAACAGGGGGACGACGACCCAGGTGTCGTCGAACCCGGGGCCGGCCGGGGGCGACGGGCTCGGGGCGGGGGAGGGGGCTGAGGTGGTCACGGTCCGTCCATCATGGCGCGTCCGGCACCCCACCGGCCGCATCGGCGAGGATGACGCGCGTGAAGTCCCTGCTGTCGACCGTCCGCACGCTGCTCTCGCTCCTGCCGGCGGGCAGCTCGCGGTTCGTGGCGCTCTACTGCGCGGCCCAGGCGCTGCTGTCGGTCTTCGACGTCGCCGCCCTGGGGCTGCTGGCGGTGCTGCTGCCCGCGGCGGTCTCCGGCGACGGCGAGCTGGCCCTGGCCCTGCCCGTGCTCGGGGACCGCGTGAGCACCGTGCAGCTCATCGTCCTCATCTGCGTGGCCAGCCTGCTGCTGGTGGCCAAGTCCCTGGCCCAGCTCGCCCTCGTGCGCTGGGGCGTCGTGCGGTTCGCCGCCCACGAGGTCGACGTCGCCGACCGGCTCGTGCGCGCCTACCTGTCCGCCTCGTGGTCCTACCGGCTGCGCGCGTCGTCGGCGCGGGCCGTCCGGACCGTCGACGAGTCGCTCAACCAGGCGTTCAACGGCTTCCTCATGCCGTTCTCCAGCCTCGTCGCCGAGGTCGCCTCGCTCGTCGCCGTCGGGGTGGTCGTCCTCGTCGCCGCCTGGCAGACGGCGATCGTGGCGGCCGTGTACTTCGGGCTCGTCGCGGTGCTGCTGTACTCCGTGATCGCCAAGCGCGCCGCCGCCGCCGGGCGCACCGCCACGTCGGCCAGCGTCGACACGATCCGGCTGGTGCAGGAGTCCTTCGCCACGACGAAGGAGATCACGCTGCGCGGGCGCGGTGACCAGCTCGCCGGGGTCGCCCGCGAGGTCCGCGCCGGCAGCGCCCGGGCCCGCGGGATGGCCTTCTTCTACTCCGTCGGCCCGCGCTTCGTGCTCGAGGCCGCGCTGCTGGGCGGGTTCCTCGTCGTCGGCGGGGTCGCGGTGCTGACCCAGGGCGTCACCGAGGCGGTCTCGGCCATCGGGCTGTTCGCCGTCGCCGGGTTCCGCGTCGTGCCGTGCCTGACGCGGCTGCAGTCGGTGTTCGCGACGATGCACGCCCACGAGCCCAACGCCCACGAGGTGCTCGACGCGCTGCGCGAGACCGGGGCGACCGACCGCGAACCGGCCCGCTTCGCCCCCGTGGACCCCGTGGGTCTGCCGCCGGGGGCCGTGGAGATCGTCCTGGACGACGTCACCTTCGCCTACCCCGGCAGCCAGCGCCCCGCCCTGGACGGGGTCACGGTCCACATCCCCGCCGGGGCGCGGGTGGCGGTCGTGGGCCGGTCCGGGTCGGGCAAGTCCACGCTCGTCGACGTCGTCCTCGGCCTGCTCACCCCGTCGGCGGGGCGGGTCCTCGTCGGGGGGACCCCGCTGGCCGACGTCGCCGCCGGCTGGCGCGGGCGGATCGGCTACGTGCCGCAGGAGGTGGCGCTGCTGGACGCCGACGTCGCCGCGAACGTCGCGCTGTCGTGGCGGCGCGCGGAGGTCGACGAGGCGCGCGTGCAGCGGGTGCTGGCCGACGCCCAGCTCACCGACGTCGTCGCCGGGCTGCCGCAGGGGCTGTCCACGCCCGTCGGGGAGCGCGGGCTGCGCCTGTCCGGGGGGCAGCGCCAGCGCCTCGGCATCGCCCGCGCCCTCTACACCGACCCGAAGGTGCTCGTCCTGGACGAGGCGACGTCGGCGCTGGACGCGGCCACCGAGGCCGCCGTCACCGCGACCGTCGCGGGTCTGCACGACGACGTCACCGTGCTCGTCGTGGCCCACCGCCTGGCCACGGTCCGCGACTGCGACGCCGTCGTGCTGCTGGAGGAGGGGCGCGTGGTCGACGTCGGGACGTTCGACGAGGTCGTCGCGCGGGTGCCGGACTTCGCCGTGCAGGCGGAGCTGTCGGGGCTGACGGGGGCTCCCGGGGCGTGAGGCGTGCAGGAACGCTGCACCCGTCGGCTCCCGAGGGCGCGACACGCCGGTCGCACGGCCCGGGCGGGCGGATGGGTGCAGCGTTCCGGTACGCCCGCGCCGGCAGCGGTCGATGGGCCATGCTCGGAGGGTGAGGACCGTCCTGGCCGCCGGCTACCTGGCCGCGCAGGCCGTCGCGGTCCCGGTGTGGTGGGCCGGGCTCGCGCTCTCCCCGGCCGTCCGGCGGCGGTTCGAGCTCGGCGACCCGGCCGTGCTGGACTCTTTCGCCCGCGGCGACGTCGCCCTCGCGCTCGCTTCGGCGACGGCCGCCGGGCTGGTCCTGGCGCGGCACCGCGCCGCGGGACCGGCGGCGGACCTCGTCCTGGTGCTGGTGGCGGTGAGCACCGCCCGCACCTGCCGGTGCGCCGCGGCGAGCCGCAGCGGAGCCCTCGGCGTCGTCGCGATGACGGCCGCCACGGCGGGCAGCGCCGCGGCCCGGGGGCTCGCCCGGTCCGCACGGTGAAGCTCTACCGGGTGGCCCGGCCCGCGAGCCACCGCCGGCACCTGGCCAAGACCCTCACGTGGATGGTCGTCGTGTGGACCCTCGCCCTCGTCGCGCTGCCCGCGGTGCTGCGGGCGGGGGAGCGGTGGCTGGGGGTGCCGACGTGGCACCTGCCCGGTGGACCCGTCGTGGGGACCGTGGTGCTCGTCGCCGCCAGCGCGTTCGGGATCCGCTGCGCCGTCGCCATGGCCCGCGGGGAGGGGACCCCGGTGCCGTTCGACGCCGCCGCGCGCCTGGTCGTCACCGGTCCGTACCGCTGGGTGCGCAACCCGATGGCGCTCAGCGGGGTGTCCCAGGCCCTCGGGGTGGCGCTGGTCGTCGGCTCGCCCACGTACTACCTCGTGCCGCCGGCCGGGGCGCTGCTGTGGCACGTGGTCGTCCGGCCCTCGGAGGAGCGGTTCCTGCGGCACCGCTTCGGGGCGCCGTACGAGAGGTACCGGGCGAGGGTCCCGCTGTGGCTGCCCTCCCGCCGGGAGTGGCGCACCGGAGCCGGCCGCGACGCTGGGTAGGGTTCCGGATCGTGTCGCCGCTGGTCCGCCTCGCGACGCGGACCTACCCGCCGGACGTGGGGGCCGCGCCGTTCCGCCTGCGCGCCCTGGCCCGGGCGCTGGTGGCCCGCGGCTGCGAGGTCGAGGTGCTGACGACGTCGGCGACCCGGGCCGAGACCGCCGACGCGGGGGTGCGCACGCGCCGCCTGCCCGTCCTGCGCGACGGCGACGGCGTCGTGCGCGGCTACCTGCCCTACCTGTCCTTCGACGTCCCGCTCACCGCGCGGCTGCTCACCGGCCGCCGCCCCGACGTCGTCGTGCACGAACCCCCGCCCACCACCGGGGTCGTCACGCGGGCCACGTCCCGCCTGCGCGGGGTGCCGTACGTGTCCTACCTGCCCGACGTGTGGTCCCAGGGGGCCGTCGCGGCCGGTGCCCCGGCGCCGGTGCTGCGGGCCGTCGCGCTCGCCGAGCAGGCCGCGCTGCGCGGGGCCGCGCGCGTCCTGGCCGTGACGCGGGGCATGGCCGACGAGGTCGTCCGCGGCGGGGTGGACCGGGCCCGGGTGCGCGTCGTGGGCAACGGCGTCGACGTCGACGTGTTCCGGCCGTCGCCGGGAACGGCTGCCGAACCGGTTGCTGCGCAAGGCATCAGCGTGGTCTACAGCGGCACCATGTCGGAGTGGCAGGGCGCGGGGGTCTTCGTCGAGGGCTTCGCCCGGTACGCCGCCGACCACCCCGGGGCGAGGCTGACGATGGTCGGCGGCGGGGTCGACGTGCCGCGGTTGCGCGCGCTGGCCCGTGCGGTGCCCGGGGTCGAGCTGCCCGGCACCGTCCCGCCCGAACGCGCGGCCGCGCTGCTCGCCGGCGCCGACGTCGCGCTGGCCTCCCTCGTCCCGGGCAGCGGCTACGACCTCATGTCCCCGACCAAGATCTTCGCCGCCACCGCGTGCGGGACCCCCGTCCTGTTCGCCGGGGTCGGCAGCGGGTCCGCGCTCGTGCGCGAGCACGACCTCGGGTGGGCCGTCGAGCACGACCCCGCCGCCGTCGCCGCCGCGCTCGCGCAGGCCCGCACGCCCTCGCGGGGACAGCGCGACCGGCTGCGGGCGTGGGCACTGGCGCACGGCTCGCTGGCCGCCGCCGCCGACCGCGCCGCCGACGCCGTCACCGAGCTGCTGTGACCCCCGTCCAGGTCGTCACCGGCGGGTCGAGCGCCGGCGACGCGCTGACGCTCGTCGTGGCGGCGCTGTGGGTCCTCGTGCCCGGCGCCGCCGTCCTGACCGCCG
The DNA here is from genome assembly GCF_041276425.1 of Kineococcus halophytocola. NCBI lineage: Bacteria > Bacillati > Actinomycetota > Actinomycetes > Kineosporiales > Kineosporiaceae > Kineococcus > Kineococcus halophytocola. The sequence continues at coordinate 124,093 of NZ_JBGFTU010000013.1, read as the reverse complement.
CCGGGGTGCGCCGGCTGCCGCTGCTGCTCGGCGGCGCCCCGGCCGTCTCGGTCGGGATCTCCACCGTCGCCGCCAGCGTCACCGGGGCCACCGGGACGCGGTTCGCGTGGTGGGGCGTCCTGGCCGCGGCCGTGGTCCTCGCGGGCCTGTCCCGGCTGGTGGGCGGTCGCGCCCGCCCGGCCGGCGGGCCCGCCCGGGGCCCGCTGCTGGCCGGCGGCGTCCTCGTCCTGGCGGCCGCGGCGACGACGGGCGAGCTGTTCCGGCGGGGGGTGGGCGCGCTGGCCACGCCCTCGCAGGAGCACGACACCATCACCCACACCCTCATCACCGCCCGCATCCTGCGCACCGGTGACGCCGCCCCGTGGCGCGCCCAGGCGATCGACGTCGTCACCGGCACCCCCGCGCAGTACTACCCCGACGGCCTGCACCAGTGGGCCGCGCTCGTCGCCCAGAGCGCCCGCGTCGACGCCGTCGCCGGCCTGAACGCCACGAGCGTCGTCGTCATCGCCCTCGTGCAGACCCTGGGCCTGCTCGCCCTCGCCGACCGGGTGCTGCCCCCGCGGTGGCTGGCCGCCGGGGGCGTCGCCGCCGTCGCCGCCTCGCTGGCCTACCAGCCGCTGCTGGCCATGCACCACGACTCCGGGGCCCTGCCCAACGCCGCCGCCGTCGCCTTCGCCCCCGGCGCGGTCGCCCTCGTCCTGCCCCCGCGCGAGGACCTGCCCTGGCGGGGGGTGCTCGGGCGGGTGCCCGCCCTCGCCCTCGCGGGCGCCGGGGCCGTCACCGTCCACCCCAGCGCCGCCCTCACCGTCGGCGGCGGCGTGCTCGGGGTGTGGGTCGTCTGGGTCGCGGAAAACACTCTTTCCGCCCTCCGGAGGGGGTCCAGAAGGGCGGGAAGAGTGTTTTCCGCGCGGGAGGGGCGGTGGCTGGGCGGGCTCGCCGTCGCCGGGGCCCTGGCCGGGGCGCTCGTGGGCACCGCGCTGCTGCAGGCCGCCTCCGCCGGCGGCGGGTCCAGCTCCCGCTTCGACCGCGACATCCCCGTCGAGCCGCTGCCCGCCGCCCTGCACCGCGTCCTCACCCTCCCGCTGCAGGGCGGAATCGACCCGGGCGCCACCCGCGAGCAGTGGGTGCTCGCGCTCGCCGTCCTCGCCGGGCTCGTCCTGGCCGGGCGGAAGGCGGCGCCCGTGGCGGTCGTCTGGCTCGTCTGGTCGGCGCTCGCCGTCGCCTACCTCGTGGGTCTGCGGGGCCCCGGCCTGGACCTCGTGTGGGACTCGGCGTGGAACTCCTACTACCGCGTCGCCGCGCACGCCAGCCCGTGGGCGTGGCTGCTGGCGGGGGTCGCGGTGGTGCGGGTCGCGGGCGGGCTGACCCGCGGGCGCCGGGGCGAACCCGTCGTGGCCGCCGTCCTCGGGGCCGCGCTGCTCGCCGGCGCGGCCGTCGAGACCGCCCCCACCGAGGTGCGGGCGCTGCGCGAGCGGTACGCCGAGCCCGCCTACGAGCGCATCGACGCCGACGACCAGGCCGCCGCCCGCTACCTCGCCTCCGTCGTGCAGCCCGGTCAGCGGGTGATGAACTCCGGCAACGACGGGTCCACCTACGCCTACGTCCTGCAGGGCGTGCCGATCCTCGCCACCACGGCCGTGCCGCTGGCCTCCCAGCCCGACGTGCGGGTCCTGGCCCGCGACCTGCGGGCGATGACCCCGCAGGTCCAGGAGATCGTGCGGCGCGAGGACGTCGCGTGGGTCGTCGTCGACGCGCTGGCGCCGGGTCTGCCGCTGATCCCGGCCGACGTGGAGTTCTTCGGCGTCCCCGGCTACGCGGTGCCGCCCGGGCTCGTCGACCTCGACGCCGCGCCGGGCTTCCGCCGCGTCTTCACGAGCGGGTCGGTGGGGGTCTGGGAGGTCCCGGACGTGACGCGGGACGGGACGCGGGGACAGGGGCGGGGCTCGTGACCTGGCACCCTGTGGCGGTGCCCCGCGCCGTCCCCGAGCCCGACCAGGCCGCCGACCCGACCCCCCTGCCCGAGAAGGTCGTCGCGGTCGTCGTCGCCTTCGACCGCCGGGACCTGCTCCTGGCCGGCCTCGACGCGCTCGCGGCCCAGACGCACCGGCCCGACGCGGTCGTCGTCGTCGACAACGCCAGCCGCGACGGCTCGCCCGCGGCCGTGCGGGACTGGATCGCCGCCCACGACCTGCCCGTGGACCTGGTCGAGCTGCCCCGCAACAGCGGCGGCGCCGGCGGGTTCGCCGCGGGCCTGGCCCGGGCCGTGCACCGGCACGGCGCGGACGCGGTCTGGCTCATGGACGACGACACCGTGCCGCGCCCCAGCGCCCTCGCCGAGTCGCTGACCGCGTTGCGCCGCACCGGGTCCGCCCTCGTCGCCAGCCGCGTCGTGTGGACCGACGGCCGCGACCACCCCATGAACACCCCCCGCGAACGGCCCGGCGTGGACGCGGCCGAGGCGCGCGCCGCGTACGCCGCCGGGTGCGTCCCGGTGCGCTCGGCCAGCTTCGTCGCCCTGCTGCTCGACGCGCGGGCCGTGCGCGAGGAGGGCCTGCCGCAGGCCGCCTTCTTCCTGTGGAACGACGACTTCGAGTACACGACGCGGCTGCTGCGCCACCGCCGCGGCGTGGCGTGCGCGGCCAGCGTCGTGGAGCACCGCACGAAGGTCTTCGGCGGCGCCGACGCCGACCCGGGGGAGCGGTTCGTCCTGGAGGTCCGCAACAAGCTGTGGACGTTCACCCGCGCGAAGACCCTCGACCCGCGCGACACCGTCCTGTACGGCGGGGCGACCGCCCGCCGCTGGGTCCGCACCCTGGCCCGCTCCCGGCGCCGCGACGTGCTGCTGCGCGGTCTGGCCGACGGGGTCCGCCAGGGTGTCCGGCGGCCCGCGCCGACCGCGACCGTCCTGGCCGGGCTCGGCGAGGTCTCCGACGACGTCCGCGCCGTCGAGGCCGCCGCCGGGCGTGCCCCCCTCGCGCCCGCCGACGGGGGCACCGAGCTGCCCCCCTTCTCCGTCCTGCTGCCCGTCTGGGCGCGCGACGACGTCGCCCAGCTCCGGCGCGCGGTCGACAGCGTCACCGTCGAGCAGGAACTGGGCCCCGACGAGGTCCTCCTCGTGCGCGACGGCCCCGTCCCGGCCGCCCTGCAGCGTGCCCTGGACGAGCTCGCCGCCCGGCCGGGGGTGCAGGTCCTGGAGCTGCCCGTCAACGTCGGCCTGGCCCGCGCGCTGGAGGAGGGGCTGGCGCGCACCGCCTTCGACGTGGTGGCCCGGATGGACGCCGACGACATCAGCCTGCCGGGCCGGTTCGCCGCCCAGCTCCCGCTCATCGCTGCCGGGGCCGACCTCGTGGGGTCCGGGCTGCTGGAGATCGGCGCGCACGAGGACGACGTCGTGGGCCGGCGCACCCCGCCCGTCGGTGCCGCCCAGATCGCCCGGTACGCCCGCTTCCACGACCCGTTCAACCACCCCACGGTCGTCTACCGGCGCTCGGCCGTCGCCGCCGCCGGCGGGTACCGGGACCTGGACCTCATGGAGGACTACTGGCTCTTCGCGCGCATGATCGCCGCGGGGGCCCGGGTGGAGAACCTGCCCGACCCGCTCGTGAAGTACCGCGTGGGCGCCTCCCCGGACGCCGGGTCCTACGCCCGCCGCGGGGGCCTGCGGCTGTTCCGCTCCGAGCTGACGCTGCAGCGGCACCTGCGCGCCGAGGGGTTCACCACGCCCGCCCAGGCCGTCCGCAACGTCCTCGTCCGCGGCGGGTACCGCTTCGTGCCCACGCGGGTGCGCACCGCCGCCTACCGCACCCTGATCGGGAGAGGGGAGAGCCGGTGACCGCCGTCTCCGACACCACGCCACCCGCGGACCCCCAGGCCCCGGCCCGGGTCCCGGAGGTCCGCTCGATCACGGGTCTGCGCATCGTCGCGGCCGTGTGGGTCCTGCTCTTCCACTGGAAGTTCACCCCGCTGCCGGACTGGGAGCGGGTGCGGGCCTTCCTCACCCCCGTCACCGACTCCGGGCACCTCGGCGTCGACCTGTTCTACGTGATCTCCGGCTTCGTCATCACCCTCACCTACGTCGAGAAGATGGGCCGCCGGCCCCGCCTCGGCGGCTGGCTGCGCTTCTGGTGGGCCCGCATCTGCCGCGTCTGGCCCGCCTACGCCCTCGTCGTCGTGCTCTTCGGGACCTGGCTGCTGTGGCGGCGCAGCGTCGACCCCGCCTTCTACGCCTACCAGGGCGTCCAGCCCGACCTCGGCTGGCGCAGCTGGGTCGAGCAGCTCCTGCTCGTGCAGCTGTGGCACCGCCCCGACTTCGACGGGGCCAGCTTCGTCGGCGCGACGTGGTCGGTCTCGGCCGAGATGGCCGCCTACGTCGCCTTCCCCGTCCTCGCCCTCGTGCTGTGGCGGCTCAAGCGGCTGCCGTGGTGGGTCCTGGTCGCCGGCGCCGTCGCGCTCACGGTCCCCGCCGCCTGGCGCAGCTACGACAGCGGCGTCATCTACTGGGACTACAGCTGGGCCGAGCGCATCTTCACCTGCTTCGGCGCCGGGGCCCTCGTGTGCCTGGCCGTGCGCACGCTCCAGGCGGGCCCGGTCTCGGGGCCGCGGGCGGCGCGGTGGGCGCCGCGGATCGCGTGGGTCCTCGCCCTGGAGGCCGTCCTCGTCATCGGGTGGGCCGCGGGCCGGCCCTACGACCGCTTCGCGACCGTCACGGTGCTGTTCCCGCTGCTCGTCGGGGCGCTCGCGCTCACCGACCGCGGGCCCTCGGCGTTCCTGTCCCGGCCCGCGGTCGTGCTCGGCGGGCGCATCTCCTACAGCGTCTACCTCGTGCACGTCCCGGTCTACGAGATCTTCTGGACCTTCCAGCGGGAGGTGCCGCAGATCGCCCCCGGCGGACCGTGGACGAGCTTCCTCGTGCCGAACCTGCCGGTCGTCGCCATCGGGCTCGGGTGGGTCCTGTGGAGGTTCGTCGAGGAACCGGCCCGACGGCGCCTGCGCGACCTGGGCCGGGCGCGTCGGCCGCGACGTCCGGGGGCCGGGGGCGGCTACGCTGACGGCACCATGACCCACGCCGCGCCAGAGCACAGCCATGCCCGTCGGGGCAGCACCGCCCCCGCGACCCGGACCGACCGACAGAGGGTGACCGAGCAGTGAACGCAGACCTCGTCGTCGTCGGATCGGGCTTCTTCGGGCTCACCGTGGCCCGCCAGTGCGCGGAGGACCTCGGGCTGAAGGTCCTCGTCATCGACCGCCGCGACCACATCGGCGGCAACGCCTACTCCGAGCCCGAGCCGGAGACGGGCATCGAGGTGCACCGCTACGGGGCGCACCTGTTCCACACCTCCAACGAGCGGGTCTGGCAGCACGTCAACCGGTTCACGCGGTTCACGCCCTACGTGCACCGCGTGTTCTCCACGTTCCAGGGCGGCGTCTACTCGATGCCGGTCAACCTGCACACGATCAACCAGTACTTCGGCAAGGCCCTCGGCCCCGACGCCGCGCGCGCCCTCGTCGCCGAGCAGGCCGGGGAGATCGACACCGCGGCCGCGGACAACTTCGAGGACAAGGCGATCTCGCTCATCGGGCGCCCCCTGTACGAGGCGTTCTTCAAGGGCTACACGGCCAAGCAGTGGCAGACCGACCCGCGCAACCTGCCCGGGGCCACGGTCACCCGCCTGCCGGTCCGCTACAACTACGACAACCGCTACTTCAACGACACGTACGAGGGTCTGCCCGTCGACGGGTACACCGCGTGGCTGGAGCGGCTGGCCGACCACGAGAACATCGAGGTCCGCCTGGGCACCGACTTCTTCGACACCTCCCAGGAGGTCTCCAAGGGCAACGTCGCGGGCAACGTGCCGGTCGTCTACACCGGCCCGGTCGACACCTACTTCGGCGACGCCGAGGGCCAGTTGTCCTGGCGCACGCTCGACTTCGAGCAGGAGGTCCTGCCGGTCGGGGACTTCCAGGGCGCCCCGGTCATGAACTACGCCGACGAGGACGTGCCCTACACCCGGATCCACGAGTTCCGGCACTTCCACCCCGAGCGGGACTACCCGAAGGACAAGACCGTCATCATGCGGGAGTTCTCCCGCTTCGCGGTCGCCGGCGACGAGCCCTACTACCCCGTGAACACCCCCGAGGACCGGCAGAAGCTGCTGGCCTACCGGGACCTGGCCTCGCGGGAGGAGAACGTGCTGTTCGGCGGCCGGCTCGGCACGTACAAGTACCTCGACATGCACATGGCGATCGGTGCGGCCCTGTCGATGGTGGACAACAAGCTGACGCCGCACTTCAAGGACGGCGCGGCCCTGGTGGCCGGGGGAGTGGACGCATGACGACTGTGACGCACGGGAGCGACCTGCACCTGCAGGGGGCGGCGGGCCTGGCCCCCGACGACGGCGCGTGGCGCGAGGTCCACCGCATCGTCTTCCCCAGCAAGACCGACATCGACGTCCTGCCGCTGTACGTCGACTTCTCGCAGTCGGAGGGGTACGCCTCGGCGGACACCGACTCGATGGAGTTCGTCGGCACCGGGGTGGCCGAGTCCGACACCGAGGCCGCCGGTGACCGCCGCACCCTGACCGTCCCGGCGGGCAAGCGGTACTCCCTGGGCTCGTACTTCAACGCGTTCCCGGCCAGCTACTGGCGCAAGTGGACCCGCGCCGAGGAGGTCCGGTTCGCCGGCACGTTCTCCGGCCACGGCACCGTCACGCTGTTCAAGTCCAACGCCCGCGGCTCGCGCCAGCGCATCACCTCCTGGCGCGTGGAGGGCGAGGCGCGGCTGGTCGAGGAGCTGACGCTCGCCCCGTTCGCCGACGGCGGCTGGTACTGGATCGACGTGGCCGGCGGCGCCGAGGCGCTGACCCTGGTCGAGGCGGCCTGGAGCGCGCCCGTCGCCGACCAGCCCGCCGGCAAGGCCTCCATCGGCGTCACGACGATGAACCGGCCCGACTACTGCGTCAAGACGCTCAACGCCCTGGCCGCCGATGCCTCCGTGCTGGAGGTCCTCGACGAGATCGTCATCGTCGACCAGGGCACGCAGAAGGTGCGCGAGCAGGAGGGCTACGAGGAGGTCGCCGCCCTCCTGGGGTCGAAGCTGCGGATCATCGACCAGGCCAACCTGGGCGGGTCCGGCGGGTTCGCCCGCGGCATGTTCGAGGCCGTCCGCGGCGAGCGCAGCAAGTACGTCCTGCTCCTGGACGACGACGTGAACATCGAGCCCGAGGGCATCGTGCGCGCCGTGCAGTTCGGCGACGCCTGCCGCAAGCCCACCCTCGTCGGTGGGCACATGTTCGACATGTACGACCGCTCGGTGCTGCACACCCTGGGCGAGTCGGTGAACCTCTACCGGTTCTTCTGGGGCCCGGCGCGCGGGCTGTACCACGGTCACAACCTCGCGGCCTCGAACCTGCGCCAGACGCCGTGGATGCACCGGCGCGTCGACACCGACTACAACGGCTGGTGGATGTGCCTCATCCCCGTCGAGGTGGTCAAGGAGATCGGGCTCTCGCTGCCGGCCTTCATCAAGTGGGACGACGCCGAGTACGGCCTGCGCGCGATGGAGCACGGCTACTCGACCGTCTCGCTGCCCGGCGCCTGCGTCTGGCACGTGTCGTGGAACGACAAGGACGACACGATCGACTGGCAGGCGTACTACCACGAGCGCAACCGCTTCCTCGTGGCGCTGCTGTACTCCCCGTACGAGCGCGGTGGCCGGTTGTTCCGCGAGAGCAGCTACACCGACGTCAAGCACCTCATCTCGATGCAGTACTACGCCCAGACCCTGCGCAACCGGGCCCTGGCGGACCTGCTGCGCGGGCCGGGGCACCTGCACGAGACCCTGGCCACGACGCTGCCGGCGATCCGCGCGGCCCGCGCCGAGCACCCCGACGCCCAGGTCGAGGCCGAACCCGACGCGTTCCCCACCCCCCAGCGCGGCAAGCCCGCGCACAAGGGCAAGGAACCCCGGCCGCCGAGGAGGGCCACGCTGCTGCCGTGGGCCGCCCAGGCCGCGCTGCGCCAGCTCAAGCCGGTCAAGCCGGAGGCGACCCAGCGCCCGGACACGACCCTGGCCGCGGCCGACGGCAAGTGGTGGGAGCTGTCCCTGTACGACTCCGCCGTCGTCTCGATGGCCGACGGCAAGGGCGCGGTCTGGTACCGCCGCGACGCGAAGAAGTTCCGCTCGCTGCTGGCCGAGTCCGCCGACCTGCACCGCCGGATGCTCACGTCGTGGCCGCAGCTGCGGGCCGCGTACAAGGCCGCGCTGCCGGAGATCACGTCCATGCGGGCGTGGGCGCAGACGTTCGGCGTCGACCTGTCGCAGCCGGCCGGGGCGCAGGCCGACGCGCAGGGGGAGAACCGCTGACCGTGGCCGTCGACACGACTGCACCGCTGGTCGCCCCGGGCCACGGCTCGGGGCTGCTGGACGTCGTCCGGTACCGGTACCTGCTCAAGCTCCTCGTCCGCAAGGAGATGCGGGTCCGGTACCGCGGGTCCGTCATGGGCCTGCTCTGGTCCTACGTCAAGCCCGGCGTCCAGTTCGCCGTCTTCTACTTCGCGATGGGGGAGTTCCTCCGGCTCAACGAGTCGGTCCCCAACTTCGCGGTGTACCTGTTCTCCGGCATCGTCGTCATCAACTTCTACACCGAGGCGTTCGGCAACGCGACGCGCTCGGTGGTGGGCAACGCCCCGCTCATCAAGAAGATCTTCCTGCCGCGCGAGCTGTTCTCGGTGTCCTCGGCGTGGGTGGCCTCGATCCACTTCCTGCCCCAGCTCGTCGTCCTGCTCATCGCGTGCGTCGTGACGGGCTGGCGGCCCGGGCCCGGGCAGCTCCTCGGCGGGTTGCTGGGGTTCGTCATCGTCGCCGTCCTGGCCGTGGGCCTGGGCCTGCTGTTCGGGGCGGTCAACGTCCTGTACCGCGACTTCGAGAACATCGTCGACCTGCTGCTCATGGTCGTCACGTGGACCTCCCCGGTCCTGTACGACTGGCAGAAGGTGGCCGACGCCGTCGGCGGGCCGGACTCGTGGTTCATGACCCTGTACCAGCTCAACCCCGTGACCGCGGCCGTCGAGCTGTTCCACTGGGCGTTCTGGTACCCCACGGGCGGGGTGCGCGAGGCCGCCGTGCCCCCGCCGCTGCCGCCGCACCTGCTGTGGTCGGGGCTGTGGGGCCTGCTGATCGCCCTGGTCCTGCTCGCGGCGGGGCAGGCCGTGTTCCGCCGCATCGAAGGCCGTTTCGCCCAGGAGCTGTGATGAGCGTGACCGCACCGAACACCGGGTCGGACTCCGGATCGAACCCCCACCCCGCCGCCGCGGCCGGCACCCCCACCGCCATCGAGGTGCGCGGGCTGGTCAAGGACTTCACCCTGCGCCACAACCGCTCCCTCAAGGAGCTGGCGATGGCCAAGATCCGCAAGAAGCCGATCTCGGACAGCTTCCGCGCCCTGCACGGCGTCGACCTGACCGTGCACCAGGGCGAGTCGCTGGCCCTGCTGGGGTTCAACGGCTCGGGCAAGTCCACCCTGCTCAAGCTGATCTCCGGGGTCATGCGCCCCGACGAGGGCACCATCGGCGTGCGCGGGCGCATCGCCGGGCTCATCGAGGTCGGCGCCGGGTTCCACCCCGACCTCACCGGCCGGGAGAACGTGTTCCTCAACGGCGCCATCCTCGGCATGGACGAGGCCACGATCACCGCGCGGTTCGACGACATCGTCGCCTTCAGCGAGATCGAGCGCTTCATCGACACCGAGGTGAAGTTCTACTCCTCGGGGATGTTCCTGCGGCTGGCCTTCGCCGTCGCGGTGCACACCGACCCCGAGGTGTTCCTCATCGACGAGATCCTGTCGGTGGGCGACGAGCCGTTCCAGAAGAAGTGCCTGGCCCGGATCGAGGAGCTGCGCGCCGAGGGCCGCACCCTGGTCATCGTCAGCCACGACCTCGACATGGTCTCGGACCTGTGCACCCGCGGGATCCTGCTGGAGCAGGGCCGCGTCGTGGCCGACGACACCGCCGCCCGGGTCGTGGCCCGGATGCGGGGGCAGGGGTGAGCAACGGGATCAGCGACGGGGTCACCGACGAGGTCCGGGCGGTCCCGGCCCGCCGGCCGGCCTCGCGGGTGGGGGCGCTCGTCCCGGCCCTCGGCATCGGGGTGCTGGCCGCAGCCACGTTCGTCCTGCTGCGCACCGCCCTCGTCGACGACGCCTACATCACCCTCGCCTACGCGCGGAACCTCGCCCTGCACGGGACGTGGGGGCTGCTGTCGGACGTGCAGTCCAACACCGCGACGTCCCCGCTGTGGGTGCTGCTGCTGGGGGCGGTGACGTTCGTCGTGCGCCGGCCCGTCGTGGCCCTCGGGATCCTGCACGTGCTCGTCGCCGTCGCCCTGACCCTGTCGCTGACCTCGGCCGCGCGCCGGACCCGGCTGCCCGCGTGGGTGGGGCCCGTCGCCGCCGTCGCGGTCGGGGTGAACCCGCTGCTGCTGAGCTCGGTCGGGCTGGAGTCGGCCTTCCTCGTCCTGCTGCTGTCGCTGCTGCTGCTCACCGCGGTGCAGGGCCGGGCGCTGCCGTTCGGCCTCGTCGCCGGGGCGGTGTTCCTCACCCGCATGGACGCCGGCGTCGTCATCGCCGTCCTCACGCTGCTGACCCCGGCGATCCTGCGGCGGGTGTGGGTGGCCGTGCCCGCGGCCCTGCTCGTCGTGCTGCCGTGGATGACGTGGAGCTGGTTCGTCCTCGGTTCGGCCGTCCCCGACACCGTCGTCATCAAGACGCTGCAGAAGTCGTGGGAGCAGTACGACGTCACCAACGGCGCGCAGATGTACGTCGAGGTGTACGGGATCACGGCCGTCCTGGCGTTCCTGCCCGTCGTGCTCGGCGGGCTCGGCTGGTGCGTGCTCGCCGCGTTCGCCTGGACCGGGCGGCGCGAGGGCGGGGGAGGGCCCCGGCTGTGGCCGTGGCTGGTGCTGGGTCTGGGGGGCCTGGCGCACTACGTCGCGCTGTCCCTGCTGGGGGTGCCGCCGTACCACTGGTACTACGCCGTCCTCGTGGCGCTCTCGACGGTCACGGCCGTGGCCGCCCTCGGCGTGCTGTTCCGGACCGTCGAGGTCCGGCCCGTGGGGCTCGGTGCGGCGGCGGCGGCCCTCGTGGTGGGCGTCGCCAGCGTCGGGGTGGACCTGCGCGCCGGCACCCCGTGGCGCATCGCGCCGATCCAGACGAACTGGGCCGAACCGTCGCAGTACACGCAGATCGCCCTCGACGTGCAGCAGGTCCTGACCGAGCGCGGCGGCCCGCAGCACGTGGGCTCGCCCGGGGAGGTCGGCCACCTCGCCTACGTGTGCGACTGCGTCGTGGACTACTTCGCCGACCCCGCCCGCGTGCAGCCGATGATCGACCAGGTCCAGGCCGAGTCCTCCCCGCTGGGCCGCCGGCTGCTGGAGTGGAACTTCACCCACCGCGACACCGCCGCCGAACCCGTCCCCGTGGCCGGTGACCTGTTCCGGTTCGACCGCGGCACCGAACCCCCCGCGGCGCGCGGCCTGCCCACGTGGCCGGTCACGACGACGTGGGACATGCCCCTGTCCGACATCGTCCTGCTCCCGGCGGGTGGTCTGTGAACGCGCGGTCTTCGAACGGTCGGCAACGGGTGGCGGAGCTGGACCTGAGGGTCCTGCGCGCCGTCCAGGACACGGTCGCCGTCCCCGGCGCGGTGCCCGTCGCGACGGCCCTGTCCCACGCCGGTGAGCACGCCGCGGCGTGGATCGGTCTGGGTGCCGTCGGGTTCCTCGTCGACCCCCGCCGCCGGCGGGAGTGGGCCGTCGCCACGACCGCCGTCGTCGCCGCGCACGGCGCCTCCGTCGTCCTCAAGCGCGTCGCGCGCCGGCACCGCCCGCTGGACCACCACGTCCACGTGCGCGTCGGCACCCCGAGCCGCTGGAGCATGCCGAGTTCGCACGCCACCTCGACGACGGCCGCCGCGGTCGCGTTCGCGCCGCTGCTGCCCGTGCCGACGTGGCCGCTCGTGCCCGTGATGATGGCCTCCCGGCTCGTCCTCGGGGTGCACTACCCGACCGACGTGACCGCCGGGGCGGCGCTCGGTGCGGTGACGACCGTCGTGGTCCGCCGGGTGGCCGCGGGTCTGGTGGAGCGGTCCGGGTGAGCGTGACGCAGACCTCCCCGTCCGTGCTGCCCGCCTGGTTGCGGGCGATGCGTCCGCGGCAGTGGGTCAAGAACGTCCTCGTCCTCGCCCCGGTGGTCCCGGCCGGGGCGCAGGTCGGGCTCGACACCCTCACCGGCGTCGGCGTGGCCTTCGTGCTGTTCTGCCTCGTCTCCAGCGCCGTGTACCTCGTCAACGACGCCAAGGACGTCGAGGCCGACCGGGCCCACCCGCGCAAGCGGTTCCGGCCCATCGCCGCCGGTGAGCTCTCGGCCCGCACGGCCGTCGGCCTCGCCGTCGCCCTGGCCGTCCTCGCCCTCGCCGGGGGCGCGCTGTGGCAGCCGACGCTCGGCGTCGTCCTGGCCGTCTACCTCGCGATCCAGCTCGCGTACTGCTTCGGGGTCAAGCACGAACCCGTGCTGGAGCTGGCCTGCGTCGCCTCGGGGTTCCTGCTGCGGATGCTGGCCGGCGGCACGGCCGGGGACATCCCGCTGTCGGGGTGGTTCCTGCTGACCACGGCGTTCGGGTCGCTGTTCATGGCCGCCGGCAAGCGGTACGGCGAGGCGCGCCGCGGGGAGCTGACGGGCGAACCCGTGCGCCGCGTCGTGCAGCGGTACACCACGACGTACCTGCGGTTCGTGTGGACGCTGGCCGCGACCGTCGTCGTCACGACGTACGCGCTGTGGGCCGTGGAGGTCCTCGTGCCGCAGTCGGGGACCCAGCTCGCGACGCTGTCCGTCGTGCCGTTCGTCCTCGCCGTGATGCGGTACGCCGTGGACGTCGACAAGGGCAACGCGGAGGAACCCGAGGAGATCGCCCTGCACGACAAGGTCCTCCTCGTGCTGGCCCTGGCCTGGTGCGGGTCGTTGCTGCTGGCGGTGTGGCTGTGATCCGGGCCGTCACGCAGCACGAGCGCTTCGGGGAGGTCGTGCGGTTCCTCGTCTCCGGCGGCATCGCCTACCTCGCCGACCTGCTCGTGTTCAACGTGCTGCTGTTCTCCGGGGTCGGGTCGGCGCTGTCGAAGGTCGTCTCCAGCGTCATCGCGATCTTCATCGCCTTCCTCGGCTCGCGGTACTACACCTGGCGGGACCGGCGCAGCGCCCACCCGGGCCGGGAGTACGCGCTGTTCTTCCTGTTCTCCGCCATCGCGGCGGGGTTGCAGCTGCTGTGCCTGGTCATCACCCACTACGGGTTCGGCTGGACGTCGCCGCTGGTGGACAACGTCTCCGGGAACGTCGTCGGCATGGCGATCGCCATGGTCTTCCGGTTCCTGACGTTCCGGACGTTCGTCTTCCCGGACCGGTCCGCCTCGCGTGCCTGACCGCCGGTCCTGGCTGCCCGCCGCGGTGGGCGCCGTGCTCGCGGTGGCCCTCGTCCTGTCCGGTCTCGGGCAGGAGGCGTGGCAGCGCGGGTACGACCTGGCGGTCTACCGGGACGGCGCGCGCGACCTGCTCGCCGGCCGGGACCTGTACCAGCGCGAGACCTACCGCGGGCACTGGTTCGTCTACCCGCCGTTCGCGGCCGTGCTGTTCCTGCCGCTGCTGGCGCTGCCGCCGGCCGTCGACCTCCTCGTGTGGGACGCCGTGCTGCTCGCGGTCACGGGGTGGGCGTGCGCGAAGGTGTTCGGGTCGGTGGCGGCGGGGTGGTTCGTCGGGCTGGGCACCGCGGTCGTCCTGGTGTCCGACCCGTTCCGCGAGGCGCTCGTGCTGGGGCAGGTCAGCCCCCTCGTCGTCGTCGGCCTCGTCGTCGGCTGCCTGTACGGCGGGCGCGGGGGAGCGGTGCTCGCCGGGGTGTCGGGGGCGGTGAAGGTGACGCCCGCGCTCGTCGTCGTCGCGTTCGTGAACCGGCGGGCGCGCTGGTGGTTCGCCTCGGCCGTCGTCGTCGTGGGCCTGGTCGCCACCGTCGTCGGGGTGCTCGTGGCGCCGGCCTCGGCGGTGTCGTACTTCGGCTCGCTCGTGTGGGACTCCGCGCGCGTCGCGGCGCCGGGGACGACGACGAACAACTCCCTGGCCGGGGCGTTCGCGCACGCCGGGCTGCCCTCGTCGGTGAGTTCGGCGCTCGGGCTGGTCCTGGCCGTCCCGCTGCTCGCGCTCGTCGTCGTGGTGGCGCTGCGCGCGGACTGGCTGGAACGGTCCGACCGGCTGCGGTTCGGTCTGCTCGTCTCCCTCGTCACGTGCCTGGTCTCGCCCGTGACGTGGTCCCACCACGCCCTGGCCGCCCCGATCGCCGCGGTCGCGCTGCTGGCGTGGGGGCGGGTGCGCTGGCTGGTGGTGCTCGCGGGGGTCCCGTGGCTGCTGCCGGTGCTGCACTGGGGCACGCTCGCCGCCGAGACCCGGCCGGTCTCGCTGCTCGTCCTCGTCGCCCTCCTGGCCCGCACGCCGCGGTCCCCCGCGCGCGGACGTCCCGGGCCGCCGGCGGTCACCGCTCGCGGTTGAGCCGCAGGACCTGCAGGCCGCGGCGCCGTGGTCAGCGCAGGACCTCCACCTCGCAGGTGGTGCCCGGCGCACGGGACAGGCGGGCGTCGGCGGTGACCAGGACGATGCCCAACGCCTCGGCCAGGGCGACGTAGGCAGCGTCGTAGCTGGTGACGGTGTGGCGCAGTTCCCAGCAGCGGCGGAGCAGCGGCCGGTGACCGGTGCGGCGCAGGGGCAGGTCGACGAGGTCGTTCAACGCCAGCTCGGCGCGGCGATCGGGCAGGCGGCCGCCTGCAGCGGCGCGGCGCAGGACGGAGGTCACCTCGAGGTCGATGACGTCGGGGGCCGTGAGGACCTCTCCGCGCAGCCTGTCCCGGGCGCGGTCCCCGTCGGGCCCGTCGTCGGCCAGGGCGGGGGCGAGGACGCTGGCGTCAACGACGATCACGGTCGTCGTGCACCGCCTCCACGGCCTCGCGGAACGGCAGGCTGCCGCCGGTCCGGCCGCCGGCACGGTCGAGCACCTCCTCCAGGGAGGGGGTGCCGGCGTCGTCGACGAGCTTGGCGAGCAGGTACTCCTGCAGGGACTGGTGGGCCAGGGCGGCACGTCGGCGCAGGACGGCGTGCGTCTCGTCGGGGACGTCCTTGATCTGCACGCTGGGCATGGCGCCATTCTGGCGCTACCGGCGCCGATGCACAACCACCGGGTCTCGCCGAGGCGCCGCCGGTACGCGCCCTCGGCGCCGCCCCGCGCCCGGACCGTCGGGTGCGGGACCGGCGCGAGGGCACGTCGGTGACGACCGCAGGACGTCGTTCGCGCGCGTCTCAGACGCGGGCGACCTTCCCGGTCGTGGAGCTGAAGCTCAGCGTCCCGCCCTGGAACGTCTGGGTGAGCGTCGAGCCGTTCCACACCTCGTCACCGGTGGGCATCCCGAGGGAGCCGTTCTCCCAGCCCTGCGCGGCCCACGCGTCGTACACGGCGCCGCGGACGGCGTGCGCACCGGTCGCCGGGCCCCAGTAGACCGACCCGCCCTGGAACCGGGTGAAGAACCCGCGGCCGTTCGGCAGGGCCGTGTCGCCGGTGGTCGGGAACCCCAGGCCGGTCTCCCAGCCGAGCCGGGCCCACTCGGCGCGGATGGCCCCGCGCACGGCGTGCGCGCCGGTGGCCGGGGACCAGTAGACCGAGCCGCCCTGGAAGTGGGTGTACCAGCCGGCCCCGTTCGGGGTGGGCGCGTCGGAGGTGGTGGGGAAGCCCAGGCCGGTCTCCCAGCCGAGCCGGGCCCACTCGGCGCGGATCGCGCCGCGGACGGCGTGCGCACCGGTGGCCGGGGACCAGTACACCGAGCCGCCCTCGAAGTGGTTGAAGTACCCCCCGCCCCGGGGGGTGCGGGTGTCACCGGTGGTCGGGAAGCCCAGGCCGTTCTCCCAGCCCAGCCGGGCCCACTCGCTGCGGATCGCGCCGCGCACGTCGTACGCGCCGGCCGCCGAGGCGTAGATCGAGCCGCCCGCGAAGTGCTGGTAGGACCCCAGGCCGTTGGGCGTGGGCAGCTCCGCGCTCGTGGCCGCGCCCAGCGCGCCCTGCGCGCCGCCGAGGGCTCCGTAGCGCTGCTGCACGGCGCTGACGATCGAGAACCAGTCCGAGCGCAGCCCGCCGAGCTGGCGGATGCGGGTCCCCGTGAGGTTCACGGTGCCGCCGGTGCACACCAGCTTCGCCGTCGTGACGCGCCCGCCGTAGTCGCCGCGGCCGTCGCGGCCGGTGACGACGAGCCCGGTGGCCGTCCCGGCGTTCCCGCAGGCGGCGTCGAAGGTCTTCGCCGGGACGGTGGCCGACCAGTCCGCGACGCTGGCCCCGGCGGCCGCGCCCGGCCCGGAGAACGGGTCGGCGCGGGCGGTGAGGTAGGGCTTGGAACCGGTGACGGTCCAGCCGCCGTTGGAGGAGGAGAACTGGGTGAAGGCGACCTGGCCGCCGTAGGTGCGGATCTCCCCGGCCGTCGCGGCGATGGCCGCGTTCGTGGACGCGGGGGTGGACCAGGTGGTGACGCCGTTGCGGTCGCGCACCTCCTCGCCGCGGTAGACCTGGCAGGCGGTGGTGTCGCAGATGTCGGTCAGGGCCTGCGGGCGCAGGACGGACATGGCGTAGCTGCGCGCGGCGACGGCCTGGGCCTTCAGCGCCTCGGGGTGGAAGGAGGAGGGGGACTCGGCCGGGACCACGCCGCGCAGGTACGTCTCCAGCGGGACGTCGTTGACGACGGTGAGCTTGGCGCCCGTGACGATGCGGACCGTGCCGTCGTAGCGGACGAACGTGCCGTCGCCCTTCTGCAGCAGGACCCCGTCGGGGCCGCTGACGCTGACGGTGCCGCCCCAGGTCTGGCGCCGGACCTCCGACCCGTCGGCCGCGGTGACGGTGGCGGCCAGGCCGTCGCCGGCGGGGGCGACGACGAGGCGTTCGCCGGGGCCGAGCTTCTCGGCGCTGGAGGACAGCGTGAGCTGCGCCGCGGAGGGGGCGTAGACGGCGACGGCGGCGTTGGCGAAGGCCGTCAGGCCCACCCGCAGGGTCCGGTCGGGCTGGTTCCCCACGGAGGTCCCGGGGTAGTAGAAGTCCAGGACGGTCCGGTAGGACTGCCCGGACAGGGCGCGCGACTGCGCCCCCCACTGCGACATCCCGATGCCGTGGCCGTAGCCGTGCCCGACGACGGCGAACGAGCCCCCGACGGCCGGGCGGACCTCGTCGGCGTGCGCCGGCAGCGTGGTGAGGGTCGCCAGGGTCCCCGTCGCGGTGAGCGCGACGGCCGTCGCGGCCAGGGCGCGGGTGAGGCGGGTTCGGGTGCGCACGGGGTTCCTCCTGGGTTTCAGTTGCCGGTGTGGCTGGTCGAGGTGGTGCGCCGGGCGGCGTCCCAGGTGATGGACCCGCCCTGGAACTCCAGGCGCAGGCCGCCGGGGACGGGCTGTTCGTCGCCGGTGGGGAACCCGAGGCGGCCGTTCTCCCAGCCCTGCCGCGCCCACGCGTCGCGCAGGGCGCCGCGGACGGCGTGGGCCCCGGTGGTCGGGGACCAGTAGACCGATCCGCCTTCGAAGTGGGTGTAGTAGCCGGTCTTGACGGGGGTGCGGGTGTCGCCGGTGACGGGGAAACCCAGGCCGTTCTCCCAGCCGAGCTGGGCCCACCGGTCGCGGATCGCGCCGCGCACCTCGAAGGACCCGGTGGCGGGGGAGGAGTAGATCGACCCGAACTGGAAGTGGTTGTACGCCCCGGTCCGGCGGGGTGTGCGCAGTTCGTCGGTCAGCGGGACGCCGAGGGTCCCGACCCCGCCGATCTTCTCGAACCGGGCGCGGATGCCGCCGTGCACCTCGCGCACGGGCGTGGTGGGGGAGGAGTAGACGGTGCCGTGGCGGTAGTCCTTGCGCGCCACGCCGCCGGCCGCGGTGGTGCGCCGGCCGCCGACGTCGGCGCCCAGGACGGACCGTTCGCCGCCCAGGGCGATCCAGTGCCCGCGCAACGGGTCGGTGGTGCCCGTCCACCAGGACGTCTCGCGCGCCGCGCCGGAGAACGTCAGCGACAGGTGGACGTGGTCGGTGTGCGGGTCGGGGCCGGTGTACGGCTGCCAGCCCGCGCCCGCCTGGTACGTCTTCCACACCTGCTGGTTCCAGATGACGTACATGACGCCGAGGCGGCGCGCGTGGGCGGCGACGTTCCCGCGCTCGTCGGTCGCGAGCAACCAGGTGAGGAACTCCTCGGCGAGCGCGGCCTGGGCGGGGTCGCCCGCCTGCAGCATCCAGTCGACGGCCCGGCCGTCGGAGTGCTCGGAGACGGGGACGCCGTTCGCCGGGCAGGCCCGGGCCAGGCCCAGGGTCTGCCGGCCGTAGGCGTCGCGGATGAGCTGGGCGAGGGCCAGGGTCCCGGGTTGCGGTGGTGCGCAGGTGATCGGGGCCTGGTAGCGGGGGAAGGCGTCGACGTCCGCGGGCAGCCCGCCGGGTGCGCGGGGAGCGGCCTGTGCGGGGACCGCGGTCGCCAGCAGGCCCCCCACCAGCAGCGCGGTGAACCCCGTCCGCAGCCCCCTGCGCAGCCCTCGCCGCAGACCCGTCCGCCGCGGCCGTCGACGCCTCACGTCACTTCTTCTTCACGGTGATCTTGCCCGAGGACCGCGTCCAGGTGAGGGTTCCGCCCTCGAACTCCATGCGGGTTCCGCCCTCGACCGAGTTCTCGTCCTTGGTCGGGAACCCCAGGAAGGAGTTCTCCCAGCCCAGGGAGGCCCAGGTGTCGCGGAAGCCCCCGGAGATCGCGTGCGCACCGGTCTTGGGCGACCAGTACACCGACCCCTTCTGGAAGTGGGTGTAGTACCCCTTGCCGTTCGGGGTGGGGGTGTCGTCGGTGACGGGGAAACCCAGCCCGTTCTCCCAGCCGAGGGCGGCCCAGCGGTCCCGGATCGCGCCGGTCGTCCAGTGCGCCCCGGTGGCGGCGGAGTAGTAGATCGAGCCGCCCTGGAAGTGGGTGTACCAGCCGCCCTTGACGGCTTCGTCGCCCGTGACGGGGAAACCGGCGGGGCCGCCCTCCCAGCCCATCGAGGCCCACTTCTGGCGGATGGCGCCGCGGACCTCGTGGGCCCCGGTGGCGCGCGACCAGTAGATCGAGCCGTCCTCGAAGTGGTTGTAGAAACCGCCCTTGGCGGGGGAGTCGTCGGTCGTGGGGAACCCCAGGCCGTTCTCCCAGCCGAGCTGGCCCCACCGCTGCAGGATGGCCCCGCGGACGGTGTGGGCGCCGGTGGCCTTGGACCAGTAGATCGCCCCGCCGGAGTAGAACCGGTAGGACCCGCCGCCGCCGGGGACGTCGTTCTCGGGGGTCGTCGGGCCGCCCAGGGCACCGGCCCCGCCGACGGCGGCGTACTTCGCGGCGATGGCCGTGGTGGTCGCGCCCCCGAGGAGCTGGCCCACCCGGTCGCGGATCCAGCCCATCTTCGTGAACCCGACGTTGCCCGGGCAGGCGGTGAAACCGACGTCGCGGTGGGCGTTGATGGTGCGCAGCCGGGCGGTGGTGCCGCGGGGGAACCGGGCGGTCCCGCCGCCGGCGGAGGTGAGGTAGGTGGTGCCGTCGGCGGGCACGCCGTACATCGACAGCTTCCAGGCGATGACCTGCGCGACGGACTCCAGGCAGGCGGCGCTGGGGGCGGTGGAGGTGAAGTCGCCCATCATCGAGACGCCGAACGTGTCGACGTTGAACCCGCCGGCGTGGGCGCCGACGACCGCCTTGGTGATGCCGCCGGCCCGGCCCTCCCAGATCCCGCCGAAGCGGTCGACGACGAAGTTGTAGCCGAGGTCGGCCCAGCCCAGGGAGACGGTGTGGTACCGGTACATGCCGCGGATGACCGAGGGGACCTGGGCCTGGCTGTAGGTGCCGCCATCGGCGGTGTGGTGGACGACGACGGCCTTGATGGTGTCGCTGTAGCCGGCCCCGCCCTTGCGCAGGGACTCGTCGGCCCCCCACTGCGCCCGGGTGCGGATGCTCGGCTGGGGCAGCACCTTGGGGGAGGCCTTGGTGCCGGGGTCGGAGGCGGTGCCGGCCAGCGTCGTGCGGGCCAGGGCGGTGGACTCCCCGGCGTCGACGAGCTGCAGGTGCGCGTCGGCCACGTCGGCCTTCGGCAGCCGGACCTGGACGGAGGCGCCGGTGCCGAGGGGGCCGACCCACAGCGGGTCCGAGGCGGTGATCGAGCGGCGGCCCTCGGCGGTGTCGGGGTCGGGTTCGGAGTCGTTCAGGGGCAGGTCGCTCCACGCGGTCCACGCGCCGCCGGCGGTCCGGACGCGCACGGAGATCGTGTCGGTGGAGGCCCCGGAGGGGAAGGTGACCCCGACCATGTGCCCGCCGTCGACGTCGACGCCCACGACGGCCAGGCCCGCGCCGGCACCGGTCTCGGCGGACAGCAGCGAGGCCGAGCGCTGGGCGCCCAGGGGGAACGCGCGGGTGGAGCCGGTGACCTGCAGGGCGGTGGGGGTGAGGGCGCTGGCCGAACCGCTCCCGGCCGCGAGGGAGGCGCCGAGGACGCCGGTGCCGACGGTGCCCGTCAGCAGGGCGCGGCGGGACAGGGTGGTCTGGACGGACCGCATCGGGTTCGTTCCTCTCTGGCGGGGGCGGTGCTCACTACCGGTGCTCACTGCGCGGGTGACACCCACACGGGCGAACGCTCGGCCTCGGCATCGGCGCGTCGACTCCTCACCTTGAGCGTGTCGCTACCGGAGTGTGCCCGGTCCGTCACGCAAAGTAGGGGACGATGCCCGTGGTGTACAAGGTGCTCGAGGGGACAACCTCGTAACACCTCTGTGGTCACTCGTTCACTCTACGTCACAATCGGCGCACCAGTCCCAGACCTGAAGCGGGCACCGGGAACCGGCCGGACCCGGGGACGACGAAGCCCCCCGAACTCCCGCAGGGGGTTCGGGGGGCTGGTGGAGCGGGGTCGCAGGAGCCTGAGAGGAGCGCTCCAGCGCGTTCGGCGCCCGGGTGCAGTCGCTTCCCAGGGATCGTCCGGGGTGCGCCCGGACGGTGGTGATGTCACTGTCAGTGACGGCTCACCGGAGCGGGGTCAGCGGGCGCGGACGACGCCGAGCTGCGCGCCGCCGAACCCGGGGAAGATCGACCCGAGGGAACCCGCCCCGCACCGCTTCTGCAGGACCTCCCCGACGACGGCCCGGTAGTCGGTGGTGCCGGCGAGGTCGCCGTCCACGAGCCGGTCGGCCCCCAGGCCCGGCCACACGCCGTGCACCCGGCCGCCCACGACCCCGCCGCCGAGCAGCAGGACCGCGTTGCCGTGGCCGTGGTCGAGCCCGCCGGAGGCGTTCTCCCCGACGCGGCGGCCGAACTCCGACAGCGTCACCAGGGTCGTGGAGCCGAACGCCGTCCCCAGGTCCGTCGCGAACGCCGCCAGCGCCGTGGACAGCTCGGTGAGCTTGTCCCGCATCCACCCGCCGTCGACGCGGCCCAGGCCCGCGTGCATGTCCCAGTCGCCGGAGTCCAGGGCGATGACCTGTACGGGAGCCCCGGACTTCTTCAGGGCCGCGGCCTGCGCGAGCGCCCGCCCCAGGTCGGAATCGGGGTAGACGGCCCCGTTCGCGGGCCCGGCCGCGGTCCCGGGCAGCTTCGCGACGTCCTCCATCGCGCTCAGCAGGGTGGCCGCGGGCGCGGCGACCTCCGGGCGGGCCCCGGTGTGCATCCGGCGCAGCGCGGCGTGCCAGCGCGGCCGGTCGTCCCCGGGACCGATGAGGGCGAAGTCGGCCAGGGACGTCGTGGTCGTCTCCTGGGCCGGGCCGGCGAAGGAGCGCGGGGTCTGGTGCGACAGGCCCACCGCGTTCAGCACCGACCCCGTGCCCAGGGACCCGATCGTCCGGTCGATCCAGCCGGTGCGCACCGAGCTGCCCGGCGCGGCCGTCTCCATCCGCTCCATGGCCGCGAAGTGCGACCGGGTCGGGTCGGCCTGGCCGACGGCGTGCACGACGCCGAACGTGCCGTTCCGCCAGAACGGCATCAGCGGGGCCATCGCCGGGTGCAGCCCGAACACCTGGTCCAGGCCCAGCAGCGTCGAGCGGGGGACCGCGATCGTCGGCCGGGCCGCGTAGTAGGCGCCGTCCCCGGCCGGGACCACGGCGGACAGGCCGTCGAACCCGCCGTGCAGGCTCAGGACGACGAGGGTCTCCCCGTTCCAGCCCGGGGCGGCGAAGGACACCTGGGTGGAGACGTCGCCGACGGCGTACGTCGTGACCCCGGTGGCGGCGGCCGCGAGCGCCGCGCGCAGGACGGAGCGGCGCGAGAGGAGGCGGGAGCCCTCCTCGCAGCCGCAGTGCTGGTCGTTCCGGGTGGCGGCGGTGCTCACGGGGCTCCTCAGCGGATCGTGAAGGACGGGGTGTCGAGGGTGAGGGCGACGAGGTAGCGCAGGTTGTTCTGCAGCCAGCGGTCCCCGGCCGAGCAGGGCGAGCCCTCCGAACGCCCCGCGTACAGCAGCAGCCCGGCCTTCTCGTCGGGGCTGAGCTGGCTGCCGGTGAGCCGCACCCCGAGGGCGTCGACGAGCGCCCCGAACGTGGCGGGGATCCCGGGCAGCAGGTCCATCGCGGGGGTGAACCGCAGTTCCGGCGGGTACCAGCCCGCGGCGAAGTCCATGTGCCGGTTCCAGCGCGCCAGGGTCCCGCTGGGGGAGGTCCACGCCGCGGCGACGTCGGGGTAGCCGTTGGGGGCGCCCCAGGCCATCGGGGCGTGCCCCTGGTCCAGGACGTGCCAGTAGATTTTGGTGAGCCCGCCGACGCCGCCGGTCTCCATCCCGGTGCCCAGCGTGCGCAGCGTCGCGACGTAGTCCTCCTGCGGCGTGCGGACCTTCTGCCCGGCCGAGGCCCAGAAGTGCGGGGAGTCGAACATCGTCCGCAGGACCGGGACGACCTGCCCACCGGACTGGACCCAGGTGCGGGCCATCGCCTCCACCAGCGCCGCGGGCGGGGTGTCGGAGACGAACCGGGTCGCGAGCCTGCCGCACAACCGGCGGGCGGTGACGGGGTGCACGGCCAGCCAGCGCAGGTAGGCGTCGATCCAGCCGTCGCCGTCGGCGGGGGAGTGCGCCGGGACGCCGAAGCCGTAGACCGTGCGGGCGCCCCCGTCGTGCCGGCCCGCGTCGTAGGTCCCGCCGCCGTCGCGGCCGATGGTCAGGCCCGTGAGCAGCCGGGCGGAGTTCTTCACGTCGGCCTCGGAGTACCCGGCCTCGACGCCGAGGGTGTGCAGCTCCAGCAGTTCCCGGCCGTAGTTCTCGTTCGGCTGGGCCGCGGTGGAACTGGCGTTGTCGAGGTAGGTCAGCATCGCCGGGTGGCGGGCCGAGGCCACGAGCATGTCGCCGAACGTGCCGAACGCGTGGCGCCGCACGACGGTGCGGTCGTAGTCCTGCCGGCTGGCCCAGACCTCCGAGCTCGGGCAGGTGACGTGCAGGACGTTGTTCCACACGTCCACGACGACCTCGAACAACTGCCGGCTGCTCCAGATCTGCCGGGCCAGGGTCATGCGGCCCGTCTCGAACATGGCGTTCCACTCCGTCGCGGCGTACCCGCCGGCCCACAGCTGCTGGGCGGAACGTCCGTAGAACGTCATGCGGCCCGCGAGGGCGTCGACGGCGCCGTCGTCGAGGGAGCCGGGGTCGAGCTGCCGGTCCAGCCACGCCGCGGTGCCCAGGCGGGCGACCTCGGCCAGGGACTGCGGGGTCGGTCCCCACGTCGCCCGGCGCAGCAGGTGCAGCTGGTCGGCCGGGGCCTCGTGCGCGAACGGGGCGGGCGCGACCCGGCGGCGGCCGCGGGGGACGAGGGGCGAGGTGGGCACGGCCACTTCTCGGCAGGGGATCTCCCCGGCTTGAGCCGGGCCGCTGGGGCCTCAGCGGCCCGGCGCCGCCCTCACACCTGCCGGACCCGGCCCGTGCTCGCGGTCCACCGCAGCCCGCCGCCCTCGAAGTCCGAGGCCCGCCCGCCGGGCACGTCGTACTCGTCGGAGACGGGGAACCCCAGCCCCGACCGCTCCCAGCCCCGGGACGCCCACGCCGTGCGGATCGCCCCGACGACGACGTGCGGGTCGGCGCCGGTGCGGCGGTAGACCGAACCGTGCTCGAAGTGCGTGTAGCCGCCCAGACCGCCGGGCAGGTCCGTCGTGTCGGCGGTGGGGAACCCCAGGGGGGAGTGCTCCCAGCCGACGGAGGCGTACTTGTCGCGGTGGCTGCCGCGCACGACGAAGGTCCCGATCCCGGGGTGGTGGTAGATCGACCCGCGCTCGTAGTGCCGGAACCGGCCGCCGCGCAGCGCGTCCCCCTCCGCGCTGGTCGGTGCGCCCAGCAGGGACGGGCCGTCGACGTCGGCGTAGCGGCGGTCCACGGGGGAGGCGGCCGCCATCCCGCGGGTCGTGGCCAGGCGCGCGGCGACGCGCTCGCGCAGGTCGTCCATGTGCGCGTACCCGACGTCACCGGGGCAGGCGGTGTACCCGAGGTCGCGGTGCGCGCTGATCCGCGCGACCTCCACGGTCCGGCCCGCGGCGTACCGCGAGGTCCCCCCGCCGGAGGAGGTCAGGGTGGTGCGCCCGCGGGCGTCCAGGCCGTGCAGCGCGAACTTCCACGCGATGACCGCGGCCACCGAGGCCAGGCACTCCTCGCTGGGGGCGACCCGGGAGAAGTCGCCCATCATCGAGACCCCGAACGTGCCGGAGTTGAACCCGCCGGTGTGCGCGCCGACGACCGGCCGGGACACCCCGCCGGCCCGGCCCTCCCAGATCCCGCCGAACCGGTCGACGACGACGTTGTAGCCGAGGTCGTCCCAGCCCAGCGCCTGCGTGTGGTACCGGTACATGCCCCGGATCACGGCGGGCACCTCGGCCCGGGAGTAGCGGCCCCCGTCGGCGGTGTGGTGGACGACGGCGGCGCGCAGGGTGCCGGCGACCGCGGCCCGGCCCCCGCGCAGCGACTCGTCGGCGCCCCACTGCGCGCGCGAGCGGACGACGGGGCCGTCGGCGGCGGCCTCGGCCGCGAGGGTCCGGGCCCCCCGGGCGGGGGCGTCGGCGGGGGCGTCGGCGGGGGCGTCGGCGGGGGCCTCGGTGGGGGCGTCGGCGGGGTCGGGGCCCGGGTCGACGACCGCGAGCCGGGTGCCCGCCGCGGCCGGGCGGGGCAGGCGGACGTCCACGACGGTCCCCGGCCCCAGCGGGCCCGTCCACAGCGGGTCGCTCGCGCCGTCCTCGAGGGTCAGCGCCGTCCACGGGCCGGCGGCCGTGCCCGGTCGGCGCACCCGGACCGCGGCCGCCGACGGCAGGGGACCGGTGAACGTGAGGCCGAGCATGCTGCCGCCGTCGACGGGCAGGGAGAGCACCGCGTCGTCGGTCGGGGAGCCGGTCGCCAGCAGCGAGCGGGTGGCCGGCAGCTCCAGGGAGCGGACCCCGCCGGCTCCCGTCAGCCGGCGCAGTCCACCGGTGGCCCCGGCGCCCGCCGGGACCGACGCGACGGCGGGGGCGGCGAAGGCGGCGCCGGCCACCGCGGCCAGGGTGCCGCCGGCGCCCCACAGGGCGGCGCGGCGGGACAGGGGCACACGGGAAGGCGTGGGCGAGGGCATGGGGTGGTGCGCTCCGTCCGTCGGGGTTGTGACGGAACGTAGATGATGTGTGCGCCTGTTGTAAATGAAGTGACGGGTGGTGCCTGTGTGACGTTCTCGTTACGGGAAGGCGGCCGTCTGCCCCCAGGGTGCCGGGGCGGGGCCGGTGGCGTCGACCCGTCCGCGGGGCCGGCCGGGCCGGGCCCGGGCGGAGACGACGCTGAGGACGAGGCCCGGCACGACGGGGACCGGGCGGCACCGCACCGGTCCGTGCGGGCCCGTAGGTGGCCTCCGGTGATCGCTCACGCGGGCGCCTCCTCCTGCGAGAGGGGCGACGCGGTGCGGGCGACGGCGTCCGCACCTCGTGCAGACCGGCCTGTCGGCGCACCGTCACCTGGCAGGGTGACGCCAGGCGGCGACTGCACCGGGCGTCGGCGCGTCGTCGTCAGGAGGTTCCCATGACCCGCCCGCCGTTGTTGTGGGAGCAGCACTGCTGCCTGCCCCTGACCCCGCAGGCCGACGTGGGTCAGCTGGCCCGCTACGCCCGCCCCGGCGGGGCGTTCGTCTCCGTCAACGTCGGCTACGCCCCCCACAGCGCCGACGACGTCCACGCGATCACCCGCAGCTGGCGGGACCGGCTGGACGCCGACCCGCGGTTCACCCCCGTCGCCACCGCGGCCGACGTCGACCGCGCCGCGGCACACGACCAGATCGCCATCGCCTTCGACCTGGAGGACTCCGCCCCGCTGCAGGGGCGCCTGGAACTCGTGCAGGCGTTCCACGACGCCGGGGTGCGGACGCTGCTGCCGACGTACAACACCCGCAACGCCGCCGGCGGCGGCTGCCTGGACGCCGTCGATGAGGGTTTGACGAGCTACGGGCACCAGCTGGTGGCGCAGATGAACCGCGTCGGGATGGTCGTGGACGGCTCGCACTGCGGGCGCCGCACCGGCCTGGAGCTGAGTGAGGCCACGAGCAGGCCGATGGTCTACAGCCACTCCTGCCTGGCCCCGGTGTGGGAGCACCCCCGCAACATCACCGACGAGCAGGCCCTGGCCTGCGCCGCCACCGGCGGGGTCGTCGGCATCACCGGGGTGGGGATCTTCCTCGGTCCCAACGACGCCTCCCTGCAGGCGCTGCTGAGGCACCTGGAGCACGCGGTGGAGCTGGTGGGACCCGAGCACGTCGGGGTGTCCACCGACTACCCCTTCGACGTGGAGGACTTCAACGCCGAGCTGACCTCGAACCCGCACCTGTTCCCCGAGTGCTACACCGGGTGGGGTCCCATCGACTTCGTCACGCCCGAGGAGCTGCTGACGGTGGGTTCGGCGCTGCGGGGCCGGGGGTACCCGCAGGAGGTGGTGCGCGCGGTCCTGGGCGGCAACTTCCGGCGCATCGCCCGGGGCGGCTGGACCGCGAGCCGCCGCTGACGTCGACGGCTGCTCAGTTGCCGGTCCACAGGACGAGGTGGTTCATGCCGCTGCGGAGCCGGTCGGTGCAGCCGAGGACGCGGTCGGCGCTGGGTCACAGCACCACGCGCGCCTGGTCCAGGGACCAGGTGCAGCCGGTGGCCCAGGTGTCGATGCGGGAGCAGTCGAGTTGCTGCAGCAGCCAGGGTCACGGTCCCCGGTGACGGTGGCGTCGTCTCGCCACAGCTCCAGGTGGCGCAAGTGTCCACATTACACGTTACCGCCGTTGCGGCTCGTACTGCATCGTCCGCGGTTCGTGAGCACGTCGCTGGCGATCCTCCACGGACGGGGGAGGAGTTCGGCGGTTTCCGGTGGGACGGTGACCGGTCAACCATCGCTGTCATCGGCCGCCCGGCGACGAGGGACGTGCGCCTCGAGCTCGAAGTGGCGGCGCAGGTAGTCATCGAACTGCGGGACGGTGAACGCTGCGTAACCCAGTCTGGGGCTGTAGATCAGCCCGCGTCGAATGAGGGCGTCCCGGGTCTGGCCGACCGGTGCTGAACTGCTGAGGCCCAGGGCGGTGGCGATGTCCCCACTGGCCTGTTCGTGCGAGCCTAGCTCGGCCATCGCCCGCAGGTACCGGCGTTGCGCGGTCGGCAAACGGTCGGTGCGGAACGTGAAAAACCCCCGGTCGAGCCACTCGCGGACCATGGGTCCGGCCCGCAGTGCGTCGTCCTCGGTGATGCGATCACCGGATGCCAGTCGCCAGAGGTGGTCACCGAAGACTTGCAGGAAGAACGGGTAGCCCTCGGTGAAGCGGACCGCCTCGCTGAGAGCGGCGTCGGCGATCGCCACACCCTCGTCCGCGGCTGGCTCAGCCAGCGCTCGCTTCGCATCCGCCTCGGTCAGTGCGCCGACCGTGCGGGTTTCGAACATGCGCTCCGAGTACGTGGCGGCCTCCGCCAGTACTCCTCGGGTCTGGGGCAGTCCCGCTGCCACGATCGTCAGCGGAAGATCCCGTTGTGCGACCTTGTGGAGTCCGGCGACCAGCGCACCCAGCGGTTCGATCGGCGCGAACTGCAGCTCGTCGAACATGAGCGTGACTCCCCGCTGGTGTTCTGCGGCCGCTGAACCGAGTGCCAGGAGCAACTCGGTCACGTCACGCGCTGGGTCACCACTCGCCGGCAGGGCGTCGCCGACATCGGCTGTCGGCAACGACACGCTCAGTCCGGCGATCTCATAGCTGATCTCCATGCTGCGCAGGATCGCCCCCGCCCGCCGGGTCGCTCTGGTCCACCTACTGGGTGGCGACAACTCGAGAAGTGCCTGGTGGGCCACTCGGGCGAGGGTCGCCAGGAGGTCTCCTCGAGCGGTGAGTTCGTGCTCGACGACCACCCAGTCCCGACGGACCGCCTCTTGTCCGAAGGTGTTCAGCAGCACCGTCTTCCCGACTCCACGCAATCCCACGATGAGGGTGCACTGCGCGGCGCGTCCCCGCTCCAGTCGCTGCAGTCGGGCCCGGAAGTCCTGCAACTCCTGATCTCGTCCGCTGAGCAGGGCAGGACGTTGGCCTGCTCCCGGCGTGTACGGGTTGGTCACCGGGTCGAGCGCCACCCGTACAGCATTGCAGCCTTTTCGGAGCTTTACCAGCGAAACGCAAAGCTCGGTAAAGTCCGCAAGAGGTGGTGGTCGACGATGGACCGACGAAGCTCTGCTGCGGGCGGGGTGCTCGTCACCAGCCGTCGGGTGGGTCTCTGACCGGTCGCGCGGGGACCTCACTCTCGAAGTCCGGGGACCGCCCCGGGTCGTGACGCCCGCGACCGGTCCCTCGGTCCCGCGCTCACGCGCACCCCGTCTCCCAGACCGGGTCCGGCTGGGGTCGCGGGGCGGCGGGCCGGACCTGGCGCACCCACCCCTCGCAGGGCAGCTCGATCACGGCGTAGTCCCCGACCTGCTCCACCGCGACCCCCGGCTGCCCGCGCAGGGCGGCCAGGGTCGCCTCCTTGCCCGGCAGCGGGGCCGCGGAGGAACCGCGGGTGGTGTCGACCAGGACCCACCGCGCCCGGGTGCTGTGGTCGTAGGACCACATCCGCACCCGCAGCCGGGACACCAGGTAGGGGCCGGTGTCGTTGTCGGCGGCCACCGTCGCGCCGTCGGGGATGCGCGCCGCCGCGGTCTGCACCCGCCGGTCCACGTCCGCCGTCCACGCCTGCGCCGGCCGGGGCAGGGGCGGGTGGGCCAGCAGCGCCGCGACGGCCGTGCCCACCGCGCAGGTCAGGGCCGCCGGGCGCACCCACGCGCGCGCCCGGCCCGGCCGCGGGGTGCGCCGGCCGAGCACGTCGAGCAGCGCGAGGCTGACCACCGGCATCAGCACCAGGTCGTAGTGCAGGTGGGGCGACCAGTAGCTGGGGTTGCTCGAGGCCAGCCGCCACAGCAGCGTCGGCACCACCAGCACCGCCAACGGGGACCGCACCCACACCACGCCGCCGGTGAGCAGGAGCAGCACCAGCAGGACCGCCGTGTCGCCCGCGCGGGCGGCGAGCGGGGTGTCGGCGGTGGCGGTGGTGCCGGTGAGGAACCCCAGGAACGGCACGGTGTGCTGGGGGTTGAACCAGACGACGGTGCCGACCCCGACCAGGCCACCGGCCACGCCGAGGACCGCGGTGCGCACCGCCCAGGCCCGCCGCCCCTGCCACCACAGCACCAGGGCGACGGCGCAGACGGTGGCCCCCAGGTCCTCCTTGACCAGCACCAGGGGGACCGCGGCCCAGAACGCGAGGCGGGGCCGGTGCTCCAGCAGCGCCGTGCAGACCACCGCCAGCGCGGGCGCGGCGAAGGCGACCTCGTGGACGTCGAAGCGGGCGGCGCCGACGACGCCGTAGGAGGCGGCGAAGGCCACGACGGCCGCCGCCGCGGCCGGGGGCGGCAGACGCCGGGTCGCGGCGGTCGCGACGACGGCGACCGCGCCGGCCAGGAGCAGCGCCTGGGTCAGGACCAGGCTGCGCGGGTCGGGCCACAGCCACCAGCCGGGGGCGAACAGGACGGTGACGGGGCTGAAGTGCTCCTGCAGCAGCAGGTAGCCCGGCCCGCGCACGTCCGAGACCGGGCCGGTGCCGCTCGCCCAGCCCCGCGCGGCCTGGGCGAAGATGCCGAGGTCGTAGGAGCCGACCCGCCCACCCCGGTAGCGCAGCAGGCCGAGGGCGGCGTAGGCGAGGAAGGCCACCAGCCCCCACCCGGTGCACACGGCGACGGCGCGGACCCGTGGCGGGGCCGGGGCCCGGCCCGTCCGGGGTGCCCGGACGGGCTGGTGGTCCACGCGAGCAGGCTAGGGGCCCCGGACCGCGGTTCCGGGCGGGGCGCACCGGACCGGGGATTCCGGCACCGCGGCCGGTGCTTCCTGCCAGGCTGTCGGGCATGGCCGTCACCGAGGGACCGCACCAGGAGCCGGACGCGGCGTCGCCCCCGGACGCGGCGTCGCCCCCGGACGAGGTGCCGGCCCCGGACGGTGCCGGCCGGACGGCGCTGGCCGCCCTGCTGGAGCTGGCCGCCGTCCTCATCTCCGCCGACTCGGTGACCGCGCTCGCCGCGCAGGTGCCGGGGATCGCGCAGACGGCGCTGGGGGCCGACATCGTCCTGCTGGCCGTCACCGACCCCCAGTCCGAGGAGCTGGTGCACCTGACCACCACCGGCCTGGACCCCGGGCTGGCCCGGCAGTGGGCCGTGCTGCCGATGTCGTCGTCCTCCCCGCCCACCGACGCCGCCCGCGGGCACACCCTCGTCTTCGAGGACGCCGCCGACGTGATCCGCGCCTACCCGCACCTGCGGGAGCAGATCGAGGCCATCGGCTACCGGGCCATGGTCCACTTCCCCCTGCGCACCAGCGACGACACCGTCGGCGCCCTCGGCCTGGCCTGGCGCCGCCCGCACCGGTTCGGCGACCGGGAGCGGGAGGTGATGCAGGCGCTGACCGCGTTCACCGCGCAGGCGGTGGCCCGGCTGCGGCTGTACGAGCGCCAGCGCCGCACCGCCGAGGTGCTGCAGCGCTCGCTGCTGCCGACCCTGCCGCCGGTCCCGCACCTGCAGGTGCAGGCCCGCTACGTCCCGGCCGGCACCGGAGAGCAGGTCGGCGGGGACTGGTACGACATCACCGTCCCCGCCGACGGGGTGCCCAACGTGGTCATCGGCGACGTCGCCGGTCACGACATCGACGCCGCCGCGGCCATGGGGCAGTTGCGCGGGCTGCTGCGCGCCTTCGTCTGGGACCGTCCCGAACCGGTCGAGGCGGTCGTCGCGCGCCTCGAGCGCGCCGTCGCCGGGCTGGCGCTGCACCTGCACGCCAGCCTCCTGCTGGCCCGCGTCCACTGGACCGCCGACGCGGACCGTGCCGACGGCGCGGACACCCCCGCGAACGCCGACGCCGACGACGCCGACGCCGCCGACGACGCCGACGCGGTCGGCACGCTCGTCTGGACCAACGCCGGGCACCCCCCGCCGGTGCTGCTGCACCCCGACGGGTCCACCCAGGTCCTGCGCACCCCGGCCGAGCTGATCGTCGGGGTCGACCCCGGCACCGACCGCAGCGGCCACCGGGAGGTGCTGCGTGCCGGGACGACGGTGTTCCTGGTCACCGACGGCCTCATCGAGTCCCGCCGGCGCGACCTGGACGAGGGCATCGAGGCGTTGTGCGCCGGCATCCGCACCCACCGGCACCTGCCGCTGGAGCAGCTGTGCGACCGGCTGGTCCAGGACCTGGCCGGGTCCTGCCCCGAGGACGACTGCGCCCTACTGGCCCTGCACGTCACCGACCCGCGGCCGTGAGGTCAGGCGGGCCGGACCACGGCGTGCGGCGGGCCGGCCGGTGCCGCCGGGGGTGGGACGACCACGGTCCCCGGGCCCAGCACCCCCGGGCCCGGTGCGGGGCCGGGGTCGACCCGCGGGGCCGGGGGGACGGGTGGGGCCGGCACGTGCAGGGGGGCGCGGAACCGCGCCCACGGGCCCGCGCTCGCCCCGGGGTCGGTGGCCACCCGGGGGGCCGGTGGCTGAGCGGTCGGGCCGGCCGCGAGGCAGGCCGAGACCGCGAGCAGACCGGTCACGCCGGTCACGCCGGTCAGCACGGCCGCGGTGCGGCGGGGGTGGTCCACGGGGCTCCTCGCGTCGTACGGGTGGTGCCCCCATCGGCAGGTGGCCCGGCCGCCTTGAGCCGGGTGGCCCTCAGCCCGCGGCGCCCGGCCCCTGCCGCACGTAGAGCCTGACGCTGAACGCGCGCTTCTCCTCGGTGGAGACGAGCTGGTAGTCCTGGTTCAGCAGGCGCCTGACCTCGCGGTCCTCGGCCGTCTTGGTGACGACCGGGCCGACGCCGCCGATGACCCAGATCCGGTCCACGCCCGCGACCCGCTCCCACAGGTGCGGGGCCGGCACGGTCGTGCCGACGAGGGTCGCGGACTGCGCCGCCGTCCGCTCCAGGGCGATGTCGTCCAGCCGCGCGAACGCCTCCGGGTACAGCTGCGTCAGGACGCGGTAGCGGTACTCGCCGTCGGGCAGGAACAGCAGCCCGTCACCGGGGCGGGCGTGCGCGGCGACGTAGGTCGCCGTGCCCCGCAGGTCCTCGGCGTGCCCGATGGTGGGGGAGCGGAAGACGAACTGCATGTGCAGCCCCGTCACCGTCATCACCGCCACGAGCAGCCCCGCCAGCGCCGCGCCCACCCGCGGGCGCAGCCGGACGGTGACGACGGCGGCGATCGCCAGGCAGGTGCCGGGGGCGACGAAGACGAGGTAGCGGGTCGTCCAGAACGGCGTGACCTGCGAGATCGTCCACAGCAGCGGCCAGGGCAGAACCCCCCACAGCAGGCCGACGAGCACGAGCCGGCGGGCCCGCCCCCACCGCACCGCGGCGGCCACGGCCAGCGCCGCGACGGCGACCGCGACCGGCGAGGAGCCCAGGGCGAACAGGACGTGGCTGCCGAGCTCGCCCGGGGTGGGGCGCTGCAGGAAGGCGACCTGCCCGCTCTGGGCGTTCTGGGCCAGCAGCAGCGGGACCGAGGCCAGCAGCCCGGCGCCGGCGGCCGCGGCGGCGCGCACGGACGTGCGCCGTCCCGCGGCCAGCGCCCACCCGGCCTGCGGCAGGAGGACGAGCGCGGCGACGGTGTTCAGCGCGACGAGCACCGGGACCGAGACCGCGTAGGCCACCCACCAGCGCCGCCCGCCGGTGCCGGTCCCGGCCCGGACGAGGAGGTAGGTGCCGAGGGTGGCCACGAGCGTGGCCAGCGCGTAGGGGCGGGCCTCCTGCGCGTACCGGCTGACGAAGGGCATCGAGACGAACAGCGCGGCCGCGGTGGCCCCGGTGAGCCGGGCGGTGCCCGGCCCCACGGCACCCGCGGCACCGGCGGCACCCGCGGCGAGGCGGCGGCCGAGGCCGTAGAGCACCGGGGCGGTCAGGGCGGCGGCCACGACGGAGATCCACCGGGCCTGGACGACGTCGACGTCGGTCCCGAACAGCGCGTGGGCCAGGAAGTAGAAGGGGGCGTGCACCAGGTCCACGCTCTGCACGAGCGCCCAGATCTGCTCCGTCGTGCGGGCGGCGACGGCGATCGTGACCGCCTCGTCCCGCCACGGGCTCGGCGTGCCGAGCCGCCAGGAGAACACCACCGCCGCCACGACCGTCGCCACGACGCCGGCGAGGAGGTCGATCCGCCTCCCGGCCGGGCGCGGGGTCCCCGGGGCCGAGCCCTGGACCTCACCGGGACGGTGACGCGCCGCCGGGACGTCAGCCACGGCCGGGGCGTCGGGGCGGGTGTGCGTGCTCGACAGGGTGACCTCTCAGGTCGAGGGGGCGGACGGGGCGGCTCGTCGCGTCAGATCGGCAGCTTGCGGAACACCGGCGCCGGCACGTGCCGCAGCGCCGACATCACCCAGCGCATCGGCTCGGGGGCCCAGACCGTCTCCTTGCCGGTGCGCACCGCGTCGACGGCCACCTCGGCGACCTGCTCGGCCGAGACCGACAGCGGGGCCTTGTCCAGCCCCTGCGTCATCTTCGTGGTGACGAAACCGGGGCGCACCACGACGACCCGCACCCCGCTGGGCCGCAGGGCCTCGCGCAGGCCGGTGAAGAAGGCGTCGAACCCGGCCTTGGAGGAGCCGTAGACGAAGTTGGACCGGCGCGCGCGTTCCCCGGCGACGCTGGACAGCGCGACGAGGACGCCGTGGCCCTGGGCCCGCAGGCGGGTGGCCAGGTGCACGCCGAGGTTGACGGGGGCGGTGTAGTTGACGGTGGCGACGTCGACGGCGGCGCGGGCGTCCTGCCAGGACACCTCGTTGTCGCCCAGCACGCCGAAGGCCAGGACGGTCACGTCGACGTCACCGGCGGCGAAGGCCTCCTCCAGCACCCCCTCGTGCGCGGCCAGGTCGGTGGCCTCGAAGTCGACGGTGCGCACCCGGTGCCCCCGGCGGTGCAGCCGGGCGACGGCCTCCTCGCGGCGCGAGCCCGGCCGGGCGGCCAGGGTGACCTGCAGCGGACGCTCGGGGCTGAGCCGTTCCACGATGGCCAGACCGATGTCGGAGGTGCCCCCGAGCAGGAGGACGGAGGCGGGGTTCCCGAGGGCGTCGATCACGGGTCTCGACCCTAGCAACGCCGGGCGGGCACCCCCGGCGGACGAGCCCCGCGGCGGCGCGATCGTGAGCCGACCGTGACCCGCCGCGTGACCGGCGACGTGGCCCGCCGCTGCGGGGGTGCCCCCCGTGGTCCGCGCCGCCGGACGGGACCGGTACCGGGCCCCGGTAGCCTCCTGCGGTGCCCCGCCCCCGTTCCCGGACCGTCCGCGCCCGGTCCGTGCGCAGGCCGTGAGCGGGGTCCTCACCGGCTTCGTCGTCGTCGCCACGCTCATCGCCGTCGGGTACGTCCTGGGCCGCACGGGCGTCCTGGGGCCCACCGGCCAGGTCGTGGTGTCCCGGCTGGTGTTCTTCGTCGGGTCCCCGGCCCTGCTCGTGCAGACCCTCGCCGGCGCCGACGTGCAGGTCCTGCTGTCGGCCCAGCTCCTGGTCACCGGTGCCGGGGTGCTCGTGGCGCTGGGGCTGTGGCTGGTCCTGGCGCGGTGGCGGTTGCGGCTGGGGCGCGACGAGCTCGTCATCGGCGGCCTGAGCAGTTCGTTCGTCAACGCCGCGAACATCGGCCTGCCCGTCGCGGCGTACGTGTTGCAGGACCTGACCGCCGTGTTGCCGGCGATGCTGCTGCAGATGGTCGTCCTGACCCCGATCGCGCTCGGCGTCCTGGACGTCGGCCGGCACCGCGGGGGACCCAGTGCGCGCCGTCTGCTGGCCCCGCTGGCCAACCCCGTCCTGCTGGCCAGCGCCGTGGGCATCGTGCTGTCGGTGACGGGGTGGCCGGTGCCGACCGCGCTGGCCCAGCCCCTGGAGCTGCTGGCCGGGTTCGCCATCCCCGGCGCCCTGGTGGCGTTCGGGATCTCCCTGCACGGACGCAGCACCCACGGCTGGCGCCGGCCCGAGGTGCTGCTGTCCAGCGCCCTGAAGGCGTTCGTGCAGCCGGGCGTCACCTACCTGGTGGCGCGGTTCGCGCTGGGGCTGGACGAGCAGTCCGTGTTCGCCGCGACGGTCGTGGCGGCCCTGCCCACGGCGCAGAACGTCTTCACCTTCGCGGTCCGCTACGGCGTCGGGCGCGACCTGGCCCGCGACACCGTGCTGGTGACGACGGTCCTGGTCGTGCCCGTGCTGCTGCTCGTCAGCGTGCTGCTCCCGCACTGACCCCCGCCGCACCGACCCCCGCCGCACCGACCCGCGGTGGCGGACGGTCAGCGGCGCCAGGCCTCCCACGCGCTGGTCACGATGTCGTGCAGGTCCTTCGTCGCGCTCCACCCCAGCGTGGAGGTGATGCGCTCCACGTCGGCGACGAGCTGCGGCGGGTCCCCGGCGCGGCGGGCGTGCACGACGGGGTCGACGTCGACGCCGGTGACGGCGCGGACCTCGGCGAGCACCTCCAGCACCGAGGCGCCGGCGCCGGTGCCGACGTTGAACGTGTCGTAGGGGCGCTCGTCGGTGGCGAGGTGGTCCAGGGCCGCCAGGTGCGCCTGCGCCAGGTCCAGGACGTGGACGTAGTCGCGGATGCAGGTGCCGTCGGGGGTGGGGTAGTCGTCGCCGAACACCGCGGGCGCCTGCCCGGCGTCCAGGGCGGAGAAGACGATGGGGATGAGGTTCATGACGGCGGAGTCGCCCAGGTCGTCCCAGCCGGCGCCGGCGACGTTGAAGTAGCGCAGGTTCGCCGCGCGCAGCCCCCACGCCGTCCCGGCGGCCCGGGTCATCCACTCGCCCACGAGCTTCGTCTGGCCGTAGGGGTTGATCGGCTCGGCCGGGCCGTCCTCGCGCACGACCGGCGAGTCCGGTGCGCCGTAGGTGGCCGCGGAGGAGGAGAAGACGAGCTTGCCGACCCCGGCGGTCTCCATGGCCTGCAGCAGGTTCGCCGTGCCGCCGACGTTCTGCGACCAGTACCGCGCGGGCCGGGCCACCGACTCCCCGACCTGCTTGCGGGCGGCGAAGTGGACGACGGCGTCGACGCCGTGCTCGGTGAAGGCCCGCTCCAGGGCCGGGACGGCGGCGTCGGTGCCGAGGTCGACCTCGACCACGGCCGCCCCACCGACCCGTTCGACCCGCCCGTTGGACAGGTCGTCGACCACGACGACCTCGGTGCCGCGCTGCTGCAGCAGCCGCACCACGTGGGACCCGATGTAGCCGGCACCGCCCGTCACGAGAACGCTCATGGCTGCGACCGTACTGGAGCGCCGGTCCCCGCCGCTGTGGCAGCCTGCCCGGTGTGCTGAGACTGACCAACACCGTCCAGCCCTACGCCTGGGGCTCGACGACGGCCATCCCGCGGCTGCTGGGCCGCGCGCCGGACGGCCGGCCGCAGGCGGAGCTGTGGCTCGGCGCCCACGCGGGGGCGCCGTCGCTGGCGGACGGGGTCCGGCTGGACGAGCGCATCGCCGCGGCGCCCGTCGAGTTCCTGGGGCCCGACGGCGGGGACCGGCTCGGGTTCCTGCTCAAGGTGCTCGCGGCGGGGGCGCCGCTGTCGTTGCAGGCCCACCCGGACAGCGCGACCGCGCAGCGCCGGTACGCGCAGGAGGAGGCCGACGGGGTCCCGGCCGACGCGCCCCACCGCCTCTACAAGGACGACTCGCACAAGCCCGAGCTGCTGTACGCCCTGGAACCGTTCGCCGCGATGGCCGGGTTCCGGTCCCCGGCCGCGGCGCACGACCTGCTGGCCGGGCTGGAGCTGCCCGCCCTGCCGCCGGACGCGCGCGACCTCCACGACGAGCTGCTGGACGTGCTCGCCGGGCCCGACGCGCCGGGCGCGCTGAAGGAGGCCACGCGGCTGCTGCTGACGGCGCCCGCCGAGGCCGTCGCCCCGCTCGTGGAGGCCGTCGCGACGGCGTGCGCGGACTCCGAGGACCCCTCGGCGCAGTGCGTGGTGGACCTGTCCGGGCACTACCCGGGCGATGCGGGGGTGCTCGTCTCGGTGCTGCTGAACCAGGTGCGCCTGGCCCCGGGGGAGGCGCTGTACCTGCCCGCGGGCAACGTGCACGCCTACCTGTCGGGCACGGGCGTGGAGCTCATGGCCAGCTCCGACAACGTGCTGCGCGGCGGGCTGACGCCCAAGCACGTCGACGTGCCCGAACTGCTCGACGTGCTCGACTTCCGCGAGCTGCCGCCGCCGCTGCTGGCGCCCCTGCCGTCCTCCGACCCCGACGAGCAGGTGTTCTGCCCCCTGCCCGACTTCGCCCTCACCGTGCTCACCCTCGGGTCCGGGCGCCGCTGGGACGAGCACGTCCCGCGGGCCGTGCTCGTCCTGGAGGGGACCCTCACGCTGTCCTCGGCCGCGGGGACGCTGGAGCTGGAGCAGGGCCAGGCGGCGTTCGTCACGGCCGCCGAGCACCCGCTGACGCTGAGCGGGTCAGGTCGACTCGTCGCCGCGTCCCCCGGGACGCCCCGCCGCTGATCCTGCGCGTGAGCAGGAAGAGCACCACCCCGACCGCGAGCAGGGCGGCCCCGCGCAGCCACACACCGGCCTCCTGCTGGGTCAGCAGCCCCAGGCAGGCCAGCACGCCCAGGACCGGCAGGGCGGTCGGGGCGCGGAAGTGCTCGTGCCGCACCCGGTCCCGGCGCAGCACGAGGACGGCGACGTTCGTGCTGACGAAGACGAACAGCAGGAGCAGCACCACGGTCGCGGCCAGCGTGGCGAGGTCCCCGGTGAGGACGAGGGCCATCGAGACGAGCGTCGTGACGACGATCGCCACCCACGGCGTGCGCCGGCCCGGCAGCACGCGCGCCAGGACCGGCGGCAGCAGCCCCTCGGTGGCCATCCCGTAGGTCAGCCGGCTGCACATGATCGCCGTCAGCAGGGCGCCGTTGGCGACCGCGATGAGGGCGATGAGGGAGTACACCCAGCCGGGCAGGCCGACGTCGGCGACCCGGACCACCTCCAGCAGCGGCCCGTCCGACCCGGCGATCTGCGCGGGGGCGACGGCGGTGGACACGGCCAGGCCGACGAGGACGTAGACGACCCCGGCGACGGCGAGCCCGCCGAACAGGGCCCGCGGGTACGTGCGGCTCGGCTCCACGGCCTCCTCGGCGACGTTGGCCGACGTCTCGAACCCGACGAAGGAGTAGAACGCCAGGACGGCCGCGGCGAGGATCCCGGCGACGGGGGAGTGGTCGGGGGAGAACTCCAGGACGCGGCCCGGTGACCCCTCCCCGCGGCCGAGGACCACCGCGGCGAGGGCGACGACGAGCAGCAGCCCCCCGACCTCGATCACGGTCATGACGACGTTGGCGCGCAGGGAGTCCTTGATGCCGCGGGCGTTCAGCAGCGCCACGAGCACGAGGAACACCAGCGCGGCGGGCAGGGCCGGCACGTCGAGCAGGGCGCCGAGGTAGTCGCCGGAGAACGCCAGCGCGAGCCCGGCGACGCTCGTCACGCCCGCGGCCAGCATCGAGAAACCGACTGGAGCCGGCGCTCAGCGCCGGAGGAACGAGACGAGCGGGCGGCCGAACGCGCGCTGCGCGAAGACCGCCGCCCCACCCGCCTTCGGGTACTTCGTGACGAGCTCGGCGTAGGAGGAGGCCGTCAGCAGGGCCAGGACGAGGGCGAGGGCCAGCGGGATCCAGATCGCCCCGCCCACCTCCCCGGCGAGTTCCCCGACGAGGGCGTAGATGCCCGCGCCGAGGACGTCGCCGAGGATGAACAGGAACAGCAGCTTGCCGGTGATCGCCCGGCGCAGGGGGGTGCCGGCCGGCGCCGACGTCGCAGTGCTCACCCAGGGCGACTACCCCGCGTCGGGCGTCACAACCGTCCCGGGTTCCGTGGCGGGGTCCGTGGCGGGCGGGGCGGGCTGCTGCGCCGTCGCCGGGCGCGGCTGGTCCGCCCGGCCCGGCTGGCCCGTGAGGTTGCGCAGCAGTTCGGTGACGTCCACACCGGTCGTGCGCTTGACCACCTCCAGGGTCTCCGTGAGGTTCGAGCCCACCTGCCGCGACAGCTGGGAGGCACCGTCGGTGGAGATGACGGTGAGGTCGGCGATCGCCGACATCGGCGCGGCCAGTTCGTGGGCGACCCGGGGCAGGGCGTCGACGACCATCTGGGCGACGGCGGCCTCGCCGTACTGCTCGAACGCCTCGGCCCGCAGCCGCATCGTCTCCGCCTCGGCCTCCCCGCGGGCCCGGATGGCCGCACCCTCGGCCTCGCCCTCCAGGCGGGTCGCGTTGGCCAGCGCGGTGCGCCGGTCCAGCTCGGCCTGACCGGCGACGCGGACGCGCTGGGCGTCGGCCTCGGAGGCCAGTTTGATGCGGTTCGCCTCCGCGGTCGCGGACAGTTCGACGCGGCGGGCGTCGGCCTCGGCGTTGGCGATGTCGGAGGCCTTCTTCGCCTCGGCCTCGTAGATCTCCGAGTTCCGGCGCGCCTGGGCCTGCTGCTCGGCGTCGTAGCGGCGGGCGTCGGCGGGTTTGCGCACCTCGGTGTCGAGCTGGCGCTCGGTGAGCGCGGCCTGGCGTTCGGCGACGCGTTCCTGCTCCAGGAGGACCTCCTGGTCCCGGGCGGCCTTGGCCAGCACCCCGGCCGCGGCGGCGCGGGCCTGCGCGGTGTCGGTCTCGGCCTTGAACTCGGCCTGGCGCAGGTGCAGGTCGCGGGTGGCGCCGGAGATCTTCTCCTGGGCGCGGGCCTCGGCCTGCTGGGACTCCTGCTGGGAGTTCGCCTCGGCGATCGCGGCGTTCTGGGCGGCGATGGCGGCCTCGGGCCGTCCCAGGTCCCGCAGGTAGTTCACGTCGTCGGTGACGTCCTGGATCTGGAACGTGTCCAGCACCAGCCCCTGGTTCGTGAGCGAGGTCTCGGCCTCCTCGGCGACGCGGGAGGCGAACGCGGCCCGGTCGCGGATGATCTCGTCGACCGTCAGCGTCCCGACGATGGACCGCAGCGAACCGGCCAGGACCTCCTGGGTGAACGACTCGATCTCGTCCTGCTGGTGCAGGAACCGTTGCGCCGCAGCGCGCACGGAGTCCTCGGTGCCGCCGACCTTGATGATGGCGACGCCGTCGAGGTTCAGCCGGATGCCCTTGGCCGAGACCGCGCCGCGGATCTGCACCGAGATGCGCCGGGAGGCCAGCGACAGCGTGTAGGCCTGCTGCACGAACGGCAGCACGAACACCCCGCCGCCCATGACGACCTTCTGGCCGGACAGGTCGGTGGAGACCTTGCCCGTCTCGGGGTTCGTGACCGGCTGGCCCTTCTTCCCCGTGATGATGAACGCCTCGCTGGGGCCGGCGATGCGGTACCGGCGCACGACGGCGACGGCCAGCAGCAGCACGACGACGACGGCTGCGGCCACCAGGATGACGGCAGGGGTCAGGAACTCCACGACGGTCCTCTCCTCAGGGTTCGACTCGGTTCAGGGGAGCGGTTCCACCCGCACGGCGGTCGCGGACACCTCGGCGACGACCACGACCTCGGCGCCGCGGACGAGGGGGGAGTCGCTGACGGCGCTGCGCTTGACCGTCGTCCCGTGCAGGCGCAGGTTCACCTCCCCGAACGACCCGGGGCGCGCGGCCGGGGTGGTGACGTGGCCGCGCGCGCCCAGGATCGAGACGTGGGTCTCGGGTTCCTCCCGGCGCAGGGTGCGGACGAGCCCGCCGACCCCGGCCATCGTCGCCAGCCCCACGCCCGCCCCGAAACCCGTGGCCTGCAGCGTGGTCCAGCCGAACGAGGTCTGCGCGAGGGTGGCGGCGAGGCCGAACAGGGCGAGGCCGCCGGACAGGGAGGTGAGGGACAGGAACCCCCCGGCCAGGTCCAGGTCGAACGCCTCGAAGACGCCGTCGAAGACGAACGACAGCAGGCAGACCGCGAAACCCAGGACCGCGAGCACGACGAACACCGTCACGCCGATCCCGTGCACGACAACATCGGACTGCGCAGGCACTCCCGACCACCCCTGACCCGGACCCTACAGGGTCCGTGTCCCCGGTCCGGTGGTCCTAGGCGGCCGGGCGCGTGCGCAGGGTGGCCGTGGTGCGCTCGGAGGTCACGACCCGCT
Source organism: Kineococcus halophytocola (assembly GCF_041276425.1). Lineage (NCBI taxonomy): Bacteria > Bacillati > Actinomycetota > Actinomycetes > Kineosporiales > Kineosporiaceae > Kineococcus > Kineococcus halophytocola. The sequence goes on along the minus strand of NZ_JBGFTU010000013.1, from coordinate 82,477 downwards.
CGGCCAGCGCGTCCAGGTCGGGGGTCAGGACCACCGACCCGGCCCGCGCCCACGCCGCCAGCGGGCCGCGCACCACGTCGTCGGGACCGGCATCGGTGAGCAGGCGCACCCCCACCGGCCAGTCCGCGCCGAGGTCCTGCGCCCGCGCGAGCAGCCCGCCGTGGGTCAGGGCGGGCTCCTCCAGGGCGGGGTCCTCCGGCCCCGGGTCGGCCAGCGCGACGTGCGTGTCGCCGTACCCCGTCACGACGCGGGCGTAGTCGAGGACGCCGGGGGGCAGGTCGGCACCGAAGCTCGTCGCCAGCGGGGCGAGGGAGACGGCCACGCGATCCTGGGTCGTGCTGCGCCGCAGCGTCTCCACCGATGAGGACACGAGCACGTCCGCGGCCCCGTCGGCGCCGTGGCGCACCGCGGCCCCCGTCGACCACGCCGCGAGCTGGAACACCGGCGTGCGCCAGTGGGTCGGCAGGTCCAGGGCCACCACGGAGCCGGGACCGACCTCGAACTCCTCCTCCAGGAGGTTGGCCGTCTTGGCCACCCACGTCGCCAGCACCCGCGCCGACAGCTCGACGCGCTCCCCGGAGGAGGCGTGGTCGGCGGCGTACCAGGTCAGCCGCGGCACGGTCGGGTCGTCGTCCAGGAGGCGGCGCAGCACGGGGAGCACGCCGTCACCGTACGCGGGGTGGGTCAGGGGGCGGGGGGTGGTGCGGCGCCCCGCTCGGCGACCGCACGCAGGTGCGCGGCACGCTCCCGCAGCAGCCGGCGCAGGTACGGCCCGGCCACCAGCCGAACGGCCAGCGCGCCGAGGGGCCCACCGGGCAGGGCCACCTCCACCCGGTCCGTCATCCGGGTCCCCGCCGGCGTCGCGGTGAACAGGTGCTCGTGGCGCAGCCGGCGGAAGGGGCCGCGCACCTGCTCGTCGACGACGCGGTGCGGGCGCTCGGCGACGCTCACCCGGCTCGTCATCGTCCACCGGACCCCGAGGTGGCGGGCGGTGAACGTCACCTCGTCCCCGGCGCGCAGGACCCGCCGCCCCGTGCTCGTCGTCGCGCTCTCCCCGCTGCCGGACAACGAGTCCGCGTGCACGTCCACGTCCAGGACGAGGTCGTGCAGCACCTGCGGCGGGGCGGCCACGTCCGTCACGACGACGATCACGTCCCGAGTGTGCCGGTAGGTTCTCCCGGCGTGAGCAGCACCGGGAGCACCGCCGCGGGAACCCTTCTGACGCGGGTCCCCGTCGTCCTGGCCGCCGCCGTCGCCGCGCTCACCGCCGTCGCGGTCCCGCTCGTGCTGCTGGACCTGTGGACCCCGCCCGTCGCGCTGCCCGTGGGGCTCGTCGTCGCCGTCCTGGCCGGGCGCCTGGCCTGGGGCACCCCCGTCGTGGCCGCCGGGTGGTGGTCGGCCGGCGGCAGCGCCGCGATCGCGCTCGGTGCCGGCGCGTGGGCCGCCCTCACCCACGCCGAGCACGTCGTCCTGCGCCGCGACGCCGGGTCGGTGGCCCTCTACGCCCACCACCTCGCCACCCGCCACGGCCTGCCCGTCGACGCCTCCGTCCCCGCCCTCGGCGGGGCCGCGGCGCTCGCCGACCCGAACCTCACCCTCGCCTCCCCGGCCTTCTACGAGGTCGGCGACCACGTCGTCCCGCAGTTCCTCCTCGGCGCCCCCGCGCTGTACTCCCTGGGGGACTGGGCCGGCGGGTGGACGGGGATGTTCGTCGTGCCCGGGGTCCTCGGCGCCTTCGGCGTCCTGGCCGTCGCCGGGTTCACCGCCCGCGTCGTCGGCCCCCGCTGGGCGCCGCTGGCCGCGGCCGTCCTCGCCCTCGCCCAGCCCGTCCTGCACGCCAACCGCTCCACCTACTCCGAACCGCCCGCGCTGCTCGTCCTGTTCGGGGCCGCCGCCCTGCTCGTCGCGCTGCTGCCCGCCACCGGCCGGGCCGCGGCCCGCCTCGGCCTCGGCGCCGGGCTCCTCGTCGGCGCGTGCGGGTTCGTCCGCATCGACTTCCTGCGCGAGGTCGCCGTCCTCGTCCCCGTCCTGGCCGTCCTGCTCGTCGTCCGCCACCCCGGCGCCCGCGCGCTGCTGGCCGGGACGGCGCTCGCCTCGGCGCTCGCCGTCGCCGCCGCGCTGCTCACCTCCCGGCCCTACCTGGGGACGATCTCCGGCTCGCTGCTGCCGCTCGTCGCCGGGCTGGTGGTCCTCGCGGTCGCGAGCGCCGTCGTGGTGCGGCTGGCCCGCCGCGGCGTCCTGGCCCGGCAGGGGTGGCTGAGGAGCGAGCGGCTGCCGACGGTGCTGGCCGTGGTGCTCGGCGTGGTGCTCGCCGGGCTGGCGAGCCGGCCGCTGTGGCTGGTGGTGCGCCAGGACCCGGAGGACTCCGGCAGCAAGCTCGTCGCGGGACTGCAACTGGCGCAGGGGCTCCCAGTCGACGGGGGCCGCACCTACGCCGAGCACTCGGTCGACTGGATCGCCTGGTACCTGGGCTGGCCCGCGGTCGCCCTGGCCGGGGCGGCGGCCGTCGTCGCGCTGCCGCGGGTGGTGCGGGGCGTGCAGGGGCGGGGTGCGCTGCCGGCGTGGACGGCCCCGTACGTCGCGGCGCTCGGCTCGACGCTGCTGACCCTGTACCGCCCCGGCATCACCCCCGACCACCCGTGGGCCGACCGCCGGTTCGTCGTCGTCGTGCTGCCCGCCGTCGTGGTCCTGTCCGTCGCGGCCTGCCGGTGGGTCGTCGTGCGGTACTCCGCCCCGGGGCAGCGGCTGACGGGGTTGCGCGTCGTCGTCGCCGTCGTCCTGCTCCTCGGGCCCGCCGCGTGGGGCACCCTGCCCGTCGCCACCCAGCGCACCGAGGTCGGCCAGCCCGCCGCCGTCGCCCGCGCCTGCGCGAGCTTCGCCCCCGGTGACGTCGCCCTCGCCGTCGACCCCCGCTCGCGCAACGAGTGGCCGCAGCTGCTGCGCGGCACGTGCGACGTGCCGTCCGCCTCCCTCGTCGTGCCGACCGGCCAGGGACGGCCCGGGACGCCGGAGTACTGGCAGGTGCTGCGCGCGGCGGTGGACCGGCAGTCCGAGCGCGTCCGCGCGGCCGGGGGGACCCCCGTGCTCGTCGCCGCGGGCGGTGACACCGACCCCGTCGAGGTGCTGACCCGCCTGGGAGTGCAGGACCCGCGCGTCGTCGTGAGCCTGCGCACCAGCGAGGACGAGCGCGTGCTGACGCGGCGCCCGGACGGGGTGCAGCGGATCGACGTCCGGCTCGTCACCGGAGTCGCCCCCCGACCCGCCCTGCAGTGACTCAGGGTGAGCGCGGTGAGGGCGGACGGCGGTAGGTCGCGTCGGGCTCGCGCTCCTCGTTGCCGTCGCCGTCGCCGCTGGCGACGAGGTGGAAGCCGTGCCGCTCGTAGAGGCGGCGGGCTCCGACGTTGCGCTGGAAGACGTGCAGCAGCAGCGCTCCGCCGACGGCGTCCCGCCGGGCGGTGACGTGCCCGAGCAGGAGCGTCCCGATCCCGCGGCCCCAGGCGCGGGGGGCGACGTACAGGTGCTGCAGCCACGCGTCCTCGACCGCCGCGAACCCCAGCACCACGCCGTCGTCGTCGCGGGCCAGGTGCACCTCCTGCCGGGCGAGCACGACGTCGGCGATGAACGCGCGGGTCTCCTCCTCGGTGTGCAGGTGCGGCAGGTACCGCATCGTGGCGCGGGCGGCGAGGAACACGTCGGCGACGGCGGGGGCGTCGGCGGGGGTCGCGGGGACGATGCGGGGCACGGGGCCATCGTCGAGGACCTCGCCGTCGGCGCCCACAGGTTTCCCGCGGTCTCTCCTGGTGGGTGGACCGCGGGGACGGGGTGGGTGGGACCACCGGTGGGTGTCCCGATCCGGTCGCCCGGACGACCCCCTCGGGCCACCCACGGCTCACTCCACGGCGGTGCGACCCGTGGTGACACCGATGGGTGTCCCGATCGCGTCGGGCGCGGGCATCGGGCGCGGCGGCGGTCAGCCCGGCAGCGTCGCCCGCGAGCAGCGCGTCACGTACTCCAGCGCCAACGTCCCCGACAGCGGTGACCCGACCTGCCGCAGCCGCTCCTCCGCCTGCGCGCGCACGTCGGCGAGCACCTCCTCGCGCCGGGCCTCCTCCAGGGCGATGACCCAGCTGCGCGAGCGGGTCAGGTCCAGCAGGGACTCCACGGTCACCGGGTCGGACCAGCGCACGTCGTAGCGCTCCACCGGTCCGAAGGGGGCACCGACGCGGGGGGCGAGGCTGCCGAGCTGCTCCTCCCCGGGGCCGGGCAGCAGCCGGTCCAGCCGTGCGACCCACTCCACCCCGGCGTCGCGCACGTTCCACAGCAGGCCGAGCCGGCCGCCCGGGCGCAGCACGCGGGCGACCTCGGGGACGGCGGTGGCGGGGTCGACCCAGTGCCAGGCCTGGGCCATGAGGACGGCGTCGACGGACCCGTCGGGCAGCGGGATCGACTCCCCGGTGCCGTCGAGGACCTCCACGCCCGGCAGCACGCGGGAGAACGTCTCGCGCATCCCCGGGGACGGCTCGACGGCGGTGACGTCCAGGCCGCGGGCCACGAGCGAGCGGGTCAGCTTCCCCGTCCCGGCGCCGAGGTCGACCACGCGCAGCCGACGGCCCGGGGGAGCCGCGGGCAGCAGCCAGTCCAGGGCCTCGTCGGGGTAGCTGGGGCGGGCGCGGTCGTAGACGTCGGCGACGGCTCCGAAGGACCGTGCGCGTTCGAGCGCGGCGTCCGCGGCGCGCTCGCTGGGGGACCCGGGGTGGCTCACGGGCACATGGTGCCGTCCCGCGCCGGTGGCCGGGGAACCGCCCCGTTCGTCGGTAAGCTCTGCCCGCCATGCCTGTCGAAGATGAGGTCCAGCCCCCGAGCGGACCGGCGCCCGTCGCCACGATCGTGCTGCCCTGCTACAACGAGGAGGCGCACGTCCTGCTGGAGGTCGCGCGCATCACCAAGGCGATGGACGACGACGGCATGCCGTACGAGCTGCTGGCCATCGACGACTGCTCCACCGACGACACGCTGCAGGCCCTGCGCTCGGTCGAGCACGAGTACCCGCACCTGCGGGTCGTGGCCTTCCGCCGCAACGGCGGCTCGGGCACGGTGCGCCGCATCGGCACCCAGATGGCCCGCGGCGAGATCGTCGTGTGGACCGACGCGGACATGTCCTACGAGAACGAGCGCATCCCCGAGCTGGTGCGGGTCCTGCTCGAGGACGACTCCTACGACCAGGTCGTCGGGGCGCGCACGACGGAGGAGGGGTCGCACAAGGCGCTGCGGGTGCCCGCGAAGTTCGTCATCCGCAAGGTCGCCGAGGTCCTGGCCCGCCAGCGCATCCCGGACCTGAACTCCGGGCTGCGCGCGTTCCGCAAGTCGGTGTCGCTGCCGTACCTGCGGCTGCTGCCGGCCGGGTTCTCCTGCGTCACGACGATCACGCTGTCGTTCCTGTGCAACCAGCACGACGTGAAGTACGTGCCGACGAGCTACGCCAAGCGCGCCGGGAAGTCCAAGTTCCACTTCACCAAGGACGCCTACCGGTACATCCTGCAGGTGCTGCGCATGGTCATGTACTTCGAGCCGCTGCGCGTGCTCATGCCGGTGGCGCTGTTCCTCTTCGGCCTCGGCTTCGTCAAGGGCGTCACCGACATGTTCCGGCACGCCTTCTACTTCCCGGCCAACACCGTGCTGCTGCTGGTCTCCGGGCTGCTCATCGGTGCCGTCGCGCTGCTGGCCGACCTCGTCGTGCGCTCGCGGGACAGCGCGTGAGCGCCCCCGCCGCGGCGCGGCGCGTCGTCGTCCTCGGCCCCGCCCACCCGAACAAGGGCGGCATCGCGGTCCACACGACCGAACTGGCCCGGCACCTGGCCACCGGCGGCGACGACGTCAAGCTCGTCTCCTGGGCCAGCCTCTACCCCGAGCTGCTGTACCCGGGCCAGGTGGCGCTGCCGGAGGCGGCCCCGGAGGTGCCGGAGTTCTCCCCCACGCTACGGCCGCTGTCGTGGTCCTCGCCGGCGTCGTGGTGGCGCACCGGGCGCCGCATCGCCGGGGCCGACCTCGTCGTCCTGGCCCACGTCGTGCCGCTGCAGGTGCCGGCGCTGCTGACGGTGCTGGCCGCGATGCGCTCGGTGCACTCCCGGGCGCGGACGGTCGTCGTGGCGCACAACGTCCTGCCGCACGAGCCGGGCCCGGGGGACGAGCTGCTGGTGTCCCGGCTGCTGGCCGCCGTCGACGGGGTGGTCGTGCACTCCGAGGCGCAGGCCGCCCTCGCCCACACCCACGGCGCCCGCCGCGTCGTGACGGCCGACCTGCCCCCGCACCTGCCCGGCGGCCCCAGGCTCGCGGGCGAGGCCGGTTCGCGGGTGCCCCGCGACGGCGGGGTGCGGCTGCTGAGCCTGGGCGTGGTGCGCGAGTACAAGGGCCTGGACCTGCTGCTGGAGGCGCTGGGTGAGGTCCACCAGCGCGGGTTCGACGCGCGGCTGACCATCGCCGGGGAGCTGTGGGGCGCCGCCGGCCGGCGGGTCCGTGAGCTCGCGTCGGCCCCCGGGATGCGCGGTCACGTCGACCTGCGCGAGGGGTACGTCCCGGCCTCGGCCATCCCCGCGCTGATGGCCGCCCACGACGCCGTCGTGCTGCCCTACCGCTCCGGCACCGCCTCGCAGAACGCGCTGCTCGCCTTCGCCCACGGCCTGCCGGTCCTGGCCACCCGCGTGGGGTCCTTCCCGGCCCAGGTGCGCGACGGCGTCGACGGCCTCCTCGTCGAGCCCGGCAGCGCCGCGGCCCTGGCGCAGGGGCTGCTGCGCCTCGGGGGTGGTGGCCTGACGTCGCTGCGGGAGAACGTGCAGGCCCCCGACCTGCAGGCCCCGTGGGACGCCTACCTGGGCGCCGTGGACGAGGCCGCCCTCGGCGGCACGGCCGCGGCCCCGCCCGGGGGGAAGGCCCTGGCCGTCCTCAAGCGCGGTGCCGAGCACGCGCTGTGGGCCCGCGTCGGCGTGCAGCGCCGGGCCGGCGAGCAGCTCGCGGCCCGCAAGCTCACCGCCGCCCCCGCCGCCCGGCCCGTGCCCTCGGGCGTGCCGCGCACGGGCGTCCTGCACGACGCCGCCGAGGTCGCCGACGCGCTCGCGCAGACGAAGCGGCTGCACCTGCCCGCCCACCCCGACGCCCCGAAGAACTGGGACGCCCTCGGCGCCGTGGCGGCCGTCCTGACCCTGGCCGACGACGGGTCGCGCACGGCCCGCGTCCTGGACGCCGGCTCGGCCCGGTACTCACCCGTCCTGCCGTGGCTGCGCCTGTACGGCCTGGGCCGCACCCGCGGCGACCTGGCCGGGATCAACCTGGAGTTCGGCGCCACCGTGCACCGCGACGGGGTGGAGTTCCGCCGCGGCGACGTCACCGACACCGGACTGCCCGACGCCTCGCTGGACGCCGTGACCTGCATGTCCGTCATCGAGCACGGCGTCCCCATCGCCGGTTTCCTCACCGAGACGGCGCGCATCCTGCGGCCCGGCGGCGTGCTGGCCCTCTCGACCGACTACGACCAGTCGCCGCCGGACACGACCGGGGTCACGGCCTACGGCGCGCCGGTGAAGATCTTCTCCCCGGCCGACCTGCGCGACCTCGTCGCGCTCGCCGCCCGCGTCGGGCTCGACCTCGTCGGGGAGCTGACCGACGACGTCCTGGCCCACCCCGAACGTCCCGTGCACTGGAAGCGGACCGGGCTGGACTACACGTTCGTGCTGCTCACCTTCGTGCGGCGCTGAGGGGTGCTCTCCCGCCTCCTGGGGGTCCTGCGCTCGCCCGTCCTGCGGGCCGGGTTCCTCCTCCTCGCGCTCGCCCTGGCCGTCGTCTACGTCGTGCGCGACCGCGCCGCGATCGCCGACGCCTGGGCCCGCCTCGACGCGTGGTCGGTGCTGCTCGCGCTGCTGCTGTCCCTGGCCAACGTGACCCTCTCGGGGGCGTCGTGGCGGGCGGTGCTGGCCGACCTCGGCTCGGCGCTGCCCGTCGGCGCCGCGGCGCGGGTCTTCTTCGTCGGGCAGCTCGGCCGGTACATCCCCGGCACCGTCTTCCAGTTCGTGGCCCAGGCCGAGCTCGCCCGCGACCACGGGGTCCCGCGCCGGCGCACCGGCTCCGCCCTCGCCGTCGCGCTGCTGGTGTCCATGACGACCGCCTCGCTGCTGGTCACCGGGGTGCTGCCGCTGGCGCTGGGGGGCCGCGACCTCGCCGGCTGGGAGTGGACCGGCTGGCTGCGCTGGGCCACGCCGCTGCTGCTCGTCCTGCTCGTGCCGCAGGTCATCAACCCGCTGCTGGGCGTCCTGCTGCGGCTGGCCCGCCAGGAACCGCTGGAGCACCGCCTCACGCTGCGCGGTCTGCTCGCCTCCGCCGGCTGGGCCCTGGCCTCCTGGGTCGCGGTGGGGGGGCAGGTGTTCGTCCTGGCGCGCGCCGTCGGCGCCGACTGGCCGGCCGGGTCCACGTTCGCGCTCGCCCTCGGCGGGTACGCGCTGGCGTGGGTGGTCGGGTTCCTCGTCGTCCTGGCCCCGGCCGGGGCCGGCGCGCGCGAACTGGTGCTGGGCGCGGTCGTGGCGCTCGCCGCCGGGTCGGGGGGAGCGGCCGTCGTCGTCCTGGGCTCCCGCGTGCTGCTCACCGTCTCGGACCTGCTGCTGGCCTTCGCGGCGCTGGCCGGGCACCGGGCGGAGATCGTCGCCAAGGCCCGGGCGGCCCGCTCGCCGGAGTGATCCGGCAGGTGTCGATCTGGTCACGAACCGCACTGGACGCGGGTTTGGATTGGTCTTCGGGCGCACTTCTCGGCAGGGTGAGCGCCCGGCACGCGTCCTGACCCCGACCTCTCCCGGAAGTGATCGCCATGCGCCGCAGATCAGTCCTGGCCACCCTGGCCGCCTCCCCGCTCGTGGTGGCGGGGTGCAGCGCCGGGGACGAGGTGCCCACGGGGGAGGGGAACGCCTCCGGCGGCGGCGGTGGCACCGGTGCGTTCGTCGCCGCCATCAGCGCCCAGCCCGACCAGCTCGACCCGCACAAGACGACGGCCTACGCCGCCTTCCAGGTGCTGGAGAACGTCTACGACACCCTCGTCGTGCCCAGCCCCGACGACCTGTCCATGCAGCCGTCGCTGGCCACGGACTGGGAGACCAGCGACGACGAGCTGACCTGGACGTTCACCCTCGTCGAGGGCGCCACGTTCCACGACGGCACCCCGTTCAGGGCCTCCGACGTCGTGTTCTCCTACCGCCGGATCATCGACCAGCAGCTCGCGAACTCCGCGCGGTTCGCCACGGTGGCCGACATCACCGCCCCCGACGACTCCACCGTCGTCATCACCCTGAACCAGCCCACGCCGAACCTGCTCTCGCGCATCGGGGCGTTCAAGGGCATGGCCATCGTGTCCCAGGACGTCGACGAGCAGTCGCTGACGACGCAGGCCAACGGGACCGGGCCGTTCTCCCTGCAGGGGTCCTCGGCCAGCGAGATCTCCCTGAGCCGCTTCGAGGACTACTGGGGCGACGCCCCGCAGATCGGCGGGGTCACGTTCCAGTTCCTGCCCGAACCGGCCGCGGCGCTGACGGCGCTGACGACCGACCAGGTGCAGTGGACCGACAACGTGCCGCCGCAGCGGGTCGCCACCCTGGGCGACGACGAGTCCGTCGAGCTGGGCCAGGTCCCGAGCGTGGACTACTGGTACCTGGCGATGAACTGCGCCAAGGCGCCGTTCGACGACGTCGCCGTGCGCCGCGCCGTGGCCTTCGCGGTGGACCGCGAGGCCGTCACCGAGGCCGCGAAGTTCGACACCGCCCGGCCCAACCAGACCGCCATCCCCGAGGGCAGCGAGTGGTACTACGACTACGCGCCCTTCGAGACCGACGTCGACCAGGCCCGCCAGCTCCTGCAGCAGGCGGGGGTGCAGGGGCCGCTGACGATGGGCCTCATGGTCACCTCGGAGTACCCCGAGACCGTCACCGCCGCCCAGGTCCTGGCCAGCCAGCTCGAACCCCTCGGCATCACCGTGGACATCCAGACCGAGGACTTCGCGACCTGGCTGGACCGGCAGGGCCGCGGTGACTTCGACGCGTTCATGCTGGGGTGGCTGGGCAACATCGACCCCGCGGACTTCTACGACGAGCAGCACCGCACCGACGGGCCGAACAACTACCAGAAGTACTCCAACCCCGTCACCGACGACCTGCTGGACCGGGCGTCGGTGGAACCGGACCGGGACACCCGCAAGTCGCTGTACGACCAGGCGGCCAAGCAGATCGTCGACGACGTCTCCTACCTCTACCTGTACAACCCCGACGCCGTGCAGGTGTGGAAGCAGGGCATCACCGGGTACGAGGTGCGGGCCGACAAGGCGGTGAACTTCGACACGGTGGTCCTGCCGTCGTGACCGGTTTCGCCCTGCGGCGGACGCTGCAGGCGCTCGTCGTCCTCGTCGGCGTCAGCGTCGTGGCGTTCGCCCTGGTGCACCTCGTGCCGGGCGACCCCGTCCGGCTGGCGCTGGGCACCCGGTTCGACCAGGCCACCTACGACGCGCTGCGCGAGCGGGCCGGTCTGGACCAGCCGCTGCTCACGCAGTTCTTCACGTGGTTCGGCGGGGCCGTCACCGGCGACCTGGGCGTCAGCTTCCGCTCCGGTGACCCGGTCACCCTGCTCATCCTGGAACGGCTGCCCGCCACCGCGTCCCTGGCCGTGGCCTCGATCGTGGTGGCCCTGCTCATCGCCGTCCCCCTGGGCACGGCCTCGGCGCTGCGTCCGCGTTCGGTCGTGGACGGGGCCGGCACGGTGCTGTCCCAGATCGGCATCTCGGTCCCGGAGTTCTGGATGGGCATCATGCTCATCCTCGTCTTCGCCGGGACCCTGGGCTGGTTCCCGGCCGGTGGGTACGTGCCGCTGAGCGAGGACCCGGTGGGCTGGTTGCGCTCGCTCGTCCTGCCCGCCGTGACGACGGGGCTGGTCTCGGGCAGCGTGCTGACGCGGTTCACCCGTTCCAGCGTGCTGGAGGCGTTGTCGGCCGAGCACGTGCGCACCGCCCGGGCCAAGGGGCTGGGGGCGCGCGCGGTCCTGAACTGGCACGTCCTGCGCAACGCGCTGCTGCCCCTGGTGACGGTGACGGGCGTGCAGCTGGCCTACCTGCTCTCGGGGGTCGTGGTGGTGGAGATCGTGTTCGCCTGGCCGGGGCTGGGCCAGCTCGCGCTGCAGTCGGTGCAGGCCCGCGACTACCCGGTGCTGCAGGGGGCCGTCCTGCTGTTCGCCCTGGTGTTCCTCGTCCTGAACCTGGTGGTGGACCTGCTGTACTCCAAGCTCGACCCGAGGATCAGCGCGTGAGCGCCACGACCGGGGAGACCGGGGAGACCGGGGAGACCGGGGAGACCGGCGTCACCGCCGCCCCGCGCCGGCGCCCGTCGCTGGCGGGCCTGCGGCTGCTGCTGTCCTCCCCGCCGTCGGCGGCCGCCGCGGTGGTCCTCGTCGTGGTCGTCCTGGTGGCCCTGTTCGACGAGCAGATCGCCCCCGCCGGGGCCAACGACGTCGACGTGACCCAGCGGTTGCAGGCACCGGGCCCGGGGCACTGGTTCGGCACCGACGACCTGGGCCGGGACGTGCTGTCCCGGGTCGTGCTGGGGGCCAAGGTCTCCCTGCAGGTCGGGGCCGTGGCGGTCGGGTTCTCCCTCGTCGCCGGGGTCCTCGTCGGGTTGTTCGCCGGGTTCTACGGCCGCTGGGTCGACACCGTCCTCATGCGGTTCATGGACGTCCTGTTCGCGTTCCCGGCGATCCTGCTGGCCATCGCCGTCATCGCGGTGCTCGGGCCGGGGACGACGAACGCGATGATCGCCATCGGCATCACCTACACCCCGGTGTTCGCCCGGGTCACGCGCTCGGCGGTCCTGGGGGTGCGCGAGACGGTGTACGTGCGCGCGTCCCGGTCCACCGGCGCCTCGGACCTGCGGTTGCTGTTCCGGCACGTGCTGCCGAACGCGGCCCCGCCGGTCATCGTGCAGACGTCGGTGAGCCTGGCGTTCGCCGTGCTGGCCGAGGCGGCGCTGTCCTTCGTCGGCCTGGGCACCCAGCCCCCGGACCCGAGCTGGGGCCGGATGCTGTCCGAGGGCCGGGGGTACATCGACCTCGCCTGGTGGATCGCGGTGTTCCCCGGCCTGGCCATCGTCCTGCTCGTCCTGTCGTTCAACCTGCTCGGGGACGGGTTGCGCGACGTGCTGGACCCGCAGCAGCGCAGCGCGTTGCAGGCCGGGAAGCGCACGCCCGGCGGTCGCCGGGGGAGGAGGTCGCGATGAGCGTCCTGGAGGTCCGCGACCTGCGGGTGGAACTGGACACCCCGCGCGGGACGGCGCACATCGTCAACGGCCTGGACTACACCGTCGACGCCGGGGAGACCGTCGCGATCGTGGGGGAGTCCGGCAGCGGCAAGAGCGTGTCGGTCATGGCGCTGCTGGGGTTGCTGCCCGGGCACGCCCGCGTCGGGGGGTCCGCGCGGTTCGAGGACCGCGAACTCGTCGGCGCGAGCGAGTCCGAGCTGCGCACCGTGCGCGGCAACGGCATCGGCATGGTGTTCCAGGACCCGATGACGTCGCTGAACCCCGTCCTGACCATCGGCCGGCAGGTGAGCGAGGGGTTGCTGGCCCACCGGCTCGTGCCCTCGAAGAAGGCCGCGCGCGAGCGGGCCGCCGACCTGCTCGCCGACGTCGGCCTGCCCGACCCGCGCGGGGTCCTGGACCGCTACCCGCACCAGTTGTCCGGCGGGATGCGCCAGCGCGTCGTCATCGCGATCGCCCTGGCCGGGAACCCGCGGCTGCTCATCGCCGACGAGGCGACCACCGCGCTCGACGTCACCGTGCAGGCGCAGATCCTCGACCTCGTCGCGCGGTTGCAGGACGAGCACGGCACCGGCGTCGTGTGGATCACCCACGACCTCGGGGTCGTCGCCGGGACCGCCGACCGCGTGCTCGTCATGTACGGCGGTCGCTGCGTCGAGGACGGCACCGTGCAGGAGGTGTTCGACGCCCCCGCGCACCCCTACACCCGCGGGCTGCTGGGGTCGCTGCCCTCGCTGGAGTCCCCGACCGAGGACCTCGTGGCGATCCCGGGCACGCCGCCGCCCCCGACGGACCTGCCGCCGGGGTGCGTGTTCCACCCGCGCTGCCCCGTGCGCGGGGACGCGCGCTGCGCCACCGAGCAACCGCCGCTGGTGCCCGTCGGGAGTTCCGGCACCCACCGCGCGGCGACGTTCTACGGGCTGGAGGAACGGTGACGACCGACGGGACGAGCGACGTGCTGGTGCGGGCGCGGGATCTGCAGGTGCACTTCCCCGTCCGGTCCACGGGGGTGCGGCGCCGGACGACCGGGGCCGTGCGGGCCGTCGACGGCGTCGACCTCGACGTCCTCCGCGGCGAGACCCTGGGGCTGGTGGGGGAGTCCGGCTGCGGGAAGTCGACGCTGGGCAACGCGCTGCTGCGGCTGGTGGAACCCACGGGCGGCACGGTGGAGTTCGACGGCACCGACGTCACGGGGTTGTCGTCCCGGGACCTGCGGGCGCTGCGGCGCCGCGCCGTCATGGTGTTCCAGGACCCCTACGCCAGCCTGGACCCCCGCACGACGGTGGGGCAGACCATCGCCGAGCCGTTGCAGGTGCACGGCCTGCACCGCGGGGCGGGGGCCCGCGCGACCCGCGTCGCCGAACTCCTCGACCTCGTCGGGCTCGACCCCTCGGTCGCCTCCCGGTACCCGCACGAGTTCTCCGGCGGCCAGCGTCAGCGCGTCGGCATCGCCCGCGCCCTGGCCGGTGAACCCGACTTCGTCGTCTGCGACGAGGCGATCGCCTCCCTCGACGTCAGCGTGCAGGCGCAGGTGCTGAACCTGCTGCGCTCGCTGCAGCAGCGGCTGGGCCTGACGCTGCTGTTCGTCTCCCACGACCTCGCCGCCGTGCGGCACCTGTCCGACCGGATCGCCGTCATGTACCTGGGCCGGGTCGTCGAGGTCGCCTCCGCGGCCGACCTCGCCGCCGACCCGCAGCACCCCTACACCCAGGCCCTGCTGTCCGCCGTCCCCGTGCCCTCCCCGGCGCGGGAGCGGCAGCGCGAGCGGATCGTGCTGTCCGGGGACGTGCCCTCGGCGGCGCGGGTGCCCTCGGGGTGCCGGTTCCGGACGCGCTGCCCGCAGGTGTTCGAACCGTGCGACAGCGTCGACCCGGCGCTGCAGGCGGTCGGGCAGGGCGTCGGGGGCGAGGGCCACGTCGCGGCCTGCCACCTGCACGGGCTCGTGTCGGCCGGCGACTGACCCCGTCCCCTCCGCGCCCTCCGGGGTTCCTGCGCGCCGCCGAGGTTCTGCCTCGTTGCCTCCCCGGGGCCGATCATCGGCCCCGGGGAGGCAACGAGGCCACCCCGTGTCCCTCCGCAGCGAGGCCGCGCTGGGCCAACGAGGCCGATCATCGGCCCCGGGGAGGCAACGAGGCCACCCCGCGCTCCTCGGGGAGGCGACGAGGGCTCAGCGGGCCCCGTCCGGCCGGGCCGCCGCCACCGCCCGGAACGCCTCCAGCACCGCGGCCGTGGGCGCGTCCGTGCCGCGCCCGGCGCGCGTGGCGGCGTAGATGGACCGCGCGGGCGGCCGGCCCGCCAGCGGCACGACGCGCAACCCGTCCGGGCGCAGCGGGTGCGCCAGCCGCGGGACGAGGGCGACCCCGGCGCCGGCCGCGACGAGGGCGGCCAGGTCGTCCCACTCGGACGTCTCGTGCCGCACGTCGGGGGCGAAACCGGCTGCGGCGCAGGCCCCGGCGGTGATCTGGTGGCAGGCGTCGCCGAGGGCGGCCGCGACCCAGGTCTCCTGCGCCAGCTCGGCCAGGTCCAGCTCCTCGCGGCCCGCCAGCCGGTGCCCGGCGGGCAGCAGGACGTCCAGGACGTCGGTGAGCAGGTCCACGCGGTCGTAGCGGGCGTCGTCGCTGCGCGGGCCGGCCGGGTGGTCGACGGTGACGACGACGTCCAGGTCCCCGCCGTCCAGGCCGGCGACCGCCTCGGCCGGTTCGCGTTCGCGCACGAGCAGCCGCACGCCCGGACGCTCGGTGCGCAGCCGCGCCAGCGCGGGCCCGACGACGGCGAAGACGGCGCTGGCCATCGTCCCGACGCGCACCTCCCCGACGAGGCCGGCGTCGAAGGCGAGCAGGTCGGCCCGGGCCCGTTCCAGCTGCGCGGCGACGGTGTCGGCGTGGCCGAGCAGGACGCGGGCCTGGCCGGTGAGGCGGACGCCGCGGCCCTGGCGTTCCAGCAGGGGCACGTCGAGGTCGCGGGCCAGGCCGGCGAGCTGCTGGGAGACCGCCGAGGGGGTCAGGTGCAGGGCGGCGGCGGTCGCGGCCACCGTCCCGCGCCGTTCCACCTCGCGCAGCAGGCGCAACCGTCGCAGGTCGATCGTGAAGTCCTCGCTGTCGAGACTCATGAGAAAACTCTAGATGGACTGAATGCTCAGGGGGGCGGCACGATCGGACCGTGACCCGACGCGCCGCCCTCCTGTTCGCCGCCCTGAGCCTGGCCTGGGGCGTCCCGTACCTGCTCATCAAGATCGCCGGCGCCGAGCTGGCCCCCTCGACCCTCGTGCTCGTGCGCACCGCGCTGGCCGCGCTCGTCCTGGCCCCCCTGGCCCTGGCCCGCCCGGACGTGCGGCGGTCCCTGCCCGCCCTGGCGCGCCGGTGGAAGGCCCTCGCCGCCTACACCGGGTTCGAGATCGTCGGGCCGTGGCTGTTCCTGGCCCGCGCCGAGCACGACCTGCCCAGCTCCACGACGGCCGTCGTCATCTCCGCCGTGCCCGTCGTCGGCGTCCTGCTCGCCCTCGCCACGCGCCGGGCCGAGCACCTCGGCGCGCTCGGGTGGGCCGGGCTGGCGCTCGGCACCGCCGGGGTGGTGACCCTGGTGGGGTTCGACCTGCACCCGGGGCAGGCCGGGGCCGTGGCCGAGCTCGCCGTCGTCGTCGTGGGCTACGCCGTCGGGCCCGCCGTGCTGGCCCGCCACCTCGCCGATCTGCCCGGCCCGGCCGTCGTGCTGGCCAGCCTCGTGCTCGCGGCCCTCGTCTACGTCCCCGTCGTGGCCCTCGGGCCCGGTCTGCCGCCGGCGGTGCCCTCCGGTGCGGTCCTGGTCTCGGTCGCGGTGCTGGCCGTCGTCTGCACCGCCGGAGCCTTCCTGCTGCTGTTCGCCCTGGTCGGGGAGATCGGGCCGGTCCGCGCCACGGCGATCGTCTACGTCAACCCGGTCGTCGCCGTGGTGGCCGGCGCGGTCGTCCTGGGCGAGCGGGTCACCGCCACGACGCTCGCCGGTTTCGTCCTCGTCCTGGCCGGCTCCTACCTGGCCACCCGGCCGCCGGCACGCCGTCCCGGGCCGGTCGCCCCGGCGCTTACCGTGGAGGCGTGACGCCGGACGGAGAGCTGCGCTGGGCCCCCGGCCGGCCCGTGCCCGTCACCGCCGTGCTGCGGCCGCTGCGCCGCGGCGCCGGTGACCCGACCTACCGGCAGGACCCCGACGGGTCCGTCTGGCGCGCCACCCGCACCCCGGACGGGCCCGTCGTGCTGCGGGTGCGGGCCCGTCCCGCCGACGCCTCGGTCCACGCCCAGGCCTGGGGCCCGGGGACGGACCGGGCCCTGGCCGGGGTGCCCGACCTCCTCGGCGCTGCCGACGACACCTGGGCCGACTTCGTGCCCCGCCCCGAGCACCCCGTCCTCGTGGAGTCCTGGCGCGCGCACCAGCACTGGCGCGTCGGCCGCACCCGGGCCGTCTTCGAGGCCCTGTCGGCCTCGGCGCTGGAGCAGGTCGTCACGGGGGTGGAGGCGTTCGCCGCCTGGCGCCGCCTCGTGCACCGGTTCGGCGACCCCGCCCCCGGCCCCGCCGGGCTGGTGCTGCCCCCGACGCCGGAGCAGTGGCTGCGGGTGCCGTCCTGGGAGTGGTTGCAGGCCGGGGTCGAACTGCGCCGCCGGAGGGTGACGATCCTGGCCGCCCCCCGCGCGGCCGGGCTGGAACGCACGCTGGCCCTGGGCCCGGAGGAGGCTGACCGCGCGCTCCGCTCGCTGCCGGGGGTGGGGGTGTGGACGTCGGCGGAGGTCCGCCAGCGCGCGCACGGGCACGCCGACGCGTTCAGCTTCGGGGACTACCACGTCGCCAAGGACGTCTCGTGGGCGCTGACGGGGGAGGTGCTCGACGACGCCGGCTGCGCCGAGGTCATCGAGTGCTACCGCGGGCACCGGTTCCGCGTCCAGCGGCTCCTGCAGTTCGCCGGGGCCCACCGGCCCCGCCGCGGCCCGCGGATGACCCTGCCCACCCACACGCCGAACCGGGCGGTGCGGGCCGCGCGCTGACTACGCCGGCGCCCGCGCGACCGCGCGCACCGGCGACCCGTCCCCACCGGCGAGCGCCCACCCGAACGCCGCGAACTCCACCCGCTCGGGCAGGTCCCCGAGGCCGCGCAGGTTCTCCACCACGACACCGGGGTCGGACCGGTCGCCGAGCAGCACCCGGTGCACGGCCAGGGTTCCCGGGCCGTCCACGCTCGCCGCGTCGATGCCGACGGTGCGCACCCCGGCGGAGCGCAGGTACCGTGCCGCCCCGAGGCTCAGGTGGGGGTGGTCGAACTCGGCGGCGGTCCCGGCGCGGGCGTCCCACCCGGTGCGTAGCAACGCGATCCGCGCGCCCGACGGCCAGGGCCCCAGGGGTTCCGGCCCCACGACGCGGACCCCGCGGACGTCGAGGACGAGCGCCGGTCCCGCGAACAGGTCCAGCGGCAGCTCGTCGAGCGCCGGGCCGTCCGGGTCGACGTGGGCGGGGGCGTCGACGTGGGTCCCCGTGTGGGTCCCCAGCGACAGGGCCGTGACGCGGCAGAACTCCCCGTCCGAACCCGGCAGGGGGTGGGCCGAGAACTCCGGGTCGCCCGGGTACACCGGCATCCCGGCCGCGAGGGGCCGGGACAGGTCGACCCAGCCGCTCGCGGACACCGGGACGCTCAGCGGGGCAGTTCGACGGTGCGGACCAGGACGCCGCCGTCCTCGCGGTCGGCCAGCCCCACGAGGAACTCCGTCCACAGCGCCGCCAGCACCCGCTGGGTCAGGGCGCCGAGGGAGAAGTCGTCGGCGGCCTCCACGCGCAGGGCCGGGCCCTGCCGGCGGACCACCCCGCCGGTCACCGGCCCGGCGGCCAGGGCGACCTCGGCGGCCCGGTCCAGGCGCTCGGTCAGGGTGCCCGGCGTCACCGGCGGGGGTTCGACCCCGCCGGCGCCCAGCGCGGCCCGCACCGCTTCGACGTGGCCCAGGCGGAACCAGTCGCCGGCCCCGGAGCGCACGAGGGACCGGGCGCCGGGCCCGGGGTCGTCCAGGGGCAGCACGAGGTCGCCCAGGCCGCGGAACAGCGCGGCCGGGACCCCCTCGGCCTTGCCCTTGACGAGGTCGGCGGCGGCGGCCAGCTCGTCGACGACGGCGCGCGCGGTCACCGACAGCTCCCGGCCGGAGGTGTCCAGGCTGCCGCGCAGGTCCTCCACCGGGTCCAGCCCGGCGACGCCGAGGGCGAAGTCGGTCTGACCGGTGCGCCAGGGCCGGCCCGCGGTGTCGGTGACGACGACGCCGACGACGGCACCGGTCAGCTCGTGCAGGCGGGTCCGCAGGGCGCGGGCCGCGGCGTCGGGGTCGTGCGGCAGCGTCAGGACCACCTCGCCCTCGACGTTGGAGGCGTCCACGCCCGCCGCGGCCATGACCGGCCCGGCGGCCGACTCCACGATGCGCGCGGTGCCGCCGGCGGTGCGCCGGGCGGCGACGAGGCGGCGGGACTCGCGCAGGACGACCTCGTCGCGGTCGGTGTCGGCCACGGTGAGCCCGGCCGCCTTGGACACGACCTTGCTGGAGACCGCGATGACGTCGCCGTCGGACAGGGAGGCGCGCTGGGCGTGCAGGGCGTCCACGACGAGCGCGGCGACGTCGTCCCCGGCGTGGACCTCCCCGATCCCGGTGAGCCCGACGACCTGCAGGTGGCCCGGGCCCTGGTGGGCGCTCACGCGGCGCGCTCGCGGTCGGTGATCTCGCCCGCCAGGTCCAGGGCGGCCCCGGCGAGGTCGGCCGTCGCGGCCGGTGAGCTCATGAGCAGGGGGCGGCGGCGCACGGCCAGGCCGGGCCGGTCGGGGGCCTCGTCCCCCTCGGCGATGAGCCAGCCGTCGAGGAAGTCGGCGTACAGCCCGGCGACGGCGGCGGCCGTCGTCGGCACGCCGATGGCGCTCAGGCAGGCGTCGGCCATGCCGCGCACGGGGGCCCCGGCGATGACGGGGGAGACGCCGACGACGGGTGCGGCCGTCTCCACGAGCGCCTGCCGCACCCCGGGCACCTGCAGGACGGTGCCGATGGACACGACGGGGTTGGACGGCGGCAGGACGACGACGTCGGCCCCGCCCAGCGCGTCCAGGACGCCGGGGGCGGGGGTGGCCGCGGCGGCGCCGACGGCCTCGATCCGCACGGCGGGGACCGCGGCGTGCAGCCGGACCCACCACTCCTGGAAGTGCACCCGGCGCAGCGCGCCGCCGGGGCCGTCGGCGAGGTCGACGTGGGTCTGCACGACGTCGTCGGTCATGGGCAGCAGCCGCACGCCCGGCCGCCACCGCTCGCACAGGTGCGCGGTGACCTCCGAGAGCGTGGCGCCCTCGGCGAGCATCCGGGTGCGGACCAGGTGGGTGGCGATGTCCTTGTCGCCGAGGGTGAACCAGGACGGGCCGGCGCCGTAGGCGGCGAGCTCGGCCGCGACGCCGGAGGTCTCCTGCGCCCGGCCCCAGCCGCGCTCCTCGTCGATGCCGCCGCCGAGGGTGTACATGACCGAGTCCAGGTCGGGGGAGATGCGCAGGCCGTGGAAGGTGACGTCGTCGGCGGTGTTGCCGACGACCGTCACCACCGCCTCGCGCCGGGCCGGGTCGGGGGAGGCCGCCAGGTGCGCCAGCAGTCCGCGCAGGAACCGGGCCCCGCCGACACCGCCGGCGAGGGCCGTGATCCGCAGGGGCCGGCCGGGGCCGTTCACGTCGCTCACGGTGCTCATCATCCCCTGTCGCCCGCCCGGGCCCTCGGAGTCCTCCGTGCGGTGGGTGCGGCTGCGTGGACCTGGTGTGACGGATGTGGTCGGAGTCTTCGCACGTGCGCGACCAGGTACCACGACGGGCTTGACTCCGGGGGACGACACGCGTGTAATTCCACCAGTGGTGGTCGTACGGTGACAGGCACATCACGGTGAGTGACAGGACCGAGGCTGTGGGGGCCACCAGTGACTGACGACGTCGACGACTTCGACCTCGAGGACGAGACCGGGGACCAGATCGGGGGCGAGAGCGGTTCCCCGGGCCCCGACGGGCGCCCGGAGCTGACGCTCGTCGAGATGACCGGCGGGCTGACGGGCCTGTCCGGCCTGACGCCGGAGGACCCGGGCTGGGCCGAGCTGGCCCTGTGCGCCCAGACCGACCCCGAGGCCTTCTTCCCCGAGAAGGGCGGGTCCACCCGCGAGGCCAAGCGCGTGTGCCAGTCCTGCGAGGTCCGCCAGGAGTGCCTGGAGTACGCCCTGGGCAACGACGAGCGCTTCGGCATCTGGGGCGGGCTCAGCGAGCGCGAGCGCCGCCGCCTCAAGCGCCGCATCGGCTGACGCCGCCCCCGCGGGCCCCCGCGCTCAAGGTGGCCGCCCGGTCTGCCGACAGGACAGCTCGGGAGGGCCGTCGGACCTCCGAGCGCGGGAGGGAAGCGATGAACCAGTCGATCTGGGAGCGGCGCCAGGCCGTCGCCTCCCGCCTGGAGGGGCACGTGCGCCAGGAGCGCCTCGTGCGCGACGAGTTCGAGGCGGCCCTGGCCACCGCGTCCCTGGACGCGTCCGTCGTGGACCCCGACGGCCACCTCGGCCGCGCGGTCACGGCCGTGGCCGCCCTGGCCGCGGACAGCCCCGGCTTCGACGTCGTGCTCGGCCTGTCCTCCGGCGGGCACGGGGTGCGCGTGCACGCCGGCCCCGACGGCCGGGCCCAGGTGCAGGTCGTCGAGCTCACCGCCCACGCCTCGGCCCCGACCGCGGTGGCCTCGGAGCTGGCCGCGCTGCTGTGGCAGCGCTGACGACCTCGGACGCCCGGGCCTGACCTTCTAGAAACGTTTCAGGATCATCCGTTCGGCGGCTGCAGGTCCCGCCGCGGCACGACGATCCATCTTCCAGCGCCGGTCTCCCGGCGAGCACCGTCACCGATGACTGTCCGGTGCGCCTCGACCGCGAGGGCGCCCCGCTGGAAGAGGAGCAAGGATGACCTTCTTGTTGCGTCGCGTCCGGGTGGGCGCACGCTTCGCCATCGCGTTCGGGGTGATCCTGACGCTGACCCTGCTGACCGGCCTGGTCGCCTACGTCGGGAGCCACGCGCAGTCGCAGGCCATGGACAACACCCGGCAGACCTCCCGGGTGGTGCAGTACGCCACGCAGCAGAAGTTCTGGAGCGCCACCGTCTCGGGCTGGCAGATCGGCGTCGCGTTCGACACCTACCGCATCGGCACCGCCGCCGCCCTGGACCCGGCCTCGGTGAACTACGCCGGCCTGGAGCGGGACAAGCAGGCCCTGCGCCTGGACCTGCTCACCGCGCCGCTGGACATCATGACCCCGCGCGAGCAGGACATGAACAAGCAGCTCATCACGCTGTGGGACAACTGGTTCGACTTCAACAACCGCGCGCTCATCGCCTACCGCGACGACCGCGTCGGCGACGCCGAGAACTACCTGCGCAACGGTCTGGACGCCTTCACCTCCATCGTGGCGCTGACCGACGAGCTCGCCGCCTCCGTCGAGGCGCGCGACGCCGCCGCCCAGGACACCGCCGCGCAGACCGCGCGCACCGCCCAGGGCTTCATCATCGGCTTCGCCGTCCTGGCCGTCGGCCTGGTGGCCCTCATGCTGCTGGCCCTCATCCGCACCGTCGTCACCCCGCTGCGCCAGCTCACGGCCCGCGCCGACGAGGTCGCCTCCGAGCGCCTGCCCGCGGCCATCAGCGCGGTGCGCGCCATGCCCGCCGACGCCACGCCGCCCACGCTGCCCGCGTTCTCGGTCCAGGCGAAGGACGAGCTGGCCGACCTGGCCGTCGCCTTCAACCACGTCCAGGACAGCGCCCTGGACCTGGCCGTCGAGCAGCACCGCGCCGACCGCGCCGCCGCCGAGATGCTCGTCAACCTCGGCCGCCGCAACCAGAACCTGCTCAGCCGCACCCTGGCCTTCCTGGCCGACCTGGAGCGCGGCGAGCGCGACCCGCAGGTCCTGGACAAGCTGTTCAAGCTGGACCACCTGTCCACCCGCGTGCGCCGCAACGCCGAGTCGATGCTCGTCCTGGCCGGTGCCGAGCAGACCCGCGCCAAGTCCCGCCCGGTCAAGGTCGCCAGCGTCGTGCGCGCCGCCCTGGCCGAGATCGAGGACTACTCCCGCGTCGACCTGTCCGCCCTGGACGACGTCACGCTGCACGGCAGCGCCGCCGCCGACACCACCCACCTGCTGGCCGAGCTGCTGGAGAACGCCACCGCGTTCTCCGCCGGCAGCACCCGGGTCGTGGTCACCGGTGCGGCCACCCTGGAGGGCGGGTACCGCATCACCATCGCCGACGCCGGCATCGGCATGAGCGCCGAGGAGCTGGACGAGGCCAACGGCCGCATCGCCTACGCGGCCCTGACCCGCCCGGACTCGCGCCTGCTGGGGCACCACGTCGTCGGTCTGCTGGCCGACCGCTGGTCGATGGGGGTCGTCCTGTCCGCCGGGCCGAGCGCGGGTGTCGTCGCGACGGTCGAGCTGCCCGCCTCGCTCGTCGTCGAGGCCCCCGTCGGGGCCCCCGTCCAGGCCTCGGCCGAGGCCCCGGCCGAGGCCGCCGTCATCGCCCCGGTCAGCGCGCCCGTCGTCCCCGTCGCCGAGCCCGCGCTCGTCGCCGCGGTGCAGGCCGTGCAGCCCGCCCCGGTCGAGGCCCTGGCCCCCGCCCCGGCGACCCCCGCCCCGGCCCCGGTCCGGGAGTCGGCCCCGGCCGTCCCCTCCGCCCGCGTCCGCGGCGCCCAGCTCGGTGAGCTCGGCCGCGACCTGGGCCGCACGGCCGACACCGGCTCCGGCCCGGTCGTGGCCTCGCTGCCGGCCCAGGCGCTCTCCGCGCCGTCCGCACCGGTCGTGCCCACCCGGGTGCGCGGTGCCCAGCTGCCCGACACCGGCCAGGACGCCGCGGCGACGGCGACCACCTCCCGCTCGGCCGAGCAGGTCCGCCGCGGCCTGTCCGGCCTGCAGAGCGGCGTCTCGCGCGCCCGCCGCGACAGCGCCGACCTCCTCAGCCCCACCACGTCCGACGAAGCCACCGCAGCGCACCCCGAGAGCGAGTGATCATGAGCATCGACGTCACCAGTGCGACCGTCAGCCAGAACGCGCAGGACGTGAACTTCCTGCTCGAGCGCTTCGTCGAGCAGACCCCGGGCGTGGAACAGGCCATCGGGGTGTCCTCCGACGGCCTGCTCATGACCATGCGCGCCGACCTCGTGCGCGCCGACGCCGACAAGCTCGCCGCCACGGTCTCGGGCCTGACGACGCTGGCCGTCTCGGCCTCGCGCCTGCTGTCCAAGGGCCCGCTGAGCCAGGTCATCACCGAGTTCGGCTCCGGCTACCTGCTGGTGTCCTCCATCGCGGGCCGGGCCTGCCTGGGGGTCGTCACCGCCGCCGACTGCGACCTGGGTCTCGTCGGCTACGAGACGACGATGCTCGTCGAGCGGGTCGGGTCGCTGCTGACGCCCGAGCTGGTCACCGAGCTGAAGACGTCCCTGCAGCTGTGAACCCCGACGCGTTCGAGGACGTCGAGGACTTCGACGAGTTCGACCGCCCGTTCCTCGGGGCGGGGACCCCCACCCCCACCTCCTCCACCGCCCCGGGCACCGTCCCGGCGGCGGGGGAGGAGGACGGGGTGGGAGACGGTGAGGAGGTCCGCGCCTACCTCCTCACCGGCGGGCGCACCGGCGGCGGTGCGGCCGGGATCGCCATGGAGACCACCGCCGTGCTCACCCCGCAGGGGGAGCAGGCGGTGGCCGCCCGGTCGCTGGCCTTCGAGTCCGGTCAGGTCCTGCAGGTGTGCGCGCAGGCGCGGTCGGTCGCCGAGGTGGCCGCCCTCGTCGGCATCCCCCTGGGCGTGGCCCAGGTCCTGGTCGGCGACCTCGTCGGCCGTGAACTGCTCATCACGACGTCCACCGCGAAGTCCCTCGCGTTCGACGTCTCGTTCATCGAGAGGTTGATCAACGGTGTCGCTGCCCTCTGACGTCCGGCCGCCCGCTGCGGTCGCCGTGAAACGCCCCCCCATCCCGGTCAAGATCCTCGTCTCCGGCGGGTTCGGGGTCGGCAAGACCACCACCGTCGGCGCCCTCTCGGAGATCGAGCCGCTGAGCACCGAGGCCGCCATGACCTCGGCCTCGGTCGGCGTCGACTACGCCGGGGAGGGCAGCGAGAAGACGACGACGACGGTGGCCATGGACTTCGGCCGGGTCACCATCGACGACAGCATCATCCTGTACATGTTCGGCACCCCCGGGCAGGACCGGTTCGGCTTCATGTGGAACGACCTGGCCGACGGCGCCCTCGGCGGCATCGTCCTGGTCGACCCCAGCCGCATCGACGACTGCTTCGTGGCGCTGGACTACTTCGAGAAGATCGGCCTGCCGTTCGTGCTGGCCGTCAACTCCTTCGCCGGCCGCAGCCAGCTCACGCTGGAGCAGGTGCGGGCCGCGGCCAACGTCGACCCCGCCGTCCCGGTCGTCGCCCTCGACGCCCGCAGCCGCGAGGACGTCAAGCGGGCCGTCCTGACCCTGCTGCAGCTCATCCTGTCGCGGGCCAAGGCGGCCTGAGGTCCCCCGGGCGGGCGGGGTTCACTCGCCGTAGCGGGGGTCCACGTCCTCCGGTGGCAGGTCGAGCAGGTGCGCCACCTGCTCGACCACCACGTCGGCGACGAGGTCGTCGAGGTCGTCGCCGTCGGCGCGCGTCTCCAGCGGACGGCGGTACAGCACCACCCGGGCCGGACGCTGCCCCTGGGACGGGAACAACCGGCCCAGGGGCACGACGTCGTCCTCCCACGGGGCCGGGTCCGAGGGCGGGACGTCCTCCACGGCGAACTCCACCCCCGCGAGCTGCTCGGCCCAGCGCCGCTCCAGCAGCTCCACGGCGTCGAGCACGAGGTCGTCGAAGCGCTCGGCCCGCGTGCGCGCGGCCGGCAGCGAGGCGGGCAGCAGCGGCCCGCGCAGACCGCGGCCGTGGCGGTCACGGCGTCGGCGGGGGCGGGTCTGAGCCCGGCGTCGGAGGACCACCGGGCGAGAGTACCCGCGGCGCGCCCCCGCCCCGGTGCGCGGCGCGGTGCTCGGCGGGGGACCGCGCTGGGGGGTAGCGTGCCGCGCGTGACCACCCGCACCCCAGGAACGAACGCCTCCCGCCCGGGAGCCGGCCGATCCACCGCACCCAGCGCCCGGCGCTGCTCGCGGACCGCGTGCGGGGGGACCGCCGTGGCGACCCTGACCTACGTGTACTCCGACTCCACCGCCGTCCTGGGGCCGCTGGCCACGTTCGCCGAACCCCACACCTACGACCTGTGCGCCGTGCACGCCGAGCGGCTCACCGCCCCGCGCGGCTGGGAGGTCGTGCGGCTGGCCCCGGAGCTGCTGGAGGCGGCCAAGCACCACGACGACCTCGACGCCCTCGTCGACGCCGTCCGGGACCGCCCGGCCGGTGGCAGGGGTGCGCGGGGCATCGACCCGGACGCCCCGGCGGTCCGGCGCGGTCACCTGCGCGTCATCGGCGACCACGACCAGGACTGAACGACCAGGACCGGGCGTCCCGGTGCGGCGGCCGAGGTCGTCCGCTGTGACGTCTCAAGCCCGCGGCGGCGGTGCCGATGGACTGCCGTGCCAGCCGCCGACACCCCCCGCGCCGCTCGTCGCCCCCGCGCCGCCCGCACCGCGCCGCCGCTGGGGTCGCTGACCCAGGCCGCCCACCGCGAGAACGCCGCCTGCACCCACTGCGGCAGCGAGCGCGTCACCCAGCTGACCATGTCCCTCACCGACGGCACCCCCGTGCAGTTCGTCTCCTGCCACGTGTGCGAGGAGCGCAGCTGGTCCTCGGCCGCGGGCCCGCTGAGCGTGGACGGCATCCTGGAACGCTCCCGCAAGCGCTGAGACCACCCGACCGGGGCAGCGCCGGGCTCCGCGGCAGCGTCGCCCGCCGGGGCCCGCTTGTAGGCTCGCCGCCGTGAGCGCCCCGACCGTGAACCTGTCGTCCGTCATCAAGGCCTACGACGTCCGGGGCACCGTCCCCGACCAGCTCGACGCCCGCGTCGTGCGCGCCATCGGCGCCGCCTTCGCCGAGGTCGTCGTCCTGCCCGAGACGCCCGCCGGTCAGGGCGCCAAGGCCGTCGTCGGGTACGACATGCGGCCCTCCTCCCCGGAGCTGTCCGCCGCCTTCGCCGACGGGGTCGCCTCCCGCGGCGTCGACGTCACCGTCATCGGCCTGTGCTCCACCGACGGCCTCTACTTCGCCAGCGGGTTCCTCGACGTCCCCGGCGCCATGTTCACCGCCAGCCACAACCCCGCGCAGTACAACGGGATCAAGCTGTGCCGCGCCGGGGCCAGGCCCGTCGGGCAGGACACCGGCCTGTCCGCCGTGCGCGACCTCGCCCAGAGCTGGCTGGACTCCGGGGAGGTCCCCGACGGCACCGGCGCCGTCGGGGCCGTCGACGAGCAGGACCTGCTGAAGGCCTACGCCGCGCACCTGCGCTCCCTGGTCGACCTCACCGGCGGCCGCCGCCTGAAGGTCGTCGTCGACGCCGGCAACGGCATGGGCGGGTTCACCGCCCCGGCCGTCCTCGGCGACGACGCGGGCCTGCCCGCCCTGCCGCTGGACGTCGTCCCGCTGTACTTCGAGCTCGACGGCACGTTCCCGAACCACGAGGCGAACCCGCTGGACCCGAAGAACCTCCTCGACCTGCAGGCCGCCGTCCCGGCCGAGGGCGCCGACATCGGCCTGGCCTTCGACGGCGACGCCGACCGCTGCTTCGTCGTCGACGAGAAGGGCGCCCCCGTCAGCCCCAGCGCCGTCACCGCGATGGTCGCCCGCCGCGAGATCGCCAAGGAGCTGCGCGCCGGCCGCCGGCCGGTCGTCATCCACAACCTCATCACCTCCCGCGCCGTGCCCGAGCTCGTCGCCGCCGACGGCGGGACCCCCGTGCGCACCCGGGTGGGGCACTCCTTCATCAAGCAGCGCATGGCCGAGGAGGGCGCCGTCTTCGGCGGGGAGCACTCCGCGCACTACTACTTCCGCGAGTTCTGGTCCGCCGACACCGGGATGCTCGCCGCGATGCACGTCCTGGCCGCCCTGGCCGAGCAGGACCGCCCGCTGTCCGAGCTGGCCGCCGAGTACGAGCTGTACGCCGCCAGCGGGGAGATCAACTCCACCGTCGCCGACGCCGCCGCCGTCACCGAGGCCGTCGTGGCGGCGATCACGGAAACGGTTGCGGCAGAGGGGGAGACGGTCGAGGTCGACCGCCTCGACGGGGTCACCGTGTTCCACCCCGCCTCGGCGGCCCAGCCCATGTGGTGGTTCAACCTGCGCGCCTCCAACACCGAACCGCTGCTGCGGCTGAACGCCGAGGGCGCCGACGAGGCGACGATGGCCGTGATCCGCGACCGGGTCCTCGCGATCGTCCGCGGGGAGTCGGCGTGAGCGCGGCCGACGGCGCCCCGGTGAGCGAGTGGGTCCTGCAGCTCCTGCGCTGCCCGCTCACCGGTCAGCCCCTGAGCCCCGCGACCGTCGACGGGGAGACGTTCCTCGCCACCCCCGACGGCATCCGCTACCCCGTCGTCGACGGCGTCCCGGTGCTGCTGGCCGACGCCGCCCTCGACGTCCCGCAGCAGAGGGGGGACCGCGCGTGACCGCCCTGGACGAGACCCTGCTCGCCGACGGCGACGCCCTCGCCGCGGCCGACGTCGGCGGTGTCCTGCGCGCCCTGGCCAGCGCCGGGGCCCAGGTCCGCGAGGCGCTGGACCTGTCCGCCGAGGCCGGCCTGGCCCGGTTGGCCGACGACGACCGCCCCCGCGCCGTCGTCGTCGCTGCCCTCGCCGGCAGCTCCGCCGTCGCCGACGTCCTCACCGCCCTCGCCGGGCGCAACTGCCCCGTGCCTGTCGTCGTCCGCCACGGCGGCCCGCTGCCGAGCTGGGTCGGGCCGCTGGACCTCGTCATCGCCGTCTCGCTGTCCGGCCGGGCGCCGGGACCGGTGGCGCTCGCCGTCGAGGCCTCCCGCCGCGGTGCCCGCGTCGTCACGGTCGCGGGGGAGGGCTCCCCGCTGGCCGAGGTGGGGGCCCGGCACGGCAACGTCCAGGTCCGGCCCGCCCGCGGCGTGCGCGCCGACGGCGGCGACCCGCGGTCCTCGCGCGTCGCGCTGTGGTCGCTGCTGACGCCGGTGCTGCTGGCCTGCGACGCGATGACGCTGCTGAGCGCGGGCCCGGCCGACCTGGCCGGGGTGGCCGACCGCCTCGACGCCGAGGCCGAGGCGTCCCGGCCCTGGACCGAGACGTTCGTCAACCCCGCCAAGACGCTGGCCCTGGAGCTGTCCGGGGCCGTGCCGGTGGTGCTGGCCGACGGGGACCTCACGGCCGCCGCGGCCCGCCGCGCCGCCTCGATGCTGGCCCGCACCGCCCGCGTGCCCGCGGTCAGCGGGGCCCTGCCCGACGACGCCAGCGAGGTGGTGGCGACCTTCGGCGGCCCCTTCGCCGCCGGCGTCGAGGACGTGTTCGCCGACCCGTTCCTCGACGGGCCCGCGGACCCCCGGATGCGGCTGGTCGTCCTGCGCGACGCCCCCGCCGCCGTGCGCGAGGAGGACCGCCGCCTGGCCGACGCCGTCACGACGACGGCGACCGACGCGGGCGTGCGGACCTCGGAGGTCGTGGCCGAGAACGGGTCCCCGGCCCAGCGGCTGGCCCAGCTCGTGGCCCGCACCGACTTCGCGGCCGCCTACCTCGCGCTGGCCTCGGGGACGGACCCGGCGCTGTCCCCGCACGTCGCCGACCTCAAGGACCGGCTGGGCTGACCTGCCGGCCCGGTCGGTTCAACCGGCGGTGGTCGCGGGGACGGCCGTGGGGACGGCCGTGGGGACGGCCGTGGGGACGGCCGCGGGGACGGGGCGGGCCGGGACGTCCGCCGGGGCGAACACCTCCTCGGCCGGGACCGGCCGGGCGAAGTGGTACCCCTGCAGCACGTCCGCGCCCAGGTCGCGCACCAGGTCGGCGGTGCGGGCGTCCTCCACGCCCTCGGCGACGACGTGCATCGACAGGCGGTGGGCCAGGTCCACCAGCGCCCGCACGATGGCCGCGTCGGCCGGGGCCTGCGGGGCGGCCACCACGAAGGACCGGTCGATCTTCAGCTCGTCCACCGCGAGCTGGCGCAGCATCGTCAGGGACGTGTAACCGGTGCCGAAGTCGTCGATGGACACCCGCGCACCGGCCTCGCGCAGCGCGGCCAGCACCGTCGCGGCACCTTCGGGGTCCAGCAGCAGGGCGCTCTCGGTGACCTCCAGCGTCAGGACGCCCGGGGCCAGCCCGTTCGTCGTGATGGCCCGGCGCACGGCGTTGACGAGGGAGGGGTCGCCCAGGACGACGGGGGAGACGTTGACCGCCACCGACACCTCGTGGCCCGCGGCGCGCCACGCGGCGCACTGGGCGGCGGCAGTGCGCAGCACCCAGTGGGTCAGCCCGACGATCGCGTGGCTGCGCTCGGCCAGCGGCACGAACGCGCACGGCCCCAGCAGCCCCCGGGTGGGGTGCTGCCAGCGCACCAGCGCCTCCAGGCCCAGCGTGCGGCCGGTGCCGGCGGCCACGAGCCGCTGGTAGTGGACGCGGAGCTGGCCCTCCTGCACGGCCGCGGGCAGCTCGGCGTGCAGGCGCAGGGCGTCGGCGTCCACGGTCGCCGCCCCCTCCGCGACCGCCACCCGGTGCTGGTCCTCGACGGCGTGGACGGCCGCGACGTCGGCGAGGGCGAGCAGGGCGTCGACCTCGCGCCCGTGCTCGGGGGCGCAGGCCACCCCGACCGAGACGTCCGGGCGGACCTGCAGCCCCTGGCCGGGGCCGTCGCCGGTCAGGACCACGTGCTCGCGCAGCACCTGGCGCAGCACCCGGCCCTCGTCCTGCGCGGTGCGGGTCGGGTCCCCGGTGCCGTTCAGCTCGGCGGGCCGCACCACCGCGAGGGTGTCCTGGTCCAGCCGGGCCACGACCGCCCCGGGCAGGTCCCCGGCCCGCAGGGCGCACTCGGTGATGACCTCCTCGGCCGCGGCCGGCCCCAGCGCCAGGCGCAGCTCGCGCAGGTCGTCGAAGTGGACGACGCTCACCGTCACCTGCCCGCCCAGGCCGTCGCCCTCCTGCAGCCGGTGGGCGCAGGTCTCCAGCAGCCCCGCCCGGTTCAGCAGCTCGGAGCTGGCGTGCCGACGGGCCCGGTGGGCGGCCAGCAGCAGCAGGGACCGGACCCCCAGGACCGGCAGCACGGTGGCGGCGGGCAGGGCGAACAGCCAGCCCGGCACCTGCTCGGGGTGCCCGGAGGTGACCAGGGCCACCGGCAGCAGCACGAACGGCAGCGCCGTGGCCCCGACGACCCGGCGGGTCGAGCCCAGGAACGGGATGTGCACCGCCGTGGCCGCGTACAGGCCCACGAGCACCCCCACGGCCGCGGACCCGTCCGCGCACCAGACGAGCACGGAGGTGGACACGGCGGCGGACACGACCCCCGTCCGGGGGCCGGGCAGCGGCCACCGGCGGGTCAGCAGCATGGCCAGGCTGCTGGTGAACCCCATCGCCGCGATGACCAGGACCGGCGCGCGGTGCACGTCCGCCCACCCGGGCACCAGCGCCACCGAGGCGCCGACCATGCTCGTGAGCAGGTACCCGGCCCCGACGAGGGAGCGGCTGGGGCCCTCGTCGCCGAGGTCGGCGGTCGGCGCACTGCTTCGACTGGTCACCATCTAGAAATCGGAGGCCGGACCGGCCCCATCCATCGGCCGTACGGGTGACACCGCGACCTCGGGCGGGACCCGGGGCCGTCCCGTCGCACGGTGCCTCAGCCCGCCGCGGGGGGCGGGACGTCCTGCGGGTCGCGCACCGCGCACGCGCAGAGCGCGGCGAGCGTCAGCACGACCACGAGGGCGAGGGTGAAGTTCGCACCGACCATGTGCTTGACGAGGTCGGAGGCACCCTCGGTGAGCATGACCACCCAGAACTGCGAGGTCAGGGCCACCAGCAGCACCAGGGCGGTGCCGCTGATCGCGCGGGTGGCGAGCTGGCGCCGGCGCGTGAGGGTGATCGTGGCGCAGACGGCCGCGCACAGCAGGTAGGTGGCGATGAGCAGGGCGGGCCTGCCGTCGAAGGCGCCCTTCCAGAAGTCCTGCACCACGCACACCCGGCACTCGAAGGCTCCCCGGGGGTGCCCGGCGGAGGCCGGGTAGGAGTAGACGTAGTCCGCGCGCAGCACGCCCATGCCCTCCACCCCGCGGACCATCATCGACCACAGGCGCTGGGGGGGGCCTGCAGGTAGACGAGCACCCGCCGGGTCAGGCCGGCGCGCTCGCTGAACCCGACGAAGTCGAGCGAGTTGGCGGCGCTGCCCGGCGCGCCGATGGCGATCCCCGAGGACTCCGCCATCGCGACGGGCAGGTCCAGGGCGCGGAGGTCGCCGACGGGGTCGGGGCTGTGGGGCAGCATCTCGATGAACACGGCGGCGTAGTCGTTCTGGGTGGTGAAGCGGTCCGGCTGCGCGTGCAGGTAGGCGCCCGAGCCCGCCACGAGGGCGACGGCCAGGCCGAGCGCGGGCAGCCGCCGCAGGAGCTGGGAGCCCGAGGACCCCGGGGCGGCACCGGGACGCCGGGACGCCAGGGGGCGCAGCAGCAGCAGGGGCACCACCGCGGCCAGCACGGTGGCGTTCTGCGTCTTGGCGCCGATCAGCAGCGCGGTGGCCGCGGTCACCAGCAGCAGGTGGTGCACCCGCACGCGGGGGGTGCGCAGCAGGGCCAGGACCGCGGCCGTCAGGGCGAGCAGGCCGGTGAAGCTGCCCGGTTCGGAGGAGGCGGAGGCGAAGTACCCGGCGAAGGCGCCGTCGGCGGTCGTGACGAACAGCGCCCCGGCCAGCAGCACCCGGGTGACCCACCGGCGCGCGGCCAGCACGGCGATCGCCGCGATGAGCGCACCGACGAGCACCGAGGACAGCAGGGCCACGAACCGCAGGTCCAGCCCGTCCAGGCCGGTGAGGGCGTGCGTGAGGCGGGTGGCGACCCAGGCCACGACGAGCTGCGTCGAGCGGTACGGCTCCCCGACGGCGCCGCAGTCCTCCCCGTACCAGGTGTGGTCGTACCAGAGGGGGTGGAACCAGTCCCGGGTGGAGGTGTCGTAGCCGTTGCCCTGGCGCAGACCCAGCTGGCACAGCAGGCGGTGCCCGTCGCCCTGGTCGCTCATGCCGATGAGGCCGCCGCCCAGCATCCGCAGGGCGAACAGGGAGCTGCACAGCGCCGTCAGCAGCGCGAACGGCGACGAGAGCGCCCTCCGGGCCGTGCGCCGCGCACGGACGAGGCCGCTCACCGCGCCACCAGCCCGGCGCGCAGGGTGCCCGTGCGCGGGGCGCCATCGGTGACCAGCCAGCACTGGGTCCGGCCCTCCCCGCGGACCTGCGCGCGCCAGCCGGCCCCGCCGGCACCGGGGGCGGTGCCGGTGTAGGCGCGGCCGTTGTCCTCGCAGGCGGCCCGCCGGTCGGCGTCGGCCACCCCGGGGTCCACGTCCCCGGCGCGTTCGGCGTCGTGCGGGCGCTCGCAGGTCAGCAGCGCCTCCCCGTCCGCGCACAGGCGCACCCGGGCGGAGTCGGGGTGGGCCATGATCCCGCGCAGCGGGACGTCGAGGCGGGGGACGGTGGCCGGCGGGGCCTCCACGACGAGGTCGCACAGCACGGTGCGCACCCCCCGCCGCCACTCGCTGCGCGTGGGGTGCTTGACGAAGACGGACACACCCCACTGGCTGTCCAGCTCCCCGGCCCCCGGGTAGGGGCGCAGGGGCTCCAGCGGGCAGCTCGTGCCCGAGCCGAGGACCTCCGGCTCCGGCCGGTCCGGCCCCAGCCGGGAGACCTCCCCGGTCAGGGTGCCGAAGGCGTACGTCTCCAGGGTGTGCGGCGTCGTGCACGGCACGGCGGGGGAGCTGTCGCTGAGCCCGGTCATCTCCTCGGCCGTCGTCTTGTCCTTGCACGTGCCGATCCGGACGGCGTCGGTGGCCATCCCCACCGGCGGGGCCCCGCAGGCGCCGGTGAGCAGCGCGACGAGCGCCAGCACGGGGACCGCGGCGGGGCCCCGCCGGGGCCGTGACCGGCGGGGCGGGTGGGCAGGGGGGTGACGTCGCACGGGGGGCTCCTGTTCGCGCCGGTGACCCCTCCCCATCGGCACCCCGCCCACCACCCTGAGCGGTCGGGACACTCAGACCTGCTGCAGCACAACCGCTCCGTCCCGGGCCAGCGTCGCGATCCGCTGCGCGGCCAGCCCGTCGCCGTAGGGGCTGGGGGCCGCCGCGATGCGCGCCAGCGACTCCGCCGACAGCATCCGCTCGGCGTGCTCCACCAGGTCGGCCGGCTCGCTGAGCACCGAGAACCCGGCCGCGACCGACTCCGGGCGCTCGGTGCTGGTGCGCACCACCACCAGGGGTTTGCGCAGCACGGTGACCTCCTCCTGCACCCCGCCGGAGTCGGACACCAGCAGGTGGGCGCTGCGGGTGAAGGCCAGGAACGTCCGGTAGTCCACCGGGGGCAGCACGCGCACCGCCGCGGGCACCGCCACCCCCCACGCCGCCAGCGCCTTGCGGGTGCGCGGGTGCAGCGGCAGCGCGACCGGGACGCCCAACCGGCCCAGACCGTCCAGCAGCACCCCCAGCCGGGCGGGGTCGTCGGTGTTCTCCGGCCGGTGCACCGTCGCGACCACGCCGCCCGGGGCCACGCCGTGCTCGGCGAGCAGCCGCGCGGTCTCCTCCTCGGACGGGCACAGGGCCGTCACCGCCTCCACCACGGGGTTGCCGGTGACGAACACCGACCCCGCGGGCACGGCGCCGTCGAGGAGGTTGCGCGCGTTCTCCGGCGTCGCGGCGCAGTGGACGTCGGCCAGCGCGGAGATCAGCAGCCGGTTGGTCTCCTCCGGCATCGACCGGTCGTGGCTGCGCAGACCGGCCTCCACGTGGACCACGGGGATCCCCAGGTAGTGCCCCGCCTGCGCGCCGGCGTTGGCGGTGTTGGTGTCGCCCTGCACCACGACCGCCCGCGGGCGCTGCCGGGTGAAGCGGTCGGCGAGCCGGTCGACCATCCTGGCGACCTGCTGGGCGCGGGTGCCGCCGCCGACGCCCTCGACGGCGCGCGCCAGCGGCTCCAGCCCGCAGGACCGCAGGACCGCGTCGGTCAGCTCCGGGTCGTAGTGCTGACCGGTGAAGACCCGCGCGCCGTCGGCGCCCAGGGCGTGCAGGACGGGCGCCTGCTTGATGATCTCCGGGCGGGTGCCGAAGACGACGGCGACCTTGCCGGTGAGGTCGGTGCTCTCGTCAGCCACGGCGGGTGCTCCTGCCGGTGAGGGCCTGCAGGACGGGACGGCGGAACCGCAGGCCCACGGCGGCCACGGCCGCGGCGGCCAGGGGCAGGGTGGGGCCGGGCAGGGCGTCGGTGGGGACGGTCTGCGCGTTGGCGCCGCAGGTGACGGTGCCGAGGTTGACCGCGGCGACCCCGGTCAGGAGGTTGATCGTCAGGGCGGTGGCCTGGACCGTCCCGGTCGGGTTGGTCGGCACCGTGTGCAGGGCCAGGGTCGCGATCCCCTTCACCTCCACCCCGTCGTTGGGGCCGGGATCGGCCTTCAGGGTGAGCACCGTCACCCCGGCGGTGGTGACCCGGGCGTTCGCCAGGGTCACCCTGCTGGTGGAGCCCGGTGCGGACGACGCGGTGCAGGAGGCGACGATCGCGTCGGCCTTGAGGATCGTGCCCTCGATCGCGGGCGTCACGACCTTGCCGAGGAGCTTCACCTCGGGGGTGCCCGGGACCAGGGTGATCTGCACGCCGCCCGAACCGTTGGAGACGGCGCAGTTCCCGTCGGCCCCGATGGTGATGCCACCGCCGGCGCCGACGATCCCGGCGCAGGCGGCGGAGGTCCCGTCCTCGCGGGCCACCGCGGTCTGGACCAGGGCACCGGCGGTGATGCCGCCCTGCCCGCCCAGGACCGACAGCAGCGGGGTCTGCGCCTGCGTCGAGGTCCCCCCCGACCCCGGGTTGAACGCCGTCGCCGTCCCGGAGGTGATGGCCGAGGAGCCGAGGGCGCCGACCGTCACCGCGTTCGCGGTGGCGACCGAGGTGTCGGCCGCGGCCGACGTCGCCGTCGCCAGCCCGAGGGCGGCGGCCCCGGCGACGCCCGCGGTGAGCAGGCGTCCCCAACGGCGGGGAGTGGTGGTGTTCTCGTCCATGTGCTGCTCCTTCAGGTGCTCGGGACCGGGGTGGGGGTGGGCAGGGGGGTTTCCGCGACGGGCCGGTCGTTGGCCCGGGCGGTCTTGTGCCACTCGGTGCGGCCCCGCAGGACGCGGAACAGCGCGCGCCAGGCGCAGATCTGCAGCAGGTACCCGTAGCCGATGTTCGCCACGGCCATCCACAGCGCGCCGCGGCGGGTGACGAACGTCCCGCAGTGGGTGCGGTAGAAGGACCCCCACAGCGCGTGCGGCAGGACGCCGAACAGCAGTCCGAGGGGGATCAGGCCCCAGGCGCCGGCGAGCAGCCAGCGGTCCGGGCCCTGCGGGTCGGTGAACGCGTACCAGCACGTGACGAGGGCGGTGAGGGGGAACACCACGCTGCCGAAGACCTGCGAGAACGGGACCCACATGTAGTGCGCGATCTCCAGCGCCCCGGGGATCGAGATGCGTTCGGAGTTCAGGACGCCCCACAGGTACCGCAGGCACTGGATGTTCCCCTGCGACCACCGGGTCCGTTGCCGCAGCAGGGGTCCGACCCTGTTCAGGCCGTCCTGGGCGACGAACGTGTCGTGGCAGTACTCGGTGCGGTGCCCGGCCAGCAGCACGTGCAACCCGAGTTCGAAGTCCTCCAGCAGCGCGCCGTGCCACGGGGTCCCGTGCTCGCGGGCGACGTCGTCCAGGGCGGTCAGGCGCGTGAACTGCCCGTTGCCGCCCATCGCGACGCTGCCGGTGCGCCGGCGCAGGAACTGCATCGCGGCGATGGGCCCGGCGAACTCCAGGTCCTGCAACCGGACGAGGAGGTGGTCGCCCCTCGTCCGGGCCCGGGACCCGACGAGGCGGTCCAGGTCGGTGCCGACGAGGGCGTCGACGTCCTCGGTGATGCGCACCTGCACCTGCACGGCGCCGACGGTCGGGTCGCCGAACAGGGTGGGGCCGGCGATGACGTCGGGGCAGAACTGCTCCAGCCGGCCGTCGGCGTCCACCACCCCCACGACGACGCGGGAGCGGTCAGCCCCCTCGGGCAGTTCGGCGCCGATGCGCCGCCACGCCTCGTTGAGGGCCTCGCCCTTGCCCTGGCGGGCGTTCGGGGGGCGGCGGCTGATGAGCCGGACCTTCTCGTGCCGGGTCGCCAGCCAGGTGAGGAGTTCGTGGGTGTGGTCGCGGGAGTCGTCGTCGATGCACCACACGGTGGCCTCGGGGAAGGTGTCCAGCAGGTGCTGGACCGTGCCGACGATGACCGTCTCCTCGTTCAGGCACGGGATGACGATGTGCCAGTCGACGTCGGCGCGGTCGCCGAGGTCCACCTCGCGGTGGCGCAGGAAGGGGCGCAGGACGGTGATGACGTAGCTGAGGAACAGCACGCACAGGACGAACGCCGCGGTGTTCAGCAGCGCGAGCCCCAGGTGGACGCTACCCACGGCCTACCGCCCGGGCGCCGCGGGTGAGCAGGACGAGGAACGTCAGCCCGCCCAGGACGATGCCGACGGTGCTGACGATCGAACCCGCCAGGACGTGGGTGACGCCGTAGCCGCGTTCCAGGCCCCACAGGTGGATGCCGGTGGCGATGGTCAGCAGCCGCAGCTGGTTCACGGTCGCGACGACGACCGCGGCGACCCCGAGCGAGCCGAGGGTGACGACGGCCGGCATCCGCCGCACCGGCAGCAGCAGCGCCGCCACGAGGACGAACGGCACCAGCAGCACGACGGCGCTGCACCCGATGGTCACGGTGTGCCCGGCCAGGACCCCGTCGACCCGGTAGAGGGTGTTGTCGGCCAGGCAGCGCGCCTCCGGGCCCCAGGTCCGCCGGACCAGGAAGGCCGAGACGCAGGCCTCGGCGTGCCGCACGGCGCGGTCGTGCCCGAGCAGGACGACGGTGCCGGTCAGCAGCGCCGCGGTCAGCGTGAGGCGCACGGGGCCGATCCGGCGCAGCGCCGGCGCCAGCCGCCCGGCGGGGGGCGGGACCGGGACGGCGCTCACGGGCGCACCCCGTCGCGGCGGGCGCTGTAGAGGCGCTGCTCGGCCAGCAGCCAGACGGCCCCGAGGTCCCCGGCCTCACCCGACGTCGCCCAGGCGGTGCTGGCCGTGAACCCCTCCGAGCGCAGGGCGGTCGCCACCTCCTCGGCGGTGGCCGCGACCTCGTCGGGTTCCACGTCGGGCAGGACGGCCCCGAACTGGCGGGCGTTCAGCCGCGAGACCAGCGCGTCGGGCAGGGCCCGCACGATCGCCTGGGTGGCCCGCTGCAGCCGCGCCGAGGACCGGACGAGACCCACGTCGACGACGAGCAGCGCGACGGGCAGGCCGCGCTCGGCGCAGCGCCGGTCCTCCTCGCGCAGGACCGCGCCCCAGCCGGTGCGGCTCGACAGCGAGGTGACCTTGTCCGCGGCCCGGCGGCGCACGGCCTCGCGCTCGGTGGCCCGCTGGGCCTCGTCGTCGCGGACCTCGGCGTCCAGGGCCTGGGTGAGCAGCTCGCTGAAGGCCCGCAGGACCGGTTCCAGGCCGGGGGTCACGACCGGTGCCGGGCGGGTGCTCCAGCCGGCCAGGACCCCGAGCAGGCGCCCGTCGCGGTCGTGCAGGGGCAGCCCGGCGTAGGCCGTGACCCCCAGGGCGAGGGAGAAGGGGGCGCGGGCGTAGTTGGGCACGTCGGCCACCACGGGGGCCACGGTCGGGCCGAGCCCGCTGGCCATGCGGCGGCACGGCGTGTCCGACCAGCGCACCCGGCGGCCGGTGGTCACGGACCGGGACCCGGTCGAGACCGCCAGCGGCAGCAGCGTCTCGCCGTCGACCCGCCCCAGGTACCAGGTCTCCAGGCCGCTGGAGCCGGCCAGGGCGTCGACGACCTGGCGGGCGCTGCGGCGCAGCGAGGTGCCGGCCACGTCCTGCGCCGCGGGACGGCGGGCGCGCGTGCGCAGCACCGCGGTCGAGGGCGAGGGCGGCGTGCTGCGGGCCGCGAGTTCCACCAGGTTCACGCAGAAGGCATCGGACCGGGCCGGGCCGGTCCGTATCCGCCGAACGAGTACTAGATTTCTACAACAACCTGGGGGCGCAGACGTCTAGAAGGAGCCGGTCGCTGCCGATGCCCTCACCGTGACTCCTCCTCCTGCCGCCCCGGCCGCCCCGCGCAGCCTGCGCCGCCGGGCCGCCGTGCTCGTCCTGCCGGTCGTGGTCCTGCTGGTGGGGATCGGCGGCACCGTGGGCGTCAGCCTCGGGCTCGACGCCGCCGGTTCCCGCCGGGCCCAGGAGG
Source organism: Kineococcus halophytocola (assembly GCF_041276425.1). NCBI lineage: Bacteria > Bacillati > Actinomycetota > Actinomycetes > Kineosporiales > Kineosporiaceae > Kineococcus > Kineococcus halophytocola. The sequence goes on along the minus strand of NZ_JBGFTU010000013.1, from coordinate 43,739 downwards.
CCAGCCAGGCGCTGGTCGACGAGCAGGGCCGGGCCCTGGGGGACGCCGTGAAGCAGTACAGCACCGTCCTGGACGCCCTGAGCCAGGGGATCGCCGAGCAGGCGCCGACCGAGGACCCCGAGTTCGACACCATGTCGGCCGTCGCCGACGCCCTGCCGGGGCTGTCGAGCCTGAGCTACACGGTGCCCGTGGCGCAGGACCCGGCGGCCGTCACCGCGGCGCAGGAGCGGTTCCGGGCCCAGTTCGACGCCCCCATCACCCTGCACCCGGCCCAGACCCAGGTCGGGGAGCACCGGTTCATCGTCGCCTACCGCGGCATCGGCACGCGCGAGACCCTGCGCGGGGTCGACGCCGCCGCCGTGGGGCCGGTCGCCGTCGCCGCCACCACGGCCCGGGAGACCGGGTCGCTGGCGATCTCGGCGCCCTACGTCCTGCTCGCCGACCGGTCCCTGCCGGTCGAGGAGCAGCAGCAGTCCGTCGTCCTCACCGCCCCGGTCCTGGGCGGGCGCGGCCAGGTCGACCAGGACGTCTTCCGCGGCTGGGTCGCCGGGGCCTTCCGGGTGAGCGACGTGCTGACCTCCAGCGCCCGCTCGGCCGGCGGCGTGGACGGGCGCCTGCAGCTGTGGGACACCACGGACCGGGCCGCCCCCGTCCTCATGGGCCAGGTCCACGAGCAGGGGCGGCTGTCCGACCACCCGGCGCAGAGCGCCACCGTCATCGCCGGCACCCGCCGGTGGACCCTGTCCGCCGTGCCCACCCGGGCGGCCGAGGACCGGGCCACCGGTGCGGGCCCCTTCGTCGCCCTCGTCGTCGGCGGGGTGGCCTCGCTGCTGCTGGCCGGGCTGCTGTTCTCCGTCACCGCCGGCCGCGAGCGCGCCAAGCGCGACGTCGAGCTGGCGACGGTGGAGCTGGCCGAGGAGGTCGCCTCCCGGCGTCGCAGCGAGGAGGCGCTGCGCACGCGCGAGTCCGAGCTGGACGCCTACAGCACCGTGGTCGCCGACCGGCTGCGGCTGCCGCTGGCCCGGTTGTCCGAGATGGCCGGTGCCGCCCGCGAGACCGACGGCTGGACGTCGGCGGACTGGCAGACCCGGCTGGACCGGGTCGACCGCCGCCTCGACACGGCCCGCCGCCTCGTCGACGACCTGCTGCTGTACGCCCGGGTCAGCGAGATGGCCCTGACCGAGCGCACCGTCGACCTGCTGGCCCTGGGCACCCTCGTGGCCGACGGGCAGGAGGCCCTGAGCGCCCACCTGCCTGACGAGCTGCAGCCGCGCATCGAGGTCCAGCCGCTGCCGGAGGTCGTCGGGGAGCCCTGGCTGCTGCAGCAGGTGCTGCAACGGCTGGTGGACAACGCCGTCGTGCACGCCCCGTACGGGCAGCCGGCCGTCATCACCCTCAGCGCCGACCTGACCGGGTCGCGGTTCCGGGGGGAGGTCTGGCGCATCGAGGTGCGCGACCGCGGCCTGGGGGTCCCGGCCGAACGCCGGGCCACCGTCTTCGAGCCCTTCGCGGGGGAGGACGCCGAGGTGGAGCGGCGCACGAACCACCTGAGCCTGGCCCTGTGCCGGCGCATCGTCCTGCGCCTGGGCGGCGACATCGGGCTCGACGACGACCCCCGCGGGGGCAGCGTGTTCTGGTTCACCCTGCCGGTGCGGACCACGGCCGGCCGGCCGGCCGCGCAGCCGCCGTCGGCGCGCCCGGTCCCCGCCCTGGGCTGAGTGCCGCCGGACCGGCGGCCGCGTAGGCTGGAGGGCGCTCCGGCGCGCGGTGATGCCGCTCGAGGGCCCAGAGGGGCCGTGCCGGGGGAACGTCACGAACCGTCACGAGAGGACGAGAATGTCTTTCGAGTACCAGGTCCGGGACCTCTCCCTGGCCGAGGCCGGACGCCACGAACTGCGTCTGGCCGAGCACGAGATGCCCGGGCTCATGGCGCTGCGCGCCGAGTTCGGCGAGTCCCAGCCGCTGGCCGGCGCCCGCATCGCCGGTTCCCTGCACATGACGGTGCAGACCGCCGTCCTCATCGAGACCCTCGTCGCGCTGGGCGCGCAGGTCCGCTGGGCCAGCTGCAACATCTTCTCCACCCAGGACCAGGCCGCCGCGGCCGTCGTCGTGGGCTCGGGCACTCCCGAGGCGCCCGCGGGCGTCCCCGTCTTCGCCTGGAAGGGCGAGACGCTGCAGGAGTACTGGGCGCTGGCCGAGCGCATCTTCGACTGGGGCACCGACGAGCAGGGCCACCGCATCGGCCCGAACATGATCCTGGACGACGGCGGCGACGCCACCATGCTCGTCCTGGAGGGCAAGCGCTTCGAGGCCGCCGGCGCGGTCCCGGCCACGACGCCGGAGGACTCCGAGGAGTACGCCGTCGTCCTGGAGCTGCTGCGGGGGAGCCTCGCGGAGGACCCGCAGCGCTGGACCCGCGTGGCCGACGGCATCCGCGGGGTCACCGAGGAGACCACGACGGGCGTGCACCGCCTGGCGGAGTACCACCGCAACGGCGTGCTGCCCTTCCCGGCGATCAACGTCAACGACTCGGTGACGAAGTCGAAGTTCGACAACAAGTACGGCACGCGGCACTCCCTCATCGACGGGATCAACCGCGGCACCGACGTCCTCATCGGCGGCAAGACGGCCGTCGTGCTCGGCTACGGCGACGTCGGCAAGGGCTGCGCGGAGTCGCTGCGCGGCCAGGGCGCGCGCGTGGTCGTCACCGAGATCGACCCCATCAACGCCCTGCAGGCCGCGATGGACGGGTACCAGGTCGTCCGCCTCGAGGACGTCGTGCGCACCGCCGACATCTTCATCACCGCCACGGGCAACAAGGACGTCGTCATGGCGGCCGACATCGCCAAGATGAAGCACCAGGCCCTGGTGGGGAACATCGGCCACTTCGACAACGAGATCGACATGGCCGGCCTGGGCCGGATCGCGGGCGTGGAGAAGGTCGAGATCAAGCCGCAGGTGCACGAGTGGCGCATCCCCGCCTCCGGCACCGGCGAGGACGCGGTGCAGGCGCACAGCGTCATCGTCCTGTCCGAGGGCCGGCTGCTGAACCTGGGCAACGCGACGGGGCACCCGAGCTTCGTCATGTCGAACTCCTTCGCCAACCAGGTCGTCGCCCAGATCGAGGTGTTCACCAAGCCCGAGGAGTACCCCGTCGGGGTGCACCGCCTGTCCAAGAAGCTCGACGAGAAGGTCGCGCGCCTGCACCTGGACGCCCTCGGCGTCCGGCTCACCGAGCTGACGAAGTCGCAGGCCGAGTACATCGGCATCGACGTCGAGGGCCCGTACAAGCCCGAGCACTACCGCTACTGAGGCACCACCACCGAGGCACCACCGGCGCCCGGCACCCCTCGGGGGGCCGGGCGCCGTCGTGCCCCGGCGCGCGGACGGCGCCCGGAGGCCGCACGATCTGAGGGTGAACGAGAGCACCCCCTACCCCCTCGGCGTCACCCTGCGCGAGAACGGGTTGAACGTGGCCGTGTACTCCGAGACGGCCGAGGCCGTCGACGTCGCGGTCTTCGACGAGAACGGCGCCGAGACGCGCCACCGCCTGGACGAGCGGACCGGGCACGTGTTCCACGGCCTGGTCCCCGGCGGCGTCGGGACCCGCTACGGGTTCCGCGTGGAGGGGGAGTGGGAACCGGGCGAGGGCCTGCGGCACAACCCCGCCAAGCTCCTGCTCGACCCGTGGGCCCTGGCCGTCGAGGGGTCCTGGGGCGCGGGGGAGGAGACGTTCGGGCACACCTTCGACGACCCCGAGCAGCGCAACGACGCCGACTCGGCGGGGTCGGTGGCCAAGGCCGTCGTCGTCGACCCGGCCTTCGACTGGGGCGACGACGCCCCGCCGCGGGTCCCGCACGCCGACACCGTCGTCTACGAGGTGCACGTCAAGGGGTTCACCCAGCGGCACCCCGACGTGCCCGAGGAGATCCGCGGCACGTACGCGGGTCTGGCGCACCCGGCCGCGATCCAGCACCTCCTCGACCTCGGGGTGACGACCGTCGAGCTGCTGCCGGTGCACCAGTTCGTGCAGGACTCCCACCTGGCCGAGAAGGGCCTGCGCAACTACTGGGGCTACAACTCGATCGGGTTCTTCGCCCCGCACAACGAGTACAGCGCCTCTCACGTCCAGGGGGGCGGCGGCGGCGGGCAGGTCGCCGAGTTCAAGGAGCTCGTCAAGGCCCTGCACGCCGCGGGTCTGGAGGTGGTCCTGGACGTCGTCTACAACCACACCGCCGAGGGCAACCACAAGGGCCCGACGCTGTCCCTCAAGGGCATCGACAACGGGTCCTACTACCGCGTCGTGGAGGAGGACCCGGAGAACTACTTCGACACCACCGGCACCGGGAACTCCCTCAACGTCTCCCACCCCGCGGCGCTGCAGCTGGTCCTGGACTCGTTGCGCTACTGGGTGACCGAGATGCACGTCGACGGGTTCCGCTTCGACCTGGCCACGACGCTGACCCGGCAGTGGGGCGACGCCCACGTCCACTCCGCGTTCCTCGACATCGTCCACCAGGACCCGGTGCTGGCCCCCGCCAAGCTCATCGCCGAGCCCTGGGACACCGCCGGCTACCAGGTCGGGGGTTTCCCGGCCCGCTGGTCGGAGTGGAACGGCAAGTACCGCGACGACGTCCGCGACTTCTGGCGCGGCCAGGGGTCGCTGGGGGACCTGACCCAGCGCATCACCGGCAGCCCCGACGTCTACGAGGCCGACCGCCGGTCCCCGCTGTGCAGCGTGAACTTCCTCACCGCCCACGACGGGTTCACCCTGGCCGACCTCACCGCCTACGACGAGAAGCACAACGACGCCAACGGCGAGGGCGGCGCCGACGGCGAGAGCGACAACCGGTCGTGGAACTGCGGTGCCGAGGGGCCCACGGACGACGAGGGGGTCAACGCCCTGCGCGCCCGGCAGCGGCGCAACCTGCTGACCACGCTGCTGCTCAGCGCGGGCATCCCGATGATCCTCGGCGGGGACGAGTTCGGCCGCACCCAGCAGGGCAACAACAACGCCTACTGCCACGACGACGAGATCTCCTGGTTCGACTGGTCGGCCGTGGACGCCGACCTGCTCGCCTTCACCCGCGAGCTCATCGCCCTGCGCCGCGAGACGCCTGCCTTGCGGCCGCAGTGGTTCTCCGGGACCGCCGGGCCGAACACCGTCTCGCTGCGCGCCGACGGCGAGCCGATGGGCCAGGAGGAGTGGGACGACGCGAACGCCCGCGCCTACGCCGTGCAGTTCCAGGCCGAGGGGTCCGCGACGGTGCTGCTGCTCGTCAACGGGGCCACCAACCCCGTCGAGTTCACCGTCCCGCCCGCGCCGGGCGGCCCGTGGACGCTCGTCGTGTCGTCGGACCCGCAGCAGGAGGTCGGCCGCGAGGTCGGCGAGCTGCTCGTGGGGGAGTGGTCGACGACGGTGCTGCGCTCGGCCTGACCCCGCGGGCGGCACCCTGGCACGATCGGGGGGTGCTGAGTCCTCACCGCTGGCCGCCCGCCGTCGAACCGGAGGACCTCGGGGCCGTCGTGCACGGCCCCGTCGTCCTGGCCCGGGCCACGGGCATCGTCGCGGCCCTGCGCTGCGTCTTCGCCCACGCTGACGGGCTGTCGCTGCCGTTCGTGCTGCGTGCCGAGGGCGTCCAGGCCGAGGCCGCGCTGCGGCAGAGTCAGTGGGGCGGGGTCGACGAGGACGGGCCGCAGGGCTGGTCCGAACCCGCCGTCGCCGTCCGCGTCGGCGGGCACGAGGGTTTCGCCGACCCCTCCCAGGCGCGGGGGTCCGGCGGGGAGGACGCCTACGACCTCGACGCGACCTTCTGGATCGACGTCCGGCCCGAGGAGGTGGCTCGCGACCACCGCCTCGAGCTCACCGTGGCCTGGCCGCAGGCGGGGCTGCCGGAGACGACGACGGTGCTGACGCTGCGCCCGTGGACGGCCGGGGAGGTCCTGCCCCTGCTCTGACCCCCGGCGCGGGGCCGGGGTCGGGGTTCAGGGCGTCAGGAGCGTCCGATGGTCCGCTCCAGCTCCCGGGTCCGGTTCTCCCGCCGCTCCATCCGCGCGAACTCCCGGTCCCGGCGCTCGACGAGCACCGCGACGAGGAAGCGCTCGGGGTCGGTGCCCGGCGGCGGGGCGGGGGAGACGTGCGGCAGCAGGGCGTCGGCGAGCTGCACGCGCAGCGCCTCCCGCGAGGCGGGGTTCAGCGTGCCCGTGCGGGCCAGGAACTGCCGGGCCGCCGTCGTCGTGGCCAGCGGCAGCCGCCCGATGTCGGCCGTGCGCGCCCAGCCGGCCAGCTCCGGGGGCATCGGGGGCAGGGGACGGTGCCGGGCCGCGGTGCGCTCGCGGACCACGTAGGTGCCCGCCAGCAGGTCGCCCAGGCGCTTGCCGCGCGCGGTGACGAGCGCACAGATGATGGCCGGGCTGCCCGCCAGGGCCCACAGCTCGAAGACCCCCGTGACCGCGCGGACCAGGCAGTGCCGGAACCGCACCGGGCCGCCGTCGTCGCGGACGGTCCGGACCCCCACGACGAGCTTGCCGACCGAACGGCCCCGCGTGGCCGTCTCCACCGCCGCCGGGATGCCCACCAGGCACAGCACGCTCAGGCTCAGCCCGATGGCGGCCGTCGTCGCCTCGGTGCTGTCGCTCAGCAGCGACGTCGCGGCGACGAACGCCGCCACGAGGACGATCCCGACGACCACGGCGTCCAGCACCGCGGCGAGGATGCGGGAGGCGAAGGAGGCGGCGCGCAGACCGAGGACGACCGCCTCGCCCGTGACGATCTCCCCGACCGGGTCGGCGACCGCCTCGGCGACCGGACCCGCGGGGCCTGCCGGGGGCGGCCGGTGGGGTCCGTCCACGGGCGCGGGGGGCGGCGTGCTCACACCCCCACGGTACCGACGGGCACCCCCGGGACCGGTGCGGCCGCCGGGACTACGGTGGGCCGGTGCACTCCCACGGAGCGTGGACCTCGCCGGTGTCGGCCGCCGACGTCGCCGCCGCCGGCCTGCGGTTCTCCGGGGTCGCCGTCGCCGCGGACGGCACCTGTTGGTGGGCCGAGGGGCGCCCGGCCGAGGGCGGGCGCGTCGCCGTGCTGCGCCGCGGCCCGGACGGACGGGTGGAGGAGTTCGCCCCCGGCCTGGACGCCCGCACCCGCGTCCACGAGTACGGCGGGGCGTCGTGGGCACCGGTGCCCGGGGGCGGGCTGGTGCTGGCCTCCGCGGCCGACCAGCGGTGGTTCCACGTCCCCGCCCCCGGGGCCGAGCCCCGCGCCCTCGTGCCGGCCGACGGCGTCCGCTACGCCGACCCGGCCCCGTGGGGCGAGGGGGTCCTGCTCGTCGCCGAGGACCAGCGCGCCACCGGGCGCGGTGGGGCGCTGCGCCGCAGCCTCGTCCACGTCCGGCTCGACGGGTCGGCGGCCACCGCCGGCCCCGCCGAGCTGTTCACCGGCCCGGGGTTCCTGGCCGCCCCGCGCGTGTCCCCCGACGGGCGCCGGCTCGTGTGGACCGGCTGGGACCACCCCGACATGCCCTGGCAGCGGACGCAGCTGTGGACCGGGGAGCTGTCGCAGGGCCCGGACGGCCCCCGGCTGACCGGCGCCCGCGTCCTGGTGGGCGGGCAGGGCCGGGAGTCCCTCGTCCACCCCGGGTTCGCCCCCGACGGGACCGTGCTCGTGGTGAGCGACCGCAGCGGGTTCTGGAACCTGTGCGAGGTCGGCGCCGACGGGGAGCTGCGGCCGGTGCTGCCCGAGGACGCCGAGCAGGGGTTTCCGCCGTGGACGTTCGGCACCACCTCCTGGGCCGCGCTCGGGGAGGGCCCGGACGACGACCGGATCGCGCTGCTGCACGCCGCCTCCGGGGGCGGGGTCGGGCCCCGGCTCGACGTCGTGCACCGCCGCAGCGGCCGGCTCGACGCCCTCGACCTGCCGTTCACCGCCTACCTGCCCGCGGTCGCCGCGGCCGGGGGGTGGATCGGGGCCGTCGCGGCCTCCCCGGAGCTGGCCGCGCGCGTGGTCCGGGTCTCGGCCGCGGACGGGGCCGTGCTCACCGCCCGGACCGCGGGGCCGTCCCCGGACCCGGCCTACCTGCCGGTGCCGGAGTTCCTCACCGTCCCCAGCGAGGGCGGCCGGTCGGTGCACGCCTACCGCTACTCCCCGACCCACCCCGACCACCCGCACGACGGCCCGGCGCCGCACGTGCTGTTCGTCCACGGCGGGCCCACGGCGCAGTCGCTCGCGGCGTACTCGCCGGAGGTGGCGTTCTTCACCTCCCGCGGCATCGGCGTCGTCGACGTCCAGTACGGCGGGTCCACCGGCTACGGCCGCGCCTACCGGGAGGCCCTGGACGGGAACTGGGGGATCGTCGACGTCGAGGACTGCGCGGCCGTGGCCCGCCACCTCGTGGACCGGGGGCTGGCCGCGCCGGGGAAGGTCGGGATCCGCGGCGGCAGCGCCGGCGGGTTCACCGTCCTGGCCGCCCTCACCCGGACCGACGCCTTCTCCGCCGGGACCTCCTACTACGGCGTCGCGGACCTGCGGGCCCTGGCCGAGGACACCCACGACTTCGAGTCCCGCTACCTGGACACCCTCGTCGGCCCGCTGCCCGCGGCCGCCGACGTCTACGCGCAGCGCGCCCCGCTGCACCACGTCGACGGGCTGAGCTGCCCGGTCCTGCTGCTCCAGGGCGCCGACGACCCCGTCGTCCCCCGCCGGCAGGCCGAGGCGTTCGCCGACGCCCTGCACCGCAAGGGGTTGCCGCACGCCCTGGTCGTCTTCCCCGGCGAGCAGCACGGGTTCCGGCGGGCCGAGAACGTCGTCGCCAGCCTGGAGGCCGAACTGTCCTTCTACGGGCAGGTGTGGGGGTTCGACCCGCCGGGGGTGCCGCGCCTGGCCCTGCGCTGAGCCCGCCCCTCCCGGGCAGACCCGCGCCCGGCGCGGGCGCTGCGGCGTCCGGCGCGGCCGTTAGCCTGCCGGGGTGGACGTCGACGCCTTCCGAGCGGTGCACGAGCACGAGTGGTCGCGGTTGCGCCGGCTCGTGGCCCGCCGTCGCCTCGACGGGGCCGAGGCCGACGAGCTCGTCGTGCTCTACCAGCGCACCGCGACCCACCTCTCGGCGTTGCGCTCGGCGCAGCCGGAGCCGGTGCTGCTGGACGAGCTGTCGACGCTGCTGGTCCGCGCGCGGGCCCGGCTGACCGGTTCCCGGTACACCGCGTGGCGCCAGCTCGCGCACTACGCCACCCGCGGGCTGCCCGCGGCGCTGTGGCGGTTGCGGTGGTGGACGACGGGGGCGTTCGCCTTCACCACGGTCGTCGCCGTCGCCGCCGGGGTGTGGATCGCCGGCAACCCCGAGGCCCAGGCCAGCGTGTTCGGGTCGAACGAGGACATCCGCCGGCTCGTCCAGAACGACTTCGCGAACTACTACAGCGAGTACTCCAGCGCCGCGTTCGCCGGCCGGGTCTGGACGAACAACGCGTGGGTGGCCGCGACGTGCATCGCGCTCGGCATCGCCGGGCTGCCCGTGCTCGCCGCGCTGGCCTTCAACGCCGTGAACGTGGGCCTGCAGGGCGGGCTGCTCGTCGACAACGGGCGCGCGGAGGTGTTCTTCGGCCTCATCCTGCCCCACGGGATCCTGGAGCTGACGGCCGTGTTCGTCGCCGCGGGCGCGGGGTTGCGGTTGTTCTGGGCGTGGGTCTCACCCGGCCCGCGCAGCCGGTCGGGCTCGCTGGCCACGCAGGGCCGGGCGATGTTCGGCGTGGCCCTGGGCCTGGTCGTCGTGCTGTTCGTCTCCGGTGTCATCGAGGGTTTCGTGACGCCCTCGGGGTTGCCGACGTGGGCGCGCATCGGCATCGGGGTGCTGGCCGAACTGGCGTTCTGGGCGTACTGCCTCCTGCTGGGCCGGCCCGCCGCGGCGGCGGGGGAGACGGGCGACCTGGAGGAGCGCTACGCCGGGGACGCCCTGCCGACCGCGGCCTGAGCGCGGGACGTCGCCGGGCTGCCCAGCAGGCTGCGCGTCAGTTCCTCGGCGTCGGACAGCAGTTCGGCCAGGGCGGAGCGGACGTCGTCGTCGGTGACGTCGTGCCCGGCCTCGGCCCCGACGAGCACGGCCCGGCGCAGGAGTTCGCGCGCGAAGCTCGCCGTCACCCCCTCGGTGCGGTCGGCGGCCTCCTCCAGCACCGCCTCCGACAGCGGGAGGTCCCGCGCGTAGAGGCGGAACAGGGCGCTGCGGGCCGCCCGGTCCGGCAGCGGCACCTGGACGGCGAGGTCGACGCGGCCGGGTCGTTGCGCCAGTGCGCGTTCGAGCAGGTCGGCGCGGTTCGTCGTCAGCAGGAACGCGACGTCGGCGTCCCCGTCGAGGCCGTCCATGGCGTCCAGGAGCTGGAACAGCAGCGGGCGCTGACCGGGGTCGAACCCGCGGTCCTCGGCGACGAGGTCGCAGTCCTCCAGCACGACGACCGCGGGCTGCATCGCGCGGGCCAGGTGCGCGGCCGTCGTGACGTGGGCCAGGGACTCCCCGGCGAGCAGGACGACGGTGCTGCCCTGCGCGCGGGCCACGAGGTGGCGGACGGTGAGGGTCTTGCCCGTCCCGGGCGGCCCGTAGAGCAGCACCCCGCGCTTGAGGTGCTGCCCGGCCCCGGACAACCGCGCCGCGTGCGCGCCGACGCCGACGACGTGCCGGGCGATGCGGTCCAGCGCCCCCGGCGGCAGCACGACGTCCTGCGCCGCGACCTGCGGGCGGTGCAGGAACGTGATGCCCGCGTTGTGGGGTTCGTAGGGCGAACCGGAGAACGACAGGACCTGCCCGCGCAGCACGCTGTGCTCGAGCATGAGCCGGCGCACCTCGGTGATGAACGCGGCGACGACGGCCTCGTCGGGGCAGACCACCTCGAGGCAGCTCGGCTGCCCGAACTGCCGTTGCGCGGCCCGCTGCAGCAGCGCGACGGGCGTGCCCCCGAAGCGCAGCACCCGCACCCCGAAACCGACCGCGCGCCGGCTCGTGTCCGGTCCCGTCGGCAGGTTCACGCGGTCCACGGCGCCGAGCCCGAACCGGGTCCACGGCCCGCTCAGCAGGTCCGAGAAGGAGTGGTGGGCGCGCTGGTCGCCGCCACCGATGCCGATGACCCGTTCCCCGCCGCCGCGCTCGGCGAGCAGGGTCAGCGCGATGTCGAGGTCGACGAACTGGTGGTCGGGGACCTCCTCGCGCACGACGGGCAGGTCCGCGACGGCGACGCCCAGGTGCTCGGCGACGACGTCCCCGATCTGCGGCCCGCCCCGGCCGGCCTCGGTGAGCGGGGAGTGGACCACCTCCTCCAGGTAGCGGCGCACCAGCCGGGCGAGGTCGAGCGTGTCGTCGTCCACGCCCCGATCATGGCCGCGCGGTCAGCCGCCGCGCCAGGGACTTCCGGAACGGGGTGAGGTCGACGAGCGCGCGGTCGGGGTGGACGCGGTTGGTCAGCAGGACCAGGCACGCGCCGGTGCCGGGGTCCAGCAGCAGCGAGGTCCCGGTGAACCCGGTGTGCCCGCGCTGGGCCGGGCCGGCCATCCACGCCGGGTCGCCGGTGCGCAGGGCCGCCCCCGCCTCGAGGGTGCCCGCCAGCAGCGCGCGGCCCAGGGCCAGCACGTCGTCGGCGGCCCCGAACAACCCCGCGTTGCCCGCCGGCCGGGCCAGCGACCGGGCGAGCTCGTCGTGCACCACCCCGCGCGGGGTCGGGCACGTCGAGGTGGTCTCGGTCGCCAGCACCGGACCGGCGGCGGGCCGGTCGGTGAGCCCCCAGTCCAGCGACCGGGCGCCGAGCGGGACGCCGACGACCTCCTCCACGAGGCCGTCCAGCCCCTGCCCCGTGGCCTCCTCCAGCAGGTGCCCGAGGGTGACGTACCCGACGCAGGAGTAGCGGAACACCGCACCGGGGGCCGAGACCAGCGGGGTGTCCAGGGCGCGCTGCAACCGCTGGGCCGGGCGCAGGTCGGTGCGCCGCCACACGTCGGACTCGGCGGGCAGGCCCGAGGTGTGGGCGATGAGCTGGCGCGGGGTGAAACCCCGCTCGGTCGGCCGGTCCAGGTCCAGCGCGCCGACCGCCGCCAGCTCGTGCGCCGCGGCGGCCGTGAAGACCTTCGTCAGCGACGCGAGGTCGGCCCGGGTCCCGGCGTGCACGGGGGTGTCGTCGTCGCGGGCGAGCGCGCCCGCCGCCGCGCGGTGCACGCGGCCGTCCGCCCCGGCGAAGGCCGCCGTGGCCCCGGAGAACAGTCGGTCGCGGACCCCGTCGGCCAGGGCCGCGCGCAGGACCTCGTGCGGGTCCTCGTGCGGGTCCTCGTGGGGGCCCTCGTGAGCGGTGCCGGGGGAGGGGTCCGGGGCGGGCACGGTCGCACGCTACGCCGCCGGTCCCACGCCCGGTTCCGCCCGGGCGGGCTCAGGTGGGCAGCGCCGAGCGCGACCAGGTCGCCCACAGCCGCGCGTACCGGCCACCGAGGGCGAGCAGGTCCTCGTGCGGGCCCAGCTCGACCACCCGCCCCGCCGCCATCACGGCGATCCGGTCGCACGCCGCGGCCTGGCTGAGCCGGTGCGCCACGACGAGGGCCGTGCGCCCCCGCACGACGGCCACGGCGGCCTGCTCCAGGTCCCGGGCCCCGGCGCTGCCGGCCTCCGCGGTCGCCTCGTCCAGGACCACCACGGGCGGGTCGCGCAGCACCAGCCGGGCCAGGGCGAGCTGCTGGGCCCGGGCCGGGGACAGCGGCAGCTCCCCGGGCCCGACGCGGGTGTCGAGCCCGCCGGGCAGGGCCGCCACCCAGTCCTGCGCGCCGACGACCGCGAGCGCCGCGCGCACCTGCGCGTCCGTGGCCCCCGGGCGGGCCAGGGTGAGGTCCTCGCGCAGGGTGCCGGTGAAGACGTGCGACTCCTGGGCGACGACCCCGATCCGCTCGCGCACCGCGCCGGCGTCCAGCGCCCCCAGGTCCACCGCGCCGGCGGGCCCGGTGAGGGTGACGGTCCCGGCGGTGGCGGGGAACACCCCGCCCACGATCGCCGCCAGCGTCGTCTTGCCCGCCCCGCTCTCGCCGACGACGGCCAGCGAGGTGCCCGCGGGCACCTCCAGGTCGACCTCGTGCAGGACCGGCGCGGCCCCGGGGGTCTCGTCGTAGGCGTGCGTCAGGCCGCGCACGACGAGCCCGACCCGCGCGCGCGGCGCGCGGGCCAGGACCGCGGGGTCGGGGGCCGGTTCGGCGGGCAGGTCGACGACGCCGACGAGCCGGTTGAGGGCGGCGGCGGCGCGGGAGACCTCGTCGAAGGACAGCAGCAGCGTGCCCAGCGGCCCGAACAGGCGGTGGAACAGCAGCGCGGCGGCCGTGACGGCACCGACGGTCACCACGTCGCCGCGCACGAGGAGGAACCCCGTGAGCAGCAGCGCGGACAGGCCCACGGCCTCGGCGCCGTTCATGGACATGGAGAACCGCGCGAAGGTGCGCAGCGCCGCGCGGGAGGCCCCGACGGTGCGCAGGGAGGCCGCCTCGACCCGGTCGCCCTGCAGGTCGGCCATCCCGTAGGCGTGCACGGTGGCGGCGCCGTGCAGCGACTGCAGGACCACCTGCGAGCGGTCGGCGGCCACGGACCGCTCGGCCGCGTACAGGGGGCCGGCCTTGGGCAGGTACCAGCGCAGGCTGGCGGCGTAGACGGGGAAGACGACGCAGAAGGCCAGGGCCAGGCGCCAGTCCAGGGACAGGAACCCCACGGCGGACAGCAGCACCGTCACCAGCGCCGTCAGGACGCCCGCGCCGAGCTGCACCGAGGCGGTGAACAGCTCGACGTCCTCGGTCACGCGGGAGGCGACGTCACCGGAGCCGGCGCGTTCCAGGACGCGCGGGCTCATCCGCAGCGAGCGGTCCACGACGCGTTCGCGCAGGTCGGCGGCCACCGCGGCCCCGAGGCGTTCGGCGTCGCGGCGGGCCAGGGCGGTCGTCAGGGCCGTCAGCAGGGCCACGACGGACAGCTGCACGACGAGCGGGGTCAGCCCCTCCCCGGCCCGGACGACGTCGACGGCCCGGCCCAGCAGCAGGGGCAGGGCGACGGTCCCGGCGCTGGAGAGCACGGTCGTGCTCAGGGCGCGGGCGAGGTCGGCGGGGTGCGCGGCGGCCGTCCGCCACAGCACGGCCGCCGAGCGCCGCCCGGAGGCGACCGGCAGGGCCCCGACCGGCGGGGTCCCGCTCACCGGGCCACCGCCGCCGCGTAGTCGGGGTCGTCCAGCAGGCCCGCGTGGGTGCCCGTGGCGTGCCGGCCGCCGGGACCGAGCAGGACCACGCGGTCGCAGCGGGACAGCAGCAGCGGGGAGGACGTCACGAGCACGGTCGTGCCCGCCCCGGCGCGCAGGTCGCGCAGGCCCGCCGCGACGCGGTCCTCGGTGACGGCGTCCAGGGCCGTGGTCGGGTCGCGCAGGACGAGCAGCTCGCGGTCGGCGGCCAGCGCCCGGGCCAGGCCGATGCGCTGGCGCTGACCGCCGGAGACGTTGGTGCCGCCGTCGTGCAGCGCGAGGTCGAGGTCGGTCGGGGCGGCCGCGGCCTCCAGCGCCGCGGCCAGCGGGACGCCCCGTCCGGCCGGGACGGGACCGGAGGCGAGGGCGTCCGCGAGCGTCTGCCCGAGCAGGACGGTGTGCGAGGGTTCGACAAGCGCGCCGGGCACCGCGGCGAAGGCGGCCGTGACCGCGTCGGCCGTGGCGGTGTCGGTGGTCACGACGCCCAGGACCTCCCCGGGCACGGTAGGGACGGGGACGGGGACGTGCGCGGGGGAGGGGGAGTCCTCCAGCGGCCGGCGGGGCGCGCCCGGCCGGAGCAGCTCGGCGACGCGGCGGGCGCCGGCGCGGGACACGGCGAGCTGCTGGACGCAGTGGCTGATGGTGCGCACGGGGTCGGCCAGGAAGCTCGCCATCCCGACGACGGTGACGAACTCGCCGACGTCGAGGCGGCCGCGGGCCACGAAGGTCCCCGCGACGGCGGCCGTGGCGACGAGCACGGCCCCGGTGGCCAGGGTGCTGACGCCCACGACGACGGACGTCGCCCCGGCCGCCCCGACGGCCGCGCGGCGCGAGAGGGAGCTGGCGCGGTGGTAGCGGCGCACGGCCTCGGGGACACCGCCGAACCCGCGCAGCGGTCGCAGCCCGGCCAGCAGGTCGGCGGCCACGGCGGCGGCCAGCCCGGCCGTGCGCTGCCGGTCGTGCACCCGGGCCTCCAGCCGCGGGGCGAGGGCCTGCAACCCCAGGACCAGCAGCGGCACCGCCACGAGCAGGCCCAGGCCGAGCGCGACGTCGATGCGCAGCAGGACGACGGCGGCGACGAGCAGGCCGAAGCAGCCCGAGGCCAGGAAGCTCACCAGGCCCAGGGCCTCGGCGGCGTGCCGGGTGTCGGAGGTCGCCACGGACAGGGCGTCGCCGACCTGGCGGTCCCCCAGCGCGGCGGGGTCGCGCAGGACGGCGCGGGCCACGGCGGTGCGCAGGTGGTGGGCCTCGGCGAACTCGGCGCGGTCGATCACCCAGAAGGCGAAGGTGCCGGCGGAGCTGAGGACGGCGAAGAGCAGGAGCACCCCGGCCACGGACAGGACGACGGCGTGCACGTCGCCGGTGGCCACGGCGCGGTCGACGGCCAGGCCGATGGCGACGGGCACGAGGGCCTCGCACGTCTGGTGCAGCATCGAGGAGCCGCAACCGAGGGCGGCCGCCCGACGGTGCCGGCGCAGCACGTCGAGCACGGGGCGGGGGGACACGGGGGCGGGCTCCAACGGGGTCGGTGCGGCGAGCGGTACGGGGACGACCTTCTCACCCGGACGGGGCGGGGTCCGCCCGCCCGCGGCGGCGGGTCGTTCGCCCGGGCGGGGGTAACCCCGCAGCCGTCGCTTCACCGCACGGCCCGCGGAGCCGATGGTGCGGGGGCGGGGGCGGACGCCCCTGCCCGGAGCGCACCACGCACCGCACACCGCACACCGCACAGCAGGAGGACCCCGTGGCCACCGTCGACGAAACCCTCAAGGGCGCGCTGGAGATCGAGGGGGCCATCGCCGCCGCCCTCGTCGACTACGAGTCGGGCATGTGCCTGGGGTCCGCCGGCGGCGGCACCCTGGACCTGGAGGTCGCCGCGGCCGGGAACACCGACGTCGTGCGCGCCGAGCTGCGCACGCTGCAGCGCCTGGGCCTGGACGACACCCCCGAGGACGTCCTCGCCACGCTCGGCACGCAGTTCCACCTCATCCGCCTGCTGCAGAGCAAGAACGGGCAGGGGCTGTTCCTCTACCTCGTCCTGGACCGCGGCCGCGCGAACCTGGCGATGGCCCGCCGCCAGCTCACGGTGCTGGAGCGCGGCATCGAGCTCTGAACCGCGCCCGGCGTCCCCTACTCGACCTCGGTGGCGGCCCCGGCGAACTGCGCGTGGTGCAACCGCGCGTAGGCGCCGCCGGCCGCGACGAGGTCGGCGTGCCGGCCCTGCTCCACGACCCGCCCGGCCTCCATCACGAGGATGAGGTCGGCGTCGCGGATCGTGGACAGGCGGTGGGCGATGACCAGGCTCGTGCGGTCCCGGCGCAGCGCGGCCATCGCCTGCTGCACGAGGCGTTCGGTGCGGGTGTCCACGGAGCTCGTCGCCTCGTCCAGGACGAGGAGCTGCGGGCGGGCCAGGTGGGCCCGCGCGATGGTCACGAGCTGCTTCTCCCCGGCGCTGATGCGGCCCGCGTCGTCGTCCACGACGGTGTCGTACCCCTGCGGCAGGGCGGCGACGACGGTGTCCACCGACGCCGCGGCGGCCGCCTCCCGGACCTCCGACTCGCTCGCGTCGGGTCGGGCGTAGGCGATGTTCTCCGCGATGGTCCCGGCGAACAGCCACGTGTCCTGCAGCACGATCGCCGTCCGGGCCCGCAGGTCCTGGCGCGACATCGTGGCGATGTCGACGCCGTCGAGCAGGATGCGCCCGGAGTCGACCTCGTAGAACCGCAGCAGCAGGTTCACCAGCGTCGTCTTGCCGGCCCCCGTCGGGCCCACGATCGCGACCGTGTGCCCGGGTTCGGCGGTGAACGAGAGGTCCTCGATGAGCGGGACGTCGGGGGAGTAGCCGAACGAGACGTGCTGGAGCTCGATGCGTCCGGGTCCCGCCGGCCGGGGCCCGCCCTGGGGTTCGGGCGTCATCTCCGGGGCGTCCAGGACCTCGAAGACGCGTTCGGCCGAGGCCACGCCGGACTGCAGGAGGTTCGCCATCGACCCCAGTTGCGCGAGCGGCTGGGTGAACTGCCGGGAGTACTGCACGAACGCCTGCACGCCGCCGATGGTGATGGAACCGCTCGTGACCATCGTCGCGCCGACGACGGCGATCGCGACGTAGACGAGGTTCCCGATGAGGGTCGTCGACGGCATGATCGTGCCGGAGAGGAACTGCGCGCCGGCACCGGCCTCGTACAGCTCGGCGTTCTTCTGCGCGAACCGGGCCCGGACCTCCTCGCGGCGGCCGAAGGCCGTGACGACCTCGTGGCCCGTGAACGCCTCCTCGATCTGCGCGTTCAGCTGCCCGGTCTCGCGCCACTGCCGGGCGAACAGCGGTTGGGAGCGCCGGGCGATGAGCGCCACGACGACGAGCGTCAGCGGCACCGCGACCAGGGCCAGCAGGGCCAGCCGCGCGTTGATCGTGAACATCATGACGACGACGCCCACGACGGTCAGGGCCGAGACGAGGGCCTGGGACACCGTCTGCTGCAGGCTCTGGGAGATGTTGTCGATGTCGTTCGTGACGCGCGAGAGCAGTTCCCCGCGCGGGGTGGAGTCCACGTGCGACAGCGGCAGCCGGTGCAGCTTCGCCTCGACGTCGGCGCGCAGCCGGAACACCGTGCGCTGCACGATCCGGTTGAGCAGCAGGCCCTGCAGGAACGACCCGATCGCCGACAGGACGCAGACGAGGACGACCCAGCCGATCGTCCGGGCCAGTTCGGCCCGGTCCAGCGGTTGCCCGCCGAACGCGGCCGCCACGACGACGTCGGTCGCGTTCCCCAGCAGCCGCGGCACGAGGACCGTGAGCACGACGCTGGCCACGGCGAGCACGAGGACGACGGCCAGCCGGGCCGCGTCCGGGCCCATCCGCAGCAGCAGCCGCTTGGCCGACGGGCCGAACGTCGCGGCCCTCTGACCGGGCGCTCCCGGTCCCCCCGCCATCCGCACCGGACCCCCGCGCCCGCTCACGCGGCCACCTCCAGCTGGCTCGCGACGATCTCCTCGTAGGTCGGGCAGGTCTGCAGGAGTTCGGCGTGCGTGCCGCGGCCGACGACCCTCCCGCCATCCAGGACGACGATCTGGTCCGCGCCGACGATGGTGGAGACCCGCTGCGCCACCACGAGGACCGCCGCCCCGGGCAGGTCGCGGGCCAGGGCCTCGCGCAACCGGGCGTCGGTCGTGGTGTCCAGGGCCGAGAACGCGTCGTCGAAGACGACCACGTCGGGGCGCTGGACGAGCAGCCGGGCGATCGACAGGCGCTGGCGCTGCCCGCCGGAGACGTTCGTGCCGCCCTGGGAGACCGGGGCCTGCAGCCCCTCGGGGCGGGCGGCGACGAAGTCCTCGGCCTGCGCGGTGCGCAGCGCCGCCCACAGTTCCTCCTCGGTCGCCTCGGGCCGGCCGAACCGCAGGTTGCTCGCCACCGTCCCGGCGAACAGGTACGGCCGCTGCGGGACCAGGCCCACCCGCCGGCGCAGGTCGGCGTCGGGGACCTCGCGCACGTCGATCCCGGCGAGGGTGACGCGCCCGGCGCTGACGTCGGCCAGCCGCGCCGCGAGGTTCACCAGCGTCGTCTTGCCCGACCCGGTGGACCCGATGACGGCCGTGGTGCGCCCGGGGGCGACGTCGAACGTCACGCGGTCCAGGACGGGCCGGTCGGCGCCGGGGTAGCTGAACGACACCTCGTGGAACTCCAGCGGCCCCGGCCCGTCCGGCGCGCGCGGCGCCTGCGCGTCGTGGACGCCCGGGACGGTCCGCAGGACCTCCCCGATGCGCCCGGCCGACACCGCGGCGCGCGGGCCCACGACGGCCAGGAACGTCGTCATCAGGACGCCCATGAGGATCTGCACGAGGTAGGACAGGAACGCGATGAGCGAGCCGACCTGCAGGTCCCCGGCCTCGACCCGGCCCGCGCCGAACCACACGACGGCCGCGCTGGTCAGGTTCACGACGAGCCCGACGAACGGGAACACCACCGCGAACAACCGGCCCGCCCGGAGCGCGACGTCGGTGAGGTCGGCGTTGGCCCGCGCGAACCGCGCCACCTCGGCGTCCTCGCGCACGAACCCGCGCACGACGCGCAACCCCGTGAGCTGTTCGCGCAGGACCCGGTTGACCGTGTCCAGCCGCTGCTGCAACCGGCCGAACAACGGCCCGAGGCGGACCATGACCAGGGCCATCACGCCCACGAGCACCGGCACCGCCACCACGACGAGCCGGCTCAGCCACACGTCCTCGCGCAGCGCCATGACCACGCCCCCCAGGCACAGCAGCGGCGCGGAGATGATCATGGTGCAGGTCATCAGCACGAGCACCTGCACCTGCTGGACGTCGTTGGTCCCGCGGGTGATGAGCGAGGGGGCGCCGAAGCGCCCGACCTCGGCCTTGGACAGCGACAGCACGTGCTCGAAGACGGCGCCGCGCAGGTCCCGGCCCAGGCTCATCGCGGCCCGCGCCCCGCACCACACGGCCGCGATCGTCGCCACGACCTGCACGGCGGTGACGGCGAGCATGAGCCCGCCCGTGCGCCAGATGTGGGCGGTGTCACCGGTGGCCACGCCCCGGTCGATGATGTCGGCGTTCAGCCGGGGCAGGTACAGCGAGGCCGTCGTCTGCAGGACCTGCAGCACGACGACCGCGACCAGCAGCCCGCGGTGGGGCCGCAGGTGTTCGCGCAGGAGGGTGAGGAGCACGGTCAGCAGGTCTAGCACCCGCCGCCGCGGGGGGCACCGGTCTTTCGTGTCCCGGGCGAACCGGGCTGGGTGCGGCCCGTCCCGCGTCCGGTCCCGGTCCGTCCCCGCGTCCGGTCCCGGTCCGTCCCCGCGTCCGGTCCCGGTCCGTCCCCGCGTCCGGTCCCGGTCCGTCCCCGCGTCCGGTCCCGGTCCGTCCCCGCGTCCGGTCCCGGTCCGTCCCCGCGTCCGCCGCGCCCGGGCCGCCGTCGGTGGTGCACCCACGGGGACACCCACGGGTGCACCCACGTGGAGTGAGGTGTGGGTGTCCCGATCCGGTCGTCCCGACGACGCCGGGGGGACACCCACGGGTGTTCTCACGCCCGGTCCGACGTGGGTGCACCCGTGGGACCGGCCCGGCCGCCGGGGCGTGACCGGCGCACCGCCCTCAGAGCCGCCCGGCCGCCTTGAGCGCCAGGTACCGGTCCGCCAGCGCCGGCGCCAGCTCCTCGGGCCCGGCGTGCACGACCTCCACGCCCAGCCGCGTCAGCAGCCGCGCCGTCCGGTCCCGCGTCGCGGTGGCCGTCTCGGCGGCCGCGGCGGTGTAGACGGCCTCGGCGTCCGAGCGACCCCGGGCCAGGGTCCGCAGGGCGGGGTCGTCGACGGCGGCCAGGACGACGGTGTGCCGGGTGGCGAGCTGCTCCAGCACCCCGAGCAGCCCGGAGTCCAGGACGGAGGAGTCCAGCGCGGTGAGCAGCACGACGAGCGCGCGCTGGCGGACGGTCGTGCGCACCTCGGTCGCCACCGCGTCCCAGTCGGCCTCCACGAGGGAGGGCTCCAGCGGCGCCAGCGCCTCGACGAGGGAGGGCAGCAGGTCCCCGCGCGAGCTCCCGCGCACCCGCGCCCGCACCCGCCGGTCGTGGGCGACGAGGTCGACGCGGTCCCCGGCGCGGGCGGCGAGCGCGGCGGTCAGCAGCGCCGCCTCGATCTGCGCGTCCAGCCGGGCGGTGGGGTGCTCACCGTCCAGGCGGGCGGCCGACGTGCGGGAGGTGTCGACGACGAGCAGGACGCGCCGGTCGCGTTCGGGCCGCCAGGTCCGCACGACGACGGCCTGGCGGCGGGCGCTGGCCCGCCAGTCGATCGAGCGGACGTCGTCGCCGTCGACGTAGTCGCGCAGGGAGTCGAACTCGGTGCCCTGCCCGCGGTGCTGCACGGCGCTGCGCCCGTCCAGCTCCTGCAGCCGCGCCAGCCGGGACGGCAGGTGGCGGCGGGAGGTGAACGGCGGCAGCACCCGCAACCGGCCGGGCACGGGCGCGGACCGCTGCCGGGTCGCCAGGCCCAGGGGCCCGCGCGAGCGCACGGTCACCCGGTCGGCGAGGCGGTCCCCGCGGCGGGTGGGGACGAGCTCGACGGTGAACCGCCGCCGCTCCCCGGGCGGCAGGTCCAGGGCGTGCCGGGTGCGCCGGGCCCCCGCCGAGGGCACCCACGCGTCGCGCAGCACCCCCCGCAGCCGCTTCGCGCCCGCGTTCTGCACCGTGAGCTCGGTCGTGCGGGGTTCGCCCAGCCGCACGGCCGGCAGCGGTGCCCGCACCACGCTCAGCCGCGCTGGTGAGGGGGCCAGGGCGACGTCGAGCCCGACGAGCACGACGCAGACGGCCGTCCACACGCCCACGGCGGCCCACCCGGGCCAGGCCACGACGAGGACCAGGCCGGCCAGGACCAGCCAGACGGCGCGTCCGGTGAGGGCCACGTCAGCGCGGGACCGGGACGGAGCCCAGGACGGAGTCCAGCACCGCGTCGACGCTCACCCCGTCGAGCTCGGCCTCCGGGCGCAGCTGCACGCGGTGGCGCAGCGTCGGGCGGGCCAGCGACTTCACGTCGTCGGGGGAGACGTAGTCGCGCCCGGACAGCCACGCCCAGGCCCGGGCCGTCGCCAGCAGCGACGTCGCCCCGCGCGGGGAGACGCCCAGGGCCAGCGACGGGGAGTTCCGGGTGGCCCGGCACACGTCGACGACGTAGCCGAGGACCTCGCGCGAGCACTGCACGCGGCGCACGGCGTCGGCGGCGATGGCCAGCTGCTCACCCGTCGCGACGGCCCGCACCCCGGCGGCGGCCAGGTCGCGCGGGTCGAACCCCGTGGCGTGCCGGGCCAGGACCTCCACCTCGTCCTCGCGCGGGGGCAGCGGCAGGGTCAGCTTGAGCAGGAACCGGTCCAGCTGCGCCTCCGGCAGCGGGTAGGTGCCCTCGTACTCGACGGGGTTCTGGGTGGCGGCGACGATGAACGGGTCCGGCAGCCGGCGCGGTTCGCCCTCGACGGAGACCTGCTTCTCCTCCATCGCCTCCAACAGCGAGGCCTGCGTCTTCGGCGGCGTCCGGTTGATCTCGTCGGCCAGCAGGATGTTCGTGAACACCGGGCCCTCGCGGAAGGAGAACCGCGCGGTCTGCGCGTCGTAGACGAGGGAGCCGGTCACGTCCCCGGGCATGAGGTCGGGGGTGAACTGCACGCGCTTGGTGTCCAGGGCCAGCGCGGCCGACAGGCTGCGCACGAGCAGCGTCTTGGCCACGCCCGGGACGCCTTCGAGCAGCACGTGGCCACGGCACAGGACGGCGATGACGAGACCGGTGACGGCGGCGTCCTGGCCGACGACGGCCTTGGCCACCTCCTGCCGGACGGCGCGCAGGGCCTGCCGCGCGTCCTCGACGGCATCGGTCGAGGGGGTTTCGGTCACGGGGTGTCCTCCGGTCGGGTGGTGCGGGACGGGTGCGTCGGGTGGGTGGCCGCCGTCCCGGCCCGGACGTCCCGTTCGAGGGCGTCCAGGTCCAGGGCCAGCCGCACGAGGGCGGGGTCGTCGCGGGGGTCGGCCCCGGCCAGCAGCTCGCGCACGGCCGGCGCCGGGCGCCCGGTCACCCACGCGACCTGGTCGGCGACGTCGGAGACCCCGGCCTGCGGGTCCAGCCCCGTCGCGGCCCGCAGGCGGCGCGCGGTGGCCTCCCGCAGCGCCCGGGCGGCCCGGCCCGCGGCGCGGGCGCTGGCGTAGAGGCGGCCGTGGCCCTCGACGGTCTCGGCGGCGCGCACGAGGACGGGCAGCGGCTCTTCGACCAGGCGGCCCAGCCGCCGCCCGCGCCACAGCAGCAGCACGACGCCGGCCAGGCCCAGCACGCCCACCGCGGGCCCCAGCCACGGCGGCAGCAGCGCCGTCAGCGGGACGGTGGGGGAGTCGGTGTCCAGCGGGTCGGGCAGGTACCAGACGAGGTCCCGGTGCGCCCCGAGCGTCCACAGCGCCAGGGCCGCGTTGCCGTCCTGGGCCGCCCACCGGTTCGTCAGCAGCGAGGGCTGCCCGAGGACCGTCAGGGTGCCCGGGCCCTCGCGCAGCGGGGCCTGCACGTAGGAGCCGCCGTAGCAGGCGGTGGCCCCGGCGGAGGCGGCGTAGGTGAGCCCCCCGGCGCGGGCCGGGCCGGCGGCGCGGGCCGCGGGCAGGTCGCAGCCGGGGTCGCGCACGGCGCTCGAGGCCTCGCCGGTGGGGGCGAGGGAGTCCGTCAGCGCGTCGAGGGTGCCGGCGTCCGGGCGCAGCACGACGAGGTCGGCACCGGTGGCGACCAGGCGGTCCCAGCGCTGCCCCGAGAGCAGGTCCGGCTGCGTCACCAGGAGCGTGACGTCCCGCCCCGCGGCCCCGGCCAGGCCCCCGAGCGCGGCGTCGAAGCTGCGGGCCTCCTCGGTGCGCACCCCCTGGTCGGCCAGGACGCGGGCCACTGCGCGGCCCCCGGCCGGGGCGGCCGAGGCGGGGGAGAAGACGGCCTCCTCGGTGCGCGGGGTGAGCAGGGTGACGAGCACGGCGGTGGCGAGCACCACGAGGACGAGCAGGGCCGCGCCGCGGTGGCGGCGGACCAGACCCGCCACGCCCGTCACGCCCGTCACGCCCGTCACGCCCGCCGGGTCCCCGGTGCGCTCGGGTGCAGCGCTCACGCGGGCTGCCCGCTCGCGCCGAGGGCGACCGGGCGGGCCGCGGCGACCTGCCGCACGACCTCGCGCAGGTCCTCGTCGGTGCCGGCCGTGGCCGGGCGCCCGCCGTAGCGGACGTCCTCGAACGTGCGCGCGGCCCGGTGCAGCGCGTCGGCGCCACCGGGCAGCCAGGCCCCGGCCTCGGCGGCGATCTCGGCGGCCGTGCGGCCGGGGCGGGCCTCCAGCAGGGCCCGTTCCTCCAGCGCGCGCACCAGCCCGCGGAAGCGCTCGGTCACGGCCAGGTCGTGCTCACCGGCGGCGGCCGCGGCGTCGGCGCGGGCGAAGTGGGCCGAGGACGGTTCCGGGGCGGTGTCGAAGACGGGGCCGGCCGGGGACTGCCGGGCGCTGCGCCGCAACGGCCCCCCGACGAGCAGGACGACGGCCACCAGCGCGGCCAGCAGCACGACGACGACGACCACGGACGTCCAGCCCGTGCCGAGCCCGGGCACCGAGACGCCCTCCAGCCGGTCCTGCAGCCACGACCACGCCCGCGACAGCCACGACCCCCGCGCCTGCCGGTACTCCGGGCCCGCCAGCTCGGCGGCCAGCCACCCGCGCGCGGTGGAGCGGTCCGGCTGCACGGGCACGACCCCGGGCACCCCGCTCAGCACCCCCGTCAGCGCCCCCGTCAGCGCCTCCTTCAGCACGCGCGGCTCACCGCTGCGCGGCCCGGTGCAGCTCGACGTCCAGGCCCTCGCGGCGCATCCGCAGGTCCACGTACAGCAGGGCCGTGACCGAGGCGAGGAAGGGGTAGGCCACGATGCTGCCGACCATCGAGCCCAGCGTCGCGATCGACTGCTGCGCCGCGACGCCGGCCGTGCTCGAGGGGTCCCCGACCGCGGCCGAGACGACCCCGCCGACGAGACTGAACGGGAAGCCGACCGCGGCGACGACGGCGTACACCACGGCGGCGGTGAGCAGCTGGATGCCGAACAGGCGCCAGAACGAGCGGCGCGTCAACCGGAAGGACCGGCCCAGGGAGGCCCCGACCCCGAGCTGCTCCAGCAGCATCGCCGGGGTCGCCAGCGACCACTTCACCCACAGGTACGCCGCGCCGACGACCCAGGCCAGCGCGCCCAGGAGGACGGCCGCCACGCCCAGGCCGATCCCGGTGCCGGACTCGGACACGACCAGCAGCACGATCCCCGGCGCCAGCGTCACGACGCCCACGAGCAGGGAGGCCAGCGAGACCACCAGCGAGAGCCCGACCAGCGGCAGGATCCGCGGCCGGCAGATCCGCCACAGCTCCCCGAAGCCGACGGTGCGGCCCAGCACGGCGCGGCTGACGCTCGTGATGAGCATCCCGTTGAGCACCTGGACCGCGACGAGCTGCAGGACCAGGCTCAGCCCCAGCAGCGGCAGCGAGCGCTGCACGACGGAGAACACCTCGTCCGCGCCCACGTCCGCCGGTGCGGCCTGCAGCCGGTCCAGCAGCCCCAGGGTGTCGCGGGTGGTGACGACGGAGGCGACGAGGCTGACCAGGGAGGTCGCCACGACGACGATCGCGGACAGCCCCACCATGACCTTGGGGTTCTGCCGGAACGCGCGGAACGCGCCGTCCCAGATCTCCCCCAGCCCCAGGGGCCGCAGCGGGACGATCCCGGGGCGGGGGGTCTGCGGGCGCGCCGGGCCGGGGACGCCACCGGGGCCGGCCGGGGCCGCGCCCCACCCGGTCACCGGCGGCGGGACCGGCCCGCCCGCCGCGGGCGCACCGGGTGCGCCGGCGTCGTCGTCCGGCCGCTGCCACTGCTCGTCCCCCACAGCACGACATCGTGCCAGAGGGCCCCGGCGCGGCCGGGGAAGCGGCCGGGGAAGGGGCCGGGGGACCGCTCGGGGTGGTGGTCCGGGAGGTGGTCCGGCGTGGTGCTCACGCCGTGGACGCCCCGCGCGGGGCAGGATGGGCCCATGAGGGGACGCGTGCTCGTGGTGGACGACGACACCGCGCTCGCCGAGATGCTCGGGATCGTGCTCCAGGGCGAGGGGCTGGAGACGCGGTTCTGCGCCGACGGGGACGAGGCGCTGGCGGCCTTCCGCTCCACCCGGCCCGACGTCGTGCTGCTGGACCTCATGCTGCCCGGGACCGACGGCATGGAGGTCTGCCGGCAGATCCGCGCCGAGTCCGGGGTGCCGATCGTCATGCTCACGGCCAAGAGCGACACCGTCGACGTCGTGCTGGGCCTGGAGGCCGGGGCCGACGACTACGTCGTCAAGCCGTTCAAGCCCAAGGAGCTGGTGGCCCGGGTCCGGGCCCGGCTGCGCACGGCCGGGGACCGGCCGCCGGAGACGCTGCGCATCGGCGACCTGACCATCGACGTCGCCGGCCACTCCGTCCGCCGCGACGACCGCTCGCTGCCGCTGACCCCGCTGGAGTTCGAGCTGCTGGTCACCCTGGCGCGCAAGCCCTGGCAGGCCTTCACCCGCGAACTGCTGCTGGAGCAGGTCTGGGGGTACCGGCACGCCGCCGACACCCGCCTGGTCAACGTCCACGTCCAGCGGCTGCGCTCGAAGATCGAACGCGACCCCGAGCACCCCGAGATCGTCGTCACCGTGCGCGGGGTGGGTTACCGCGCCGGACCCCTGTGAGCGCGGGCGCCTGAGCGTGGGACGGCTGCTGGCCCGCTGGCGGGCCTCCCTGCAACTGCGCGTCGTCGTCCTGACGACGATGCTGGGCCTTACCGTCGTCGTCGGGGTGGGGTCCTTCCTGCTCGACGGGATCGCCGACGGCCTCGTGGCCGAGCGGCAGGAGGTGGCGCTCGCGGACGCCGCGCGGGGCGCCCAGACCGCCCAGCAGCAGTTCGACGCGGCGACCACCACGAGCGTGGCCGAGGTCGAGCAGCTCGCCGGGGACGTCGTCTCCTCGCTGGAGGGCGCCGGCCCGGACCGGGTGCGCGGGGTCGTCCTGCTGCGCGCGGCCGACGCGCCCGACACCACGGCCAGCGGGCAGGTCGTGGTGCGCGACGTCGCCTCCGAGGGCCTCGACGCCGCCGACGTCCCGATGGCGCTGCGCCGGGCGGTGGTCTCCTCCGACGTCCAGCAGCTGCAGATCGTGGACCTGCCCGACGCCTCCGGCGCACCCAGCCTCGTCGTCGGCTCGACGGTGACGCTGCCGCGCGCGGGGGAGTACGAGCTGTACTTCGTGTACTCCCTGGCCAGCGAGGAGCAGACGGTCTCCCTGGTGCGCACCACCTTCGTCGGCGGCGGCATCGCGCTGGTCCTGCTCGTCGGCGCGGTGGCCTGGGTGGTGGCGCGCACGGTCGTGGAACCGGTGCGCGAGGCGGCCGGGACGGCCGAACGGCTCACCGGTGGGCACCTGGACGAGCGGATGCGCGTGCGCGGCACCGACGACCTGGCCCGCCTGGCCCGGGCGTTCAACGAGATGGCCGCCGGCATGCAGCAGCACATCGGGCAGCTGGAGGAGCTCTCGCGCGTGCAGCGCCGGTTCGTCTCCGACGTCAGCCACGAACTGCGCACCCCGCTGACGACGATCCGGATGGCCGGGGAGGTGCTGCACGACGCGCGCGAGGGTTTCGACCCGGCCTCGGCCCGGTCGGCCGAACTCCTGCTGACCCAGCTCGAACGGTTCGACACCCTCCTGTCGGACCTGCTGGAGATCTCCCGGTTCGACGCCGGAGCCGCTGCGCTGGAACCGGACCCGCAGGACGTGCGGGTCGTGGTGCACCGGGTCGTGGAGTTCACCTCCACCCTGGCCGACCGGCGGGGTTCGCAGGTCGTCGTCGCCGAACCGGCCGGCCCGTGCACGGCCGAGGTGGACGCCCGGCGCATCGAGCGCGTGCTGCGCAACCTCGTCGGCAACGCCGTCGAGCACGGCGAGGCGCGGCCCATCGAGGTCACCGTCGCCGCCGACGAGCACGCCGTCGCGGTGGGGGTGCGCGACCACGGGGTCGGGCTGGAGCCGCAGCAGCTGCCGCGCGTGTTCGACCGGTTCTGGCGCGCCGACCCCGCCCGGGCGCGCACGACCGGGGGCAGCGGTCTGGGGCTGGCGATCGCCCTGGAGGACACCCGGTTGCACGGCGGCTGGCTGGAGGTGTGGGGACGGCCGGGGGAGGGCTGCCACTTCGTGCTCACCGTCCCGCGGGTCGCCGGCCGCTCGCTGCGGTCCTCCCCGCTGCCGGTCGTCCCGCTGGGCTGGCGCGAACCCGTCGCCGCGCTGCCCGCCGGCCCCGGGCGCGAGGCCGGACGGGATCTGGCCGGGGACCCCTCGTGAGGCGCCGCACGGCGCTGGCGCTGGCGGGCGCGCTGGCCCTGGCCGGGTGCGGCGGGGTGCCCCGCTCCAGCGACGTCGTCAGCGGCTCGCGCATCGAGGCCGACCCCCGGGTCGGTCTGCTGCAGGTCATCCCGGACGGCCCGGCCCCCGGCGCCGGGCCGATCGACGTCGTGCGGGGCTTCCTGCGCGCGGCCGTGGCGGCCGACGACGACCACGCGGTGGCCCGGGAGTTCCTCACCGCCGCCGCCGCGCGGTCCTGGCGCGCGGACGCCTCCACGACCGTCGTGACCACCGGCCCGGACCTGTCGCTGCTCTCGCAGGGCCCGTCCGAGGCGGTGGTGTCCATCACCACGACGGCCACGGCCGTCGTCGACGCCGCCGGGCACTACGTGGAGCAACCGCCGGGGTCGACCTCGACGCGGCCGGTGCGGCTGGTGCGCGAGGAGGGCCGGTGGCGGCTGGCTGAGCCGGGCGACGGCCTCGTCCTCACCGCGGCCGACGCCTCCCGCACCCTGCGGTCCTTCCCCGTCTACTTCGTCACCGCCGGCCCCGCGCCGCAGCTGCTGGCCGACGTGCGGTGGTTCGGCTACGACTCCTCGGTCGCGACCCGCATCGTGCAGGCCCTGCTGCAGGGGCCCTCGGACTGGCTGGCCCCCGCCGTGGTCTCCGGTGCCCCGGACGGGACCTCGCTGCGGGTGGGGACGGTGCCGGTCGCCGCCGGCACCGCGACGGTGGACCTGTCCGAGCGGGCGCTGGACGCCGACCCGGCCCAGCGGGCCGTCCTGCTGGCCCAGCTGCGGGCCAGCCTGACCGGTCTGCCGGAGGTCTCCGACGTCTCGGTCGCCGTGGACGGCGCCGAGCTGACGCGCAGCGGGGTGCGGGGGGCCGACCTGCCGCGCGGAGTGGTGCCCGTCGACGCGCGCCCGGTCCTGCTGGGCCCGCAGGGGCTGTCCCGCTGGGGCCGCGCGGGGCTGGTCCCGGTGGAGGGGACGGGCCCGGGCCTGGAGGCCGGTGGCGGGGCCGCCCACCCGGCGGTCGGCCCGGACGGGACGACGTACGCGGTGCTCACCGACGACGGGCGGGTGGCCCGGACCCAGGCCGTCGGCGGGCCCCTGCAGACCGCCGTGACCGGGCGGGGCCCGCTGGTGCCGCCCGCCGTCGACCGGTTCGGGTGGGTGTGGACGGCGCCCGCGGCCGCCGGAGCGGCGCCCCTGGCCGTGCCCGGCGCCGCCCCGGAGACCCCCGCGCTGACCGTGCAGCCCCCGGCCGAGGGCCTCGGCGGCGCCCTGGTGCGGCTGCGCGTGTCCCGCGAGGGCGCGCGGGCGCTGGTGGTCGTGCGCGACCCGGCGGGCGGGGTGCACGTGCGCGTGCACGGGGTCGTGCGCGACGGGGACGGCCGGCCCCTGCGGCTGGGCGGGGGCACGGCCGACCTCGCCCCGGGGGCCGGGGACGTCCTGGACGCGGCCTGGCTCGTCGACGACGAGGTGGTCCTGCTCGTGCGCGACGGCGGGGGCCGCACCGTGCCCGTGCTCACCCGGGTCTCCGGCCCCAGCACCCGGCTGCCGGAGGTCCCGGGGGCGCTGTCGGTGGCGGGAGGCTGGTCGGACCGGGACGTCGTCGTGGGGACCGGTGAGGGCCGGGTCCTCTCGCGCAGCGGGGCCGGCTGGATCCCGGTCGCGGACGGTCGCGACCCCTCCTACCCGGGGTAGCGGCGAGCGCCGGTCCGTACCCGCCGGGACCCCCTGTGGACGGGACCCCCTGTGGACGGCGCGGCCCGCGGACGGCAGCCGCGGCGCAGGCTGTCCGGGTGCCCACCCGTCCACCCGCCCGTCCACCCCTCGCGCCGCTGGCCGCCGCCGCCGACCTGCTGTGGCCCGGGCACTGCGCCGGCTGCGCCCGGCCCGGCCCGCCCTGCTGCCCCTCCTGCGCCCGCGCCCTGCGCCGCGGGGCGGTCACCGCCCTGCCCGACGGGACGCCCGTGCACGGGTGCGCCCCGCACGAGGGCCCGGCCCGGCAGGTGCTGCTGGCGGTCAAGGAGCGCGACCGCGCCGAGGCCCGCCCCGTGCTGGCCCGCGCGCTGGCGCACCGGCTGGGTGAGCTCGTCCCGGCCGGGCCGGTCCGCCTCGTGCCCGTGCCCACCCGCCGCGCCAGCCGCCGGGCCCGCGGCGGTGACCTCGTGGCCGACCTGGCGGCGCGCACGGCGGCCCGGGCCCGGGCCGCGGGCCGCGACGCCGGGGTGGAGCGGTGCCTGGGCCTGGTGCGCGCGGTGCGGGACCAGACCGACCTGGACGCCGCCGGCCGCCGGGCCAACGTGCACGGCGCGTTCGCTCTGCGGGGCCGCGCGCCCACGGGCGCCTGCGTCGTCCTGGACGACGTCGTGACGACCACGGCGACGGCCGCGGAGGCCGTCCGGGCGTTGCGCGCAGGTGGCGTCCGGGTGGCCGGCGTGCTGACGGTGACCGTCGCGGGGGTGGACGGGGGAACGGCGCGTCCCGCCTGGGCAGCCGGGCCCCCGGGGGTCTAGCGTTGGCCCATGGCGGCCAGTGACGGAGTCTTCGGAGGCCACGCCCCGACGGGTGTCGACCCCCGTCCCCGCACCTGCCCGCCTGCTCACCGCGCCCTCCCCCCGGGGGTGGTCCGCGGCACGAGGTGACGGTCCGAGGCGGGCCGGCCCCACGTGCCGGTGCCGCCAGTCGAACGAGGGAGGCATCCCGTGGAAGTTGTGGTCACCGGACGGCACATCGACGTCAAGGAGAGGTTCCGGCGGCACGTCGAGGACAAGCTGGAGACGAAGGTCGCCCAGCTCGCGCCCCGCGCCCAGCGCATCGACGTCGAGGTTTCCCACGAGAAGAACCGCCGGCAGGCCAGCAGTTGCGAGCGGGTCGAGATCACCGTGCGCGACAAGGGGCCGGTCGTGCGCGCCGAGGCGTGCGCCGACGACCCGTACGCGGCCCTGGACCTGGCCACCACCAAGCTCCTCGAACGCCTGCGACGGGCCCGGGACCGCCGGAAGGTCCACCACGGCCGGCACCGGCCCACCTCCGTGCACCAGGCCACCGCGGGCCTGTCCGACGACGTCCTGACCGGCTCCTTCGACCCCGGCCGCCCGCTGGCCGAGCAGGTCGGCACCGCCGACGCCGACGCGGCGCCCACGCCCGCCGTCATGGCCGGGTCCACCCCGCCCACCGCCGACGCCCCGGACGCGGCCGTGCAGGACGCCTCGCCCGTGGTCATCCGCGAGAAGCGGCACGACGCCGTGCCCATGACCCTGGACCAGGCGCTGTACGAGATGGAGCTCGTCGGCCACGACTTCTACCTGTTCGTCGACGCCGCCAGCGGCTCCCCGAGCGTGGTCTACCGCCGTCGCGGCTGGGACTACGGGGTCATCCACCTCGACGTCCAGGACGCCCCGCGCGAGGCCGGGGCCGACGGGCGCGCGACCTCCGACGCCGCGCTGACGGCCGCGGTCGCGGCGGCGGTGCGCTGACCGGGGCCCCCGACCCGGCGGGCGCCACCCCCGGCAGGGGGTGGCGCCCGTCGTCGTCCGTGCCAAGATCGTCCTCACGTCGGCCACGACCAGGGGAGGGGGCGCCGTGAACGAGGCGGTCCGGATCGTCGTCGTCGACGACCACTCGCTGTTCCGCCGGGGCCTGCGGATGGTCCTGTCCGTCGAGGACGACCTCGACGTCGTGGGGGAGGCCTCCGACGGGGCCGAGGCGCTCGAGCGCGTGGAGGAACTGCTGCCCGACGTCGTCCTCATGGACGTGTGGATGCCGCGCCGCTCCGGGATCGACGCCTGCGCCCAGATCAAGGCCGTCGCGCCCTCGACGAAGATCCTCATGCTGACCTCCTCGGAGGAGGAGGACGACCTGTTCGGCGCCGTCCGGGCCGGGGCGAACGGCTACCTGCTCAAGGACGTGCCGGCCGAGGAGGTCGCCGACGCCGTCCGGGCGGTCGTCAGCGGGCAGTCGCTCATCACGCCCAAGATGGCCGGGCTGCTGCTGGGGGAGTTCAACGCCCTGCGCCGGCGCGACGAGGAGCGCACCCTCGGTCTGCCCGGCGCCCCGCGGCTGTCCCCGCGCGAGCTGGAGGTCCTGCGGCTGCTGGCCCGCGGCCTGCCCAACCGCGAGATCGCCGGCCGGCTCGGCATCAGCGAGAACACCGTGAAGAACCACGTCCGCAACCTCCTGGAGAAGCTGCAGCTGCACTCGCGCATGGAGGCCGTCGTCTACGCCGTGCGCGAGAAGATCGTCGAACTGTCGTGACGCCCCCGGTCGAGGAGATCTCGGCCCGCCAGGCCCGCCGCGCGGCGCTCGCGGCCTCCGGGTTCAGCCGGCGCCGGCCCGCGACGGTGACGGCCGCGCACGTCGGGCGCGTCGTGGACCGCCTCGGCGTCGTCCAGATCGACAGCGTCAACGTGCTGTGCCGCAGCCACTACCTGCCCTTCTTCAGCCGGCTCGGGCCGTACCCGACCGAGCTCGTCGACCGCGCCGCCCACCGCGCCCCGCGCCGGCTGGTGGAGTACTGGGCGCACGAGGCGTCCTACGTCGCCCCCGCCACCCACCGGCTCCTGCGCTGGCGCATGGAGCGCGCGGCCTCCGACGCCTGGGGCAGCGTGCGCAGCATCGCCCACGAGCGCCCGGACCTGCTCGGGGCGCTCGAGGAGCACGTCACCGCCCACGGGCCCGCCACGGCCCGGCAGCTGGAGGCGGCCCTCAGCCCGGGCGCGGCCCGTCCCACGGACCACTGGGGCTGGAACTGGTCGGACGTCAAGCGCGCCTGCGAGCACCTGTTCTTCGCCGGCCGGCTCTCGGCGGCGGGCCGCACCCCGCAGTTCGAGCGCCGCTACGACCTCACCGGCCGCGTCCTGCCGCCGGCGGTGCGCGAGGCGCCCGACCCCGACCCGGCCGAGGCCGTCCGCGAGCTCGTCGCGATCGCCGCCCGGGCGAACGGCGTCGCGACCGTCGCCACCCTGCGCGACCACTTCCGGCTGGCCCCGGGACCGGCGCGCCGGGCCGTCGCCGAGCTCGTCGAGGACGGCCGCCTCGAACCGGTCCGGGTGCGCGGCTGGGCCGCCCACCGGCCCGCCTACCGCTGGGCCGGGGCTCGCGCCCCGCGCGTGGACGCCCGGGCCCTGCTGACCCCCTTCGACCCGCTGGTCTGGCACCGCCCGCGCACCGAGGAGGTCTTCGGCGTCGGCCTCCGGCTGGAGTTCTACGTCCCGCGCGAGCAGCGCGTGCACGGCTACTACGTCACGCCCTTCCTCCTCGGGGAGGACCTCGTGGCCCGCGTCGACCTCAAGGCCGACCGCCGCGGCGGCGTCCTGCGGGTCGAGGGGGCCTACGCCGAACCCGCGGCCCCGGCGCGCACCGCGGCCGAGCTGGCCGCCGAGCTGCGCGACCTGGCCTCCTGGCAGGGGCTGGACGACGTCCTGGTCGCCGGTCGCGGCGACCTGGCACCGGCCCTGAGCGCGGCGGTCGCCTCGAACGGGTGAGCCGGCCCCCACCGACCTCAACATCCCCACCCCTCCCGCCGACACAGCGGAGGTGGACCTCGCCGCCCTCCCCGCCGACCAGGTCGAGCACGCTGCCGGCCTGCTCGAGCACGTGCTCGCCGAGCTGTCGGCCGGCACGAGCGAGCGCGACGTCCTGAGCCGGGCCGCCGGGCTGGTCGCCGACCTCGTCGACGCCGACGTCGTCGCCGTGTGCGAGGGCCCCCACGTGCACGGCGGGGTCGGTCTCGGCCAGCGGTTCCTGCCCGAGCGCGGCCTGGCCCGCGTCGTGCGCGACGGCGGGGGGTCCTTCGCCGTCCCGGGCCTGGGCCGGGTCCGGACCAGCGTCGTGGAGGTCCCGGGCCTGTCCGGCGTCCACCTCGTCGTCGGCCGGGGGCAGGACTCCGGCGACCCGCGGGAGGGCTTGGCCGCCGTCCGCCTGGTGGGCCGGGCCCTGGGCCTGGTCGTGCTCGGCCGGCACGGCCGCGAGCGCGAGCGCTGGCACCGCCAGCAGGGCGCCCAGGGGGCCGCCGAGCGCACCCGGCTGCAGCAGGCGCTGCGCCAGCGCGAGCAGGTCCTGACGACCTCGGTCCGCTTCCAGCGCGCTGTCTCCAGCCGCCGGCCGCTGCCGGAGCTGCTCGTCCAGATCGCCGCCAGCTCCTCCGACCTCATGGACGGGCGGGCCGTCACCCTCGTCCTGGCCGACCCGCGCTCGCAGATGCGGATGCGCGTCGTGGCCGCCGTGGGTGAACCCGTGCTCGACCCGCAGCTGGCCCTGGCCGCCGCGAACGCGCTCGGCGGCTTCGGCGTCGCCGTCGGCGACGAGCAGACCCCCGCGGCCGCGGCCGTCCACATCAACGGCCGCAGCGTGGGCGCCCTCGTCCTGGACACCCGCGCCAGCGGGCCGCTGGACCCGGTGGGAGCCACCGTCCTGCGGGCCT
Organism: Kineococcus halophytocola; assembly: GCF_041276425.1. Lineage (NCBI taxonomy): Bacteria > Bacillati > Actinomycetota > Actinomycetes > Kineosporiales > Kineosporiaceae > Kineococcus > Kineococcus halophytocola. Next base: position 9,208 of record NZ_JBGFTU010000013.1, on the reverse strand, counting down.
TCGCCGAGCACGCGAGCATGGCGCTGAGCCACGCCGACACCGTCCGCGCCGTCGAGGCCGCCTCCTCGGACTCCCTGACCAACCTGCCGAACCGGGCGACCCTGCTGCGCCAGCTCGAGGTGGCGCTGCGCGTCACCGAGTCCGACGGCCTGGGCACGGCCGTCCTGTTCGTCGACCTCAACGGGTTCAAGCAGGTCAACGACTCCCTCGGGCACGCCGCCGGCGACGAGGTGCTGACCCGGGTGGCCCGCCGGTTGCGGCGCTGCCTGCGCGGGGACGACGTCGCCGCCCGCCTGGGCGGGGACGAGTTCGCCCTCGTCGTGCGCGACGTCGACCCCGCCCGGGCCGCCCAGCGCATCGCCGCCCGCGTCCAGGCCGACGTCGCCCTGCCCCTGGAGACGCACGGCACGACCGTGCGGGTGGGGGCCAGCATCGGCATCGCCCTGGCCGAGGAGGGCGTGGGCGCCGCCGAGCTGCTGCGCCGGGCCGACAGCGCCATGTACATGGCCAAGGCCGAGTCGCACGCGAACGGCCCGGCAGTGGCGGCCGGCGCCGTGCCCGGGGGCGTGGTCGTGTTCGAGGCGGACATGCACGACGCCGACCGGCTGCGCCGCCAGCTCGAGCACGACCTGCTGCGCGCGGTGCAGGAGCAGGAGTTCGAGCTGGCCTACCAGCCCATCGTCCGGCTCGCCGACGGTGCCGTGGTCGGGGTCGAGGCGCTGCTGCGCTGGCGGCACCGCACCCGGGGGCTGCTGGAGCCGGGGGCCTTCCTCGCCGGCGCCGAGCGGTCCCCGGCCGTGGAGGAGCTGTGGCGCTGGGTGCTGCGCACGGCCTGCGCGCAGGCGGTCGGCTGGCGCCGGCAGGTCCCGGACCTGTCGGTCACGGTGAACCTGTCCGCCGCCCACGTCATGACCCGCGGCGCGGCCGAGGACGTGCGCGCGGCGCTGACCGCCGCGGGGCTGGACCCCACGGCCCTCGTGCTGGACGTGCCCGCCGAGCTGCTGGGGGAGGACCCCGACGTGCTCACCGCCCGCCTGAAGAAGCTGCGCGCGACGGGGGCGCGGATCCTGCTGGACGACTTCGCCACCCTCGACCCCGGCCGGCCCGGCGTCCTGGCCGGGCACTCCCTGGCCCCGCTGCGCCAGCTGCCCGTCGACGGCGTCAAGCTCGACCGCACGCTGGTCGCCGAGATCGACGGGCCCGACGGGGTCGACGCGCTCGCCGCCGTCCGGACGCTGTGCGAGCTCGGCGCCGCCCTCGACCTGGGGGTCGTGGCCGAGGGGGTCGAGCGCACCGAGCAGGCCGTGCTGCTGAGCGAGGCCGGCTGCTCGCTGGCCCAGGGGGTCCTGCTGGGGTCCCCGCGCCCGGTGGCCGAGCTGGGCCCGGAGCTGGCCGCGGCCGAGCTGGGCCCGGTGGAGCCGACCGCCGCGGTGCCGGCGCTGGCCGACCTCGTGGAGTTCACCGACGGCGAGGGCGCGGCGCAGGACCCGCTGGACCCCGTGGCGCTGTTCGCCCGCGAGTTCGGCCCGGCGCCGGTGCCCCGCGACGGGGCCGTGCCGGTCCCGCCCGCGGCCCCGCCCACCCCGGCCCGGGGCACCGGTCCCGTGCCCGTCCCCATCGACGGGGTGCGTCCGAACGACCTGCGGCGGATGCTCGACCAGTCGCGCTGAGCCACCGTCGTTGTCGTCCGGGTCACGGCGAGTCCCCGTCCCCCCGCGCTGCGCCGCTAGAGTGACGGGGTGCCAGCGATCGTCGAAAAGGTCCTCCGCGCCGGTGAGGGCCGCGTCGTCAAGCGCCTGCACCGCATCGCGGAGCAGGTGAACGCCCTCGAAGCCGACTTCGAGGCGATGAGCGACGCGGAGCTGCGGGGCGAGACCGACCGCTTCAAGGAGCGTCTCGCCGACGGCGAGACGCTCGACGACCTGCTCCCGGAGGCCTTCGCCGTCGTCCGCGAGGCGGCCCGGCGCACGCTGGGGCAGCGCCACTTCGACGTGCAGCTCATGGGGGGTGCGGCCCTGCACCAGGGCAACATCGCCGAGATGCGCACCGGCGAGGGCAAGACGCTCGTGGCGACGCTGCCGGCGTACCTCAACGCCCTCACCGGCAAGGGCGTGCACGTCATCACGGTCAACGACTTCCTCGCCGAGTACCAGTCCGACCTCATGGGCCGGGTGTTCCGCTTCCTGGGGATGACGAGCTCGTGCATCCTGTCGCGGATGCGCCCGGACGAGCGGCGCGAGGCCTACGCGGCCGACGTCACCTACGGCACGAACAACGAGTTCGGCTTCGACTACCTGCGCGACAACATGGCCTGGGACGTCTCGGAGATGGTCCAGCGCGGCCACCACTTCGCCGTCATCGACGAGGTCGACTCCATCCTCATCGACGAGGCCCGCACGCCGCTGATCATCTCCGGCCCCTCCGACGCGCCCACGAAGTGGTACACGGAGTTCGCCAAGATCGTCCGGCGCCTGAGCATCGACGTCGACTACGAGGTCGACGAGAAGAAGCGCACGATCGGCATCCTCGAGGCCGGCATCGCCAAGGTCGAGGACCTGCTCGGCATCGAGAACCTCTACGAGAGCGTGAACACCCCCCTCATCGGGTTCCTCAACAACGCGGTCAAGGCCAAGGAGCTGTTCAAGCGGGACAAGGACTACGTCGTGTCCCCCAACGGCGAGGTCCTCATCGTCGACGAGCACACCGGCCGCATCCTGGCCGGCCGCCGCTACAACGAGGGCATGCACCAGGCCATCGAGGCCAAGGAGGGCGTGCCGATCCAGAACGAGAACCAGACGCTCGCCACGATCACCCTGCAGAACTTCTTCCGGATGTACGACAAGCTCTCGGGGATGACCGGTACGGCCATGACCGAGGCCGCCGAGTTCCAGCAGACGTACCAGCTCGGTGTCGTGCCGATCCCCACGAACCGCCCGGCCGTGCGCATGGACCAGCCCGACCTGGTCTACAAGAACGAGCAGGCCAAGTTCGCCGCCGTCGTGGAGGACATCGCCGAGCACCACGCCGCCGGGCAGCCGGTCCTCGTGGGCACGACGAGCGTGGAGAAGAGCGAGTACCTGTCCAACCTGCTGACCAAGGCCGGTGTCGAGCACACCGTCCTGAACGCCAAGCAGCACGAGCGCGAGGCCTCCATCGTCGCCCAGGCCGGGCGCCGGGGGTCGGTCACGGTCGCGACGAACATGGCCGGCCGCGGGACGGACATCATGCTCGGCGGCAACGCCGAGTTCCTCGCCGTGGCGGCGATGAAGGACAAGGGCCTGGACCCCGACGAGGCGCCGGAGGCGTACGAGGCGGCCTGGCCGGAGGTCCTGGAGCAGGCCCACGCCTCGGTGAAGGCCGAGCACGACGAGGTCCGCGACCTCGGCGGTCTCTACGTGCTGGGCACCGAGCGCCACGAGTCGCGCCGCATCGACAACCAGTTGCGCGGACGGTCGGGCCGCCAGGGCGACCCGGGGGAGTCCCGGTTCTACCTCTCCCTCACCGACGACCTCATGCGCCTGTTCAACGCCGCGCTGGTGGAGAGCTTCCTGACCCGCACGGGCATCCCCGAGGACGTCCCGATCGAGTCGAAGATGGTCTCCCGCGCCATCCAGAGCGCCCAGGGCCAGGTCGAGGGTCGCAACTTCGAGATCCGCAAGAACGTCCTGAAGTACGACGACGTCCTGAACCGCCAGCGCGAGGTCATCTACACCGAGCGCCGCAAGGTGCTCGAGGGCGAGGACCTGCACGTGCAGATCCGCCACTTCATCGACGACGTCGTGACGGCGTACGTCTCCGAGGCCACGGCCCGCGGGTTCGGCGAGGACTGGGACCTGGACGAGCTGTTCACCGCGCTGCGCAGCCTGTACCCGGTCTCCATCACCCCCGAGGAGGTCGTCGAGGCCGCCGGCGGGCGCGGGAACCTCACAGTGGAACGCCTGGTGGAGGAGATGCGCGGCGACGCCCAGGCCTGCTACGACGCCCGCGAGGAGGAGCTGGGCGCGAGCGCCCTGCGCGACCTGGAACGTCGCGTCGTGCTGTCGGTCCTGGACCGCAAGTGGCGCGAGCACCTCTACGAGATGGACTACCTGCAGGAGGGCATCGGCCTGCGGGCCATGGCCCAGCGCGACCCGCTGGTGGAGTACCAGCGGGAGGGGTACCAGCTCTTCGGTGCGATGACCGACGCCATCAAGGAGGAGTCGGTCGGGTACCTGTTCTCCCTGCAGGTCCAGCCCGCCGCCCAGGCCGGGGCCGCCGCCACGCCCCCCGGGTTCGGCGCCCCGCCGGTCCGCCAGCAGCTGCAGTACTCCGCCCCCACGGCCGAGGGCGACGTCGAGGTGCACGCCGGGGACGCCCAGGCGACCGAGGCCGCCACGGGCAACCGCGCCCAGCGCCGCGCCACCGAGCGCGCCCAGCGCGAGGCCTGAGCCCGCCCGGGCGGGTCAGCGCATCTCGAGCGCGGTGACCCGCCAGCGGTCCCCGGAGCGGTCGGTGCAGCGTTCCACGCGCAGCGCCGCCGCCCGGACGCGGTCGCCGTCGCGCAGCACCGCCCCCACCTCGGCGACGCCCTCACCGGGGAAGGACACCCGCAGCGAGGACACGTGCGCGGCCCGCACGGCCCCGCGCGCCGCGGGCCGGGTGCGCGAGCGCAGCCGGGCCTGCACGGCCGCCTTGCGCTGGACGCCGCTGTAGATGTCGGCGCTGGACCAGCGCAGCAGCTGTTGCGTGGGGCGCTGCCCCGACAGGACCTCCAGCAGGGTCACGAGGTACCGCTTCGTCCAGCCCGTGACCTCCGGCAGCTCCGCCGGCGGCAGCAGCCGCACGTCGCGCAGGTCGAGCTCGAGGACGCCCTGGTCGGGGCTGAGGTGGGTGAGCACCGGGCCCTCGGCCCCGTGGGCGTCCTCGTCGTCGAGGTAGCGGGGCAGCCGGCTGGCGGTGGCGGTGCTGGTCACGGGTCGTCTCCTCGGCGGGTCGGGGCCGCGCGACGGGCGTCGCGGGGCGGCGGTGCGGGTGGTGCGGGGGATCTCAGTGGTGACGTGGTGGTGGCGGGGTGGGGTGGTGGCGTGGTGGTGGCGGGGTGGTTCAGGGCAGTCGCAGGACCTGACCGGGCAGGAGACGGTCCGGGTCCTGCCCGATGACGTCGGCGTTGGCCGCATAGAGGCGGTGCTGCTCGGCCAGGACCTCGGCCCCGGTCGCGCCGGGGCCGAGCCGGTGCGCGGCCAGCGACCACAGGCTGTCGCCGCGCAGCACCACGACCTCGCCGGTCCCGGACGGGACGGGGCGGGCCTGCGCCGCCGGGCGCGGGGCCGGCGGTGCGTCGGGGCGGGTGGGCCCGGTGACCGGCCACCCGGGATCGACGGTGGCGGTGGCGGCGGTGGCCCAGCCGACCTCCGGCACGCCCGGCGCGGCGGCCTGGGCGGACAGGGCCGCCGAGCCCAGGACGAGCCCGACGCCGAGCGTGGCCAGCCGGCGCACGAGGGCCGGCACCCCGGGGGTCAGCCGGACGGTGCGGCGCGGGGAGCGCCGGACCCGCACCTCGTCGACGACCGCGACGAGGAGGCTCAGCGCCAGCCACGCCGCCACCGCGATCCCGACGACGGCGCAGACGGCGACGACGACCTGGGCGGGGTCCTGGGTCCCGAGGGACGGAGGGCGCACGGGGTGACTCCTGGGGGCTCGTACGGCCGTTGGGTGCCGTTTGGTGTCGTTTGGTGGCGCATGTCTACCGAGCCCTCGGGGGACCGACCAGGGAACGGCCGGCGGTGCGCCCGATCGGAGGGCACCGGCTGACGCAGCGTCAGGCGGGGTGACGGTGCCGCGCGGTGGGCCGGGTGCGCTCGTAGCGTGCAGGGGTGCGGTGGGAGGAGCTGTTCGACGACCTGGAGGGCCAGGTCGAGCACGCCGTGCGCCAGGACCTCGCCGCGGAGGTGGCCGACCGGACGCGGCGCGAGCAGGCCACGGTCTCCCTCGCCGACCGCGCGCGGGCGGCCCGGGGGCCGTTGACCTGGTCGCTGCGGGACGGGTCGACGCTCGTGGGATCGGTCCACGGCGCGGGCCCGGGGTGGTTCCTGCTGACGTCGGACCGGGGCGCGCAGGTGCTCCTGGCGGCCGACGCCGTCGTCGCGGTGCGGGGGCTGCCGGGCTGGAGCGCGCCGCCGCTGGGCGCGGTCGCGGCCCGGCGGACGTTCCTCGTGGCGCTGCGGGCGCTCGGGGACGCCGGCGTCCGCGTGCGGGTGGTGACCGCGACGGGCACCCACGGCGGTCGTCTCGGGCGCGTCGGGGCCGACCACCTCGACCTCGTGCCCGGGGACGGTCCGGACGTGGGCGTGGGCGCGGAGGCGGTCACGGTGCCCTTCGGCGCCGTGCTGGCGGTCTGGGAGGTCCCGTGAGGAGCCGTGGACCGGGCCCCCTGGCGGGCTCCCTGGCGGGCCCTCTGGCGCCTCGCGCGGGTCAGGCGGTGGGCTGGTCCTCGCCGCCGGCGAGCACGATCTCCCGCGTCTGCGCGTACATGCGCTGGATGTAGTCCTCCAGCTCGCTGTCCTCCACGCGCCACTGGCCGCGGCCGCCCACCTTGATGGCGCGCAGCTCACCCGTCCGGACCAGCGCGTAGGCCTGGGCCGAGGAGATCGCGAGCGTCTCGGCGACGTCCGCGAGCGGGAGGAATCGAGCAGTCACGCGGGGCTCTCCTGAGCACTCGGGGGGCACTGTCGGGCACGGGACCCGGCGGTGTCCGCATCCTGCCACGACGTCACCCGGACGCCGCTGACCCGATCGGGTGCCCTGTGGACGACCGCCGGCCCCGGCGGTCGCGGCGGCGCACCATGGCTGCGGACGACTCAGTGCGGAGCGGGCGGGACCGAGGCAGGGGTGGACGGGTGCGGACAGCGGTGGGACCGGTGCGGGGGCGCGACGTCGCGCAGGCGACGGGGCGGCCGGGGGCGGCGACCCGCCGGGTGGGCGCCCCGTCGTGGCGGGACCCGCGGCTGCTGGTGGGTCTGCTCCTGGTGACCGGCAGCGTGGTGCTGGGCAGCGTCGTCGTCGGACGGGCGCAGGGCACGACCGCGGTCTGGGGCCTGGCCCACGCGGTGGGGGCGGGGCAGACCCTGACCGCCTCCGACCTCACCGTCGTGCAGGTGCGCCTGGACCCCGCCACGGCCGGGCGCTACGTGCCGGCCGACGTCCCGGCGGGTTCCGTCGCGGGGGAGGGGGTCGTCGCGCTGCGCGGGCTCGGAGCCGGTGAGCTGCTGCCGCGCGCCTCGGTCGGCGCGGCCGACGACCTCACCGCCCGGCCCGTCACCGTCCCCGTGGAGGGGGCCGTCCCGCCCGGGGTGGCGGTCGGGTCCCTCGTCGACCTGTGGGTCGTCCCGGCGGGCACCGACGGCGTCGTGACGGTGGACGGGGCGGACACCGCCCCCGCGGCCCCGGAGCGGCTCGTGGCCGCGGCGGAGGTCTCCGCCGTCGTCACCGGCGGGGGAGCGCTCGCGACCCGGGCCGGCGCCGACGTCCAGGTCGTCGTGCCGCAGGACGTCCTGCCGGCCGTCCTGCGGGCGGGTGGTTCCGGGGACGACCTCGTCCTGGTGCCCGTGCCGGGCGGCGCCGGCGGTGGGTCGTGACGCTGCCCGTCCTGCTCGCCGTGCCGGGGCCGGCCGAGGCGCGGCTGCTCACCGGGTGGGAGCCGCTGCGGCGCGAGGTCGTGGTCGTGCGGCGCTGCGCCGACGTCGCGGACGTCCTGGCCGCGGTGGGGGCCGGACTGGCCCGCGCGGTCGTCCTCGGGGCCGACCTGCCCGGGTGCGACAGCGAGACCGTGGCGGACCTGGGCCGCCGCGGGGTCGGGCTGGTGGTCCTGCTGCCCGCCGGTGCCCCGGGGGAGGACGCGGAACGCCGCTGGCGGGGGCTGGGGGCCGGGCGGTTCGCGGTGGAGGACCAGGCTCCCGGTGAGGTGGCGCGGGAGGTCCTGGCCGCCGCCGCGGCCCAGGAGACCGCGTCCTCGCAGCCCCCCGCGCCGCAGGACCTCCCCGCAGTCGGTGCCCCCGGACGCACCCTGGCCGTCTGGGGCCCGCACGGCTCGTGCGGCCGGACGACGATCGCGGTCAACGTCGCCGCCGAGCTGGCCGCGGCCGGCCGCAGCGTCCTGCTGGTCGACGCCGACACCCGCGCGGCCTCCGTCGGGCAGGCGCTGGGGATCCTGGACGACGCGCCGTCGCTGCTGGCCTGCGTGCGCGCCGCCGCCGACGGCCGGTTCGACGCGACGGTGCTGGCCGCCCGCGCCGCTTGCGTGGGCGAAGGGGTGGACGTCCTGACCGGTGCCCCCGACGGCGCCCGGTGGGGCGAGCTGCGGCCCGCCGCGCTGCGCCGGGTCCTGGAGGTCGGTGCGCTCACCCACGACTGGACGGTCCTGGACCTGCCGGGGGGCAGCGACGACCTGGCCGAGGAGTCCGGCCGGGACGCGGTGCTGGCGACGGTCCTGGGGGTGGCGGACGTCGTGCTCGTCGTGGGGGCGGCCGACCCGGTCGGTCTGCAGCGGCTGGCCCGCACGTGGTTGCGCCTGCCAGACCTGGCGCCCGACGCGGTCGTCGTGCCCGTGGTGAACCGGGTGCGCGCAGCCGCCGTGGGCGCGCCGCCCGAGCGGCGCGTACGCGACCTGCTGCGTCGCGCCGTGGGGATCGAGGACGTCCGCACGGTTCCGCAGGACACGGCCGTCGACGAGGCGCTCCTGGCCGGGCGCACCCTCCTGGAGCACGCCGCCCGGTCCTCGGCGCGGACCGTGCTGCGGGGTCTGGCCGCCCACGTCGAGGACGTCGCGGACGCACCGGAGCCCCTGCCGGAGCAGGACCCGACGACGGGATTTGACCCGCTGCTGGCCCGCAGTTAACGTAGTTGTCACACCCCAGCGGGGAGGAACGGACGGGACACCGGCCGGTCCCCGCAGGTGTTCGGGACCTCCCCACCACAGCAGTGAGACGGAAGCACTCAGGTGCGCCCGCTCGGTGCCGATGAACCAGGAGCGTCCCGGCCGGGTCGAAGAACCCGGTAAGCTGGACGAAGTCCGCAGACACGGAGCCGCGAAAGCGGCCGAGAGTCGTGCGTCCGGTTCTTGAGAACTCAACAGTGCGCTAGAAAAATGTTGATGCCAATGCATTAACCCCCAATGGTCTCCACTCCTGTGTGGGTGGGGATCGGGGTTCCTTTGGGATCTACCCCCGTGCCG
>NZ_JBGFTU010000012.1:0-150586 GCF_041276425.1 Kineococcus halophytocola | reverse complement strand
GCCCCCCCCCCCCCCCCCCCCCCGGCCCCGGGGCCCCGCCCCGCGCACCGACGAGGAGGTCGGACGCGGGTGGTCGGGGCCGGGAGCAGGTCAGGCCGGGCGGGTCCCGAGGGCCATGAGCCCGGAGCGGTAGATCGAGCTCGTCCGCACGTTCGCCCCGGTGTGCGGGGCCTCGACCATCGTCCCCGGCGCGACGACCATCCCGACGTGGTGGATGGTCGAGGGGTTCGAGGTGTCGGTGGCGAAGAAGACGAGGTCACCGGGGGCGAGGTCGCCCAGGGCGACCGGGGCCTGGCCGGAGTACTGCATCCGCGAGGAGTGCGGCAGCGCCACGCCCGCCGCGCCCCAGGCCCGCATGGTCAGCCCGGAGCAGTCGAAGGAGTCCGGGCCGTCCGCGGCCCACACGTACGGCTTGCCGAGCTGGGCCAGCGCCCAGTCCACGGCGGCGCCCGCGCCCGCGGTCGGGGCGGCGGCACGGGGCGCGGTGGCCGCGGGGCCGGCGGACCGGGCCGCGGCCTGCGCGGCGGCCTGCGCAGCCGCCGCGGCGGCGGCCTGACGCTCGGCCTCCAGCCCGGCCAGGCGCTGCTGCTCGAGCTGCACCGAGGTCTGCTGCAGGTCGGCGAGCCGGGCGGTGAGCGCGTCGGTCTGCCGCTGGGTGTCGGCCACGACGGCGTCGGCGGCGTCGGCGGCCTGCTGGGCGGCGGTGCGGGCGGTGTCGGCCCGCGTCGTGGCGTCCTCCTGGGCCGTGCGGGCCGCGGCGGCCTGCGCGGCCGTGGACCGCGCCAGCGCCTGCGCGCTCGCGGCCTCCTGCTGGACGTCGGCGCGGCCGCCGGCGAGGTGGTCCAGGGTGGCCCGGCCGTTGACGTAGTCCTCGATGTCGCCGGAGGTCACGACGGTGGCCAGCGGGGACCAGCCGTCGGAGACGCCGCGGTACTGCTCGGAGGCCACCCGGCCCAGGTCGGTCCGCGCCCGCCCGTAGGCGGCGGCGGCCTCCTGCGCGGCGGCCCGGGCGGTGACCGCCTCGGCGGTGCGCTGCTGCAGCAGGGCGCGGGCCTCGTCGTAGTCCTCGGCGGCGACGGACAGCCGCGTCCGGGCGGCGTCCAGGGCCTCCTGCCCGGCGGCGAGCCGGGCCTGGAGGGCGGCGACCTGCGCGGCCGTGGCCCCGGCGGCGGCCTGGGCGGCGTCGACGTCGCCCTGGCTCGGGTAGCCGGGGTCGGCGGCCGCGGAGCCGACCAGGGCGCCGAGGGCGGCGACGGGGGCGGTGGCGGCGACGGCCAGCAGCAGCGTCCGTCGGGTGGTGCGGTCAGTCACGGTCGTCACCCAGCGTCGTCCGGTCCGTCACAGCCTGAAGGGTAGTCGTCCCCCGTCCCGCGGGAAGCACCCGACCCCGCGGGCCGCGACCGGCGCGGACGGGTGAGGTGCGGGCCCGAGCACACCGGTCGCCGGTGTCGGGACCGTTACGATCGACCGTCGTCGCGACGACGACGGGCCGGCGAGCAGGGGGTACGTGGTGTCCGAACTCATGCAGATCGGCGAGGTCGCCGAGCGGGTCGGGTACAGCTTCCGCACCATCCGCTACTACGACGAGATGGGCCTGGTCACCCCCACCCAGCGCACGCCCGGCGGCTTCCGGCTCTACACCGAGATGGACGTCTACCGGCTGCTCGTGCTCAAGCGCATGAAGCCGCTGGACTTCTCCCTCGACGAGATGCGCGAGCTGCTGTCCGTCCTGGACGCCCTCGACGGCCGCGTGGAGTCCGGGACGCCGCGCGAGGAGCTGTTCGCCCGGCTCGACGAGTTCCGCCAGGCCGCCGACGCCCGCGTGGAGAAGCTGCGGGACCGGCTGATGATGGCCGAGGAGTTCGCCCAGCGGCTGCGCGACGAGGCCGCGGGCCGCACCGACGGCGGCTCCCCCGCCCCCGAACCCCCGGTCCGCGAGACGCACCCCACCGCCTGACCTCAAGCCCGCCGCCGCCGGGGCCGATCACCCGGTGTGCTCACGCGCAGGGTCGCCCGGGTGGTGCCCGTCCTCGTCGCGGTCGCGCTCGCCGCGTTCGCCGGGACGGTCCTGCTGCACCAGCCCCCGCCGACGACGGCGCCGGGCACGGTGACCGGCGCCCGCCCCGGCGAGGTCTGCCTGCACGTGCAGGGCCCGGGCGCCGGGCACGACGTGTGCCTGGACCGCCAGCACGTCGAGCACCTGGCCCTGGCCGGGACGCACCCCGGCGACTGCGTCGAGGTGACGTGGACCAGCGACCTCGTCGTCGCCGGGTCCCTCGTGCGCGTCGTCCGCTGCTGAACCGGCTCCTCAGCCCGCGTACGCCAGCGCGGGCATCCCCTTCACGCCCGGCACGTACCGGAAGACGCTGCCCGCCGCCGGGTCGTCGTCGTCGGCCAGGCCCTCGCGCGAGGTCGTGATGAACAGCTCGGAGTAGTCCTGCCCGCCGAAGGTGCACGCCGTGACCTGCCGGGCGCCGACCTCGACGACGGCGTCCAGCGTGCCGTCGGGGGCGTAGCGGCGGACGGCGGACCCGCCGAACAGCCCCATCCACACCCCGCCCTCGGCGTCGACGCACAACCCGTCGGGACGGTCGGTGCCGCCGTCGGTGTTGACCTGCGCGAACGGGCGGCGGCCGGTCAGCCCGCCGTCGCGGGAGTAGTCGAAGACGTCGGTGCGGCCCGTGGGGGTGTCGTTGTAGTAGGCCAGGGTGCCGTCGGGGCTCCAGCCCAGGCCGTTGGAGATCGTGACGTGCTCCACGACGACCTCCACCTGCCCGTCGGGGTCGAGGCGGAACACCGCGCCGCGCCCCTCGCCCTTGCCGTCGGCCTGGTCGTAGGCCATGGACCCGGCGTAGAAGCGGCCGTCGGGGTCGCACCCGCCCTCGTTCATCCGGATCCCCACCCGCGGCCCCCACAGCTCCGGCAGCCGGGTCAGCTCCCCGTCGGCGGCCTCCAGCACGAAACCGCGCTCGACGGCCAGGACCGCTCCCCCGCCGGCGCGCGGCCGGCTGATGGCGACGACGTCGCCGGGGCGGCTGCCGTAGTGCCGGCGCGAGGTGGTGCCGTCGGGGGCCAGGGTGAGGACGTCACCCTCGTAGAGGTCGACGAACCGCAGACCTCCCCACGTCGGGGACCAGCAGGGCCCCTCGCCGTGTCCCACGATCCGGTCGGTGATGCGCTCCGCTGCTGCCACCCCCCGCACCCTAGGGCACCGGTCCCGGAACCCCCCGGGCCCCCGGGGGTCGGTACGCTCGTCGCCGCGGCGGACGGCGGTCCGTGCCGAGACCGGCCGGAGGGGAGTCGATCTCGGCCAGGTCCGCCGCCCGGCCTCACAGCGCCGGCGTCGGGTGGTAGGCCAGCTCCGGGCGCCCGGACCCCCCGTAGCGCGGTTCGCGCCGGGCCCGCCCGGCCGCCGCGAGGTGCTCCAGGTAGCGCCGCGCCGAGACCCGCGACAACCCCGTCACCGCCGCCACCTCGGCCGCCGACAGCCCCTGCCCCGCCGGCGCCCCGCGCAGCGCCGCGACGACGGTGGACAACGTCGGGCCGGCCACCCCGCGCGCCGGCCCGGACGCCGTCCGCAACTGCGCCAGCGCCTCGTCGATGGCCCGCTGGTCGATGCCGTGCTCCCCGGAGGCGGCGGCGACGTCGGCCCGGAACCGGGCGTAGGCCCGCAACCGCTCCTGCAGGGCCGCGGCCGTGAACGGCTTCAGCAGGTACTGCACGACCCCCATCGACAGCGACTGCCGGACCACGGCGGGGTCGCGGGCGGCCGTGACCGCGATGACGTCGGCGGGCACGGCCGCCGCGCGCAGGGCCCGCAGCACCTGCAGCCCGTCGACGTCGGGCAGCGTCATGTCGAGCAGGACGAGGTCGACGGGCGTCCCCTCCCCGGCCGCCCCCACCGCGGCCAGCGCCTCGCGCCCGGAGTGGGCCACAGCCACGACGGTGAACCCGGGGACGGCGCGGACCTCCTGGGCGTGCCCCGCCGCCAGGACCGGCTCGTCCTCCACGACCAGGACGCGGATCACGACCGCACCACCGGCAGCTCCACCGGCAGCTCCACCACGACGGTGCCGCCGCCGTCGTCGAGCGTCACGGGCTCCTGCACGCGCACCGTCCCCCCGTGCCGCCGCACGACCTGTCCCACCAGCGCGAGCCCGAGCCCGTGGGCCCCCGCGGGGGACAGCCGCTGCTCCTTGCGCGACCAGCCGCGCTCCATCGCCCGCTCCAGCCGGCCCGCGGGCAACCCCGGCCCGGAGTCGGTGACGTGCACCGCGACGCGCCCGCCGGCGGCGCCGATGCGCACCCGCACCCAGCGCGGCCCGGGCGCCTCCAGCGCGGCCTCGACCGCGTTGTCCACCAGGTTGCCCACCACCGTCACCAGGTCCCGGGCCGGCAGCAGGCCCTCGGCCAGCGCCGTGTCCGGCTCCACCTCCAGCTCCACCCCCCGCTCGGCGGCCTGGGCGGACTTGCCGATGAGCAGGGCCGCCACGGCCGGGTCGGCGACGTCGGCCACGACGAGGTCGGTGAGCTGCTGGGCCGCAGCCAGTTCCGCGGTCGCGAACTCCACCGCCCGCTCGGGCCGGCCCTGCTCGACCAGCCGCACCACGACGTGCAGCCGGTTGGCCGCCTCGTGGGCCTGCGAGCGCAGCGCCTCGGCCAGCCCGCGGACGGCGTCCAGGTCGCGGGTCAGGGCCTGCAGTTCGGTGTGGTCGCGCAGGGTCACGACCGTGCCGACCCGGCGGCCCTCCCAGTGCGCGTCGAGCCGGCTGACGACCAGGACGCGGTCGTCGGTGACCTGCACGTCGTCGACGACGTCCTCCCCGCCGTCCAGGAGCCGGCGCAGCGCCGGTCCCAGCTCCGGGGTGCCGTCGGCGGCGGTGGGCAGCAGGCGCCGCGCCTCGTCGTTGACCACCTGCACCCGCCCGGCGGGGTCCAGGACGACGAGCCCCTCGCGCAGGGAGTGCAGGACGGCGTCGTTGACCTCCCACAACCGGGTCACCTCGGCCGGTTCCAGGCCGTGGGTGCGCCGGCGCACCCACCGCGACAGCGCCCAGCTGCCGACCACGGACAGCGCCAGGGCCAGCGCGAGGGCCAGGACGAGGACGGGCAGCCGGTCCAGCAGGTCCCGGGTCACCGACCGCGTCACGACCCCGGCCGCGACCGCGCCGACCACGGTGCCCTCGGGGCCGCGCACCGGCACGACCGCGCGCACCGACGGGCCCAGGGTCCCGGTGTACGTCTCGACGACCTCACCGCCGGCCAGGGCCGCGGCGGCGTTGCCGACGAACCGCTGCCCGACGCGGTCGGGGTCGGGGTGGGTCCAGCGGACCCGGTCGCGGTCCATGACGGTGATGAAGGAGACGCCGGTGGCCCGGCGGACCGCCTCGACGTGCTCCCGCACCCCCGCCCGGTCCGCCGTCGCGGGGTCGGCCAGGCCCGCGCGCACGTCGGGGGCCTGCGCCACGGCGACGGCGACGTCGGTGACCTCGGTGGTCGCGTCGCGGCGGGTGTCGGTGCGCAGCTGCCAGCCCAGGGCCGCCGTCGCGGCCAGCAGGACGACGCCGACGACGAGGAGCTGGAGCACCAGCACGCGCGCGGCCAGCGTCCAGCGCCGCCGGCCACGTCCACCACGTCGGCCACGGGGGCCACGGGGGCCGCGCCGGCCCGCCGGCCGGTCGTGAACGAAACGACCGCAAGCACGACCGGCCCGCTCCGCAGGCAGCACCATCACCGCGTCCCCCCAGCCAGCAGTTCCCGGACGTCACCGAGAGGGTCCCATGAGCACAGGCGCTCAGAACTCCGCTTCCGCCGCTGCGCAGACCGCCGGCAAGCGCGACCGCACGCACTTCCTGTACGTCGCCGTCATCGTCGCGGTGGCCGCCGGCATCGCCGTCGGCCTGCTCGCCCCCGACCTGGGCAAGCAGCTCAAACCGCTGGGGACCGGGTTCGTGGCGCTGGTCCGGATGATGATCGCGCCGGTCATCTTCTGCACGATCGTCCTGGGCATCGGGTCGGTGCGGAAGGCGGCGCAGGTCGGCCGCGTCGGCGGGACGGCGCTGCTCTACTTCCTCGTGATGAGCGGTTTCGCCCTCGTCATCGGCCTCGTCGTCGGGAACCTGCTGCCCACCACGGACCTGCGGCTCACCGACGCCCTGCGCGGGCAGGGCGCCACGCTGGCCGAGAAGGCCGAGGAGGGCGGCGGCACCACCGAGTTCCTGCTGGGCATCATCCCGAACTCCCTGTTCTCCTCCCTCACCGACGGCTCCGTCCTGGAGGCGCTGTTCGTCGCGCTCCTCGTCGGTTTCGCGATCCAGGGCCTGGGCGCGACCGGCGAGGCCGCGCTGCGGGCGGTCGAGGGCCTGAAGAAGATCGTGTTCAAGGTCCTGGCGATGGTCATGTGGGTCGCCCCCGTCGGGGCGTTCGGCGCCATCGCCGCCGTCGTCGGGGAGACCGGGGTCGACGCGCTGAAGGCGCTCGCGGTCGTCATGGCCGGGTTCTACGTGACCTGCGCGCTGTTCGTCGTCGTGGTCCTGGGCCTGGTCCTGCGGTTCGTCACCGGGGTCTCGCTGTTCAGGGTCCTGCGGTACGTGGCCCGCGAGATCCTGCTCATCGTCTCCACCTCCAGCTCCGAGACCGCGCTGCCGCGCCTGATCGCCAAGATGGAGCACGCCGGGGTCTCGAAGTCCACGGTGGGGATCACCGTCCCGACGGGGTACTCCTTCAACCTCGACGGCACCGCGATCTACCTGACGATGGCCTCGCTGTTCATCGCCAACTCCCTGGGCGACCCGCTGTCCATCGGCGAGCAGGTCTCGCTGCTGCTGTTCATGGTCATCGCCTCCAAGGGCGCCGCCGGGGTCTCCGGCGCGGGCCTGGCCACGCTGGCCGGTGGCCTGGCCTCGCACAAGCCGGCCCTGCTCGACGGGGTGGGCCTCATCGTCGGCATCGACCGGTTCATGTCCGAGGCGCGCGCGGTGACGAACTTCATCGGCAACACCGTCGGCACCCTCGTCATCGCCACCTGGAGCCGCACGCTGGACCGGGAGCAGCTCACCGAGGTCCTGGCCGGGCACCGCCCCTTCGACGAGCGGTCGATGGACCCGGCCGCCACCGCCGCGACGCAGGAGCGGGCACCGCTCACCGTCCCCTGACGCACGCCCCGGACGCGCCGGACGAGGGCGAGGGTCTCGGTGACCAGGGGGGCGATCTGGTCGGCCTCCAGGAGGAACCCGTCGTGCCCGGAGGCGGAGGTCACCACGCGCAGGCCCCCCACCGCCGCCGGGGCCGCCTCGACGATGCGCCGGGAGTCGGCGACGGGGTAGAGCCGGTCGGAGTCCACGGCCACGACGACCAGCGGCGTGCGCACGGCCGCGAGCGCCGCCCCGGTGCCCCCGCGGCCCAGGCCCACGTCCCACGTATTCATCGCGTCGGTCAGCGCGACGTAGGAGCCGGCGTCGAAGCGGCGCACGAGCTTGTCGGCGTGGTGGTCCAGGTAGCTCTGCACGGCGTAGCGGCCGGGGGCGGCCGGGTCCAGGGGATCCTCGCCGAACTGGGCGCCGCGGCCGAACCGGGCGTCGAGCTCGGCGGCCGTGCGGTAGGACAGGTGCGCCAGCCGCCGGGCCAGGCCGAGCCCGGCGTGCGGGCCCTGCCCGTCCGGGGCGTCGTGGTAGTCCCCGCCGCGCCAGCCGGGGTCGGTGACGATGGCGGTGATCTGGGCGCTCTGGCCGCCGATCTGGTCGGCGCTGGCGGCGGCGGCCGAGGCCAGGACGAGGGCGGCCCCGACCCGCTCCGGCTGGGCCGCGGCCCACTCCAGGGACCGCATGCCGCCCATGGACCCCCCGAGGACGGCGGCGAACCGCCCGATCCCGAGGGCGTCGGCCAGCCGGACCTCGGCCGCGACCTGGTCGGCGACGGTGAGCCGGGGGAAGGCCGACCCCCAGGGCCGGGAGGTGCCCGGCCGCGGGGAGGAGGGGCCGGTGCTGCCCTGGCAGCCGCCGACGACGTTGGCCGCGACGACGAACCAGCGGTCGGTGTCCAGGGCCCTGCCCGGGCCGACGAGCGCCGACCACCAGCCGGCGGTGGGGTGACCGGGCCCGGCCTCGCCGGTGACGTGGGAGTCCCCGGTCAGGGCGTGCTCGACGAGGACGGCGTTGGACCCGTCCGCGGCCAGGGTCCCCCACGTCTCGTAGGCCAGCCGGACCTGCGGCAGCACCCCGCCCAGTTGCAGCGGGAGGTCGCCGACGTCGGCGAAGCGCCGGTTCCCGGCCGGGTCACCCTCGCGCCACGCCCCGGTCGCGGGCGGCGCGACGGGCGCGAGCGCCCGGGCCACCTGTCCCGGGACGTCCGCGGCCAGTTCGCGCGCTCCCACCCTGTGCCCCACCTCGGCGACGACCACTCGTGTCCGACCTCCTGTCGACGTCCCAGTGTCCCCGACCGCGCAGGGTCAGGCGGACGCCCCGTCGGTGTGCCCGTCGGTGTGCCCGTCGGTGTGCTCGTCGGTGTGCCCTGCCGCGGCCCTCGCGGCGGCGGCGAACCCCACGCGCAGGTCGGCAAGCACGTCGTCGACGTGCTCGATCCCCACGGCCAGGCGCACCAGGCCCGGGGCGACCCCGGAGGCCCGCTGCTGCTCGGGCGTGAGCTGGCTGTGGGTGGTGGAGGCCGGGTGCACGACGAGGGAGCGCACGTCCCCGATGTTCGCGACGTGGCTGTGCAGGACGAGCGCGTCGACGAACGCCTTGCCGGCCGCGAGCCCCCCGGCGATCTCGAAGGCCAGCACGGCCCCGGAGCCCTTGGGCGCGTACTTGCGCGCCTGGACGTGCCACGGCGAGGTGGGCAGGGAGGCCCAGTTCACCGACAGGACGTCCTCGCGCGCGGCCAGGAAGCGCGCGACCTCCCCGGCGTTGTGGACGTGGCGCTCCATGCGCAGGGACAGCGTCTCCAGGCCCTGGGCGATGAGGAAGGCGTTGAAGGGGGCGACGGCCGGGCCGAGGTCGCGCAGGAGCTGCACGCGCAGCTTGGTGAGGTAGGCCAGCGGCCCGACGGCGTCGGTGAACACGACGCCGTGGTAGCTCGGGTCGGGCGTGGTCAGGCCCGGGAACCGGCCGGAGGCGGCCCAGTCGAAGCGGCCGGAGTCCACCACCGCGCCGGCGACGGTGGTGCCGTGCCCGCCGAGGTACTTCGTCGCCGAGTGCACGACGACGTCGGCGCCGTGCTCCAGGGGACGCACGAGGTAGGGGGTGGCGATGGTGTTGTCCACGACGAGCGGGACGCCGTGCTCGTGCGCGACCCCGGCGACGACCTCGATGTCCAGGACGTCACCGGCGGGGTTGGAGATCGTCTCGCCGTAGAACAGCTTGGTCTCGGGGCGCACGGCGGCGGCCCAGGACCCCGGGTCGTCGGGGTCCTCGACGAACGACACCGAGATGCCCATCTTGGGCAGGGTGTGGTGGAAGAGGTTGTACGTGCCGCCGTACAGCCGCGGGCTGGAGACGACGTGGTCGCCGGCCTGGGCGATGTTGAGGACGGCGAGGGTCTCGGCGGCCTGGCCGGAGGCGACGAGCAGGGCCCCGACCCCGCCCTCGAGCGCGGCGATGCGCTGCTCGACGACGTCCTGCGTCGGGTTCATGATCCGCGTGTAGATGTTGCCCATCTCGGTCAGGCCGAACAGGGCCGCGGCGTGGTCGCTGTCGCGGAAGGCGTAGCTGGTCGTCTGGTAGATCGGCAGCGCCCGGGCCCCGGTGGTGGGGTCGGGGGTCTGGCCGGCGTGGACCTGGAGGGTCTCGAAGCTCCACGACGAGGGGTCCACGGCAGGGTGGGAGGGGGTGTTCTCGGTGCTCACGACGGGTCCTTCGGCTGGGTGGGGTGGGGGTGGGCGCGTCAGGGGCGCCGACACAGCCCGTCGAAGAGGTAGGCGCGCCGGCTCGGCCAGAACGGGTCGAGCACGACCAGCGGCGGGAGCACGCTCCGATGGTGCCGGTGGCCGTGTCCCCGCGGCAACCTGGAGGACGCCGGTCGTGCGCTCAAGATCAACGCAGAGTGTTCCCTCCAACACTCCGCGGAATCGGCAGGTGTCTGGCAGGCTGGGCGAGCGACTCTGTGCGATGGAACCCTCACGCTCAGCAGCGCCTCTTGACGTCTACCTCAGTTGTGGAGCCTCGATGGACGACCAGCGCACCTCCGCGGACACCCCCGCGCAGGTGGCCGACGACTCGGTCCAGGTGATCCGCTGGGACGCCCCCAAGTGGGCGTCCCGGGGCCTGGAGGTCGAGGGCGGGTGGCTGCACAGCTACGAGGCCCGCGTCGTGCCCCTCGAAGGTGACGAGGGGGCCGAACGGCCCTGCCCCGTGCGCCTGGAGTCGACCGACCTCGCCTACGCCGAGCACGGGCAGACCGTCCTGCGCCGCTTCGGCCCCCGCGTCTTCATCGGCGACATCGCCCAGCTGTCCCTGCCCGAGGCCCGCCGCCTCGTCACCGCCCTCGCCGAGGTCATCGAGCGCGCCGAGGGCCCCACCGCCTGACCGCCCGCCCCGGTGGGCGGCGGCACCGTTGCGCCTCGTTGCCTTCCCGAGGCCGGTGATCGGCCCCGCTGGGCCAACGGGCACCCACCCCGGCGGGCCGGAGCGGTCCCGGGGACCGGATACGTTGCGACCATGACCCAGCGCACCGGCCGCGCCGCCCGGATCACCGCACCCGGCTCCCTCGAACTCGTCGACACCACCCACCCCGAGCCCGGCCCGGGCGAGGCGCTCGTCGAGGTCGCCTACTGCGGCATCTGCGGCTCCGACCGCGAGGTCTTCGCCGGCACCCGCCCGGCGGAGTTCGTCCGCTACCCCGTCGTCCCGGGCCACGAGTGGTCCGGCACGGTCCGCGCCGTGGGCGCCGGCGTCCCCGACCAGCTCGTCGGCCGCGGCGTCGTGGGCCAGGGCATCCGCACCGCCGAGGGCACCCCGGCCTCCGTCGAGGGCGACACCGAGGGCTGGCCGCAGGAGTACGAGGAGACGGGCTTCACCCTCCCCGGCGGCTGGTCGACCTGGCTGACCCTGCCCGCGCGCTACCTGCACCTGCTGCCCGAGGGCGCCGACCTGCGCGCCGCGGCCGGCATCGAACCCGCCGCGTGCGTGGCCGAGGCCGTCCTGCTGGCCGACGTCACCGCGGGCTCGAAGGTCGCCGTCGTCGGCGCCGGGACGCTGGGCCTGCTGTGCGTGCAGCTGCTCAAGGGCGCCGGCTGCGAGGTGACCGTCGTGCACCACAACGAGGAGCGCCGCGAGCTGGCCGAGCGCTGCGGGGCCGCGCACTACACCGGCGACGCCTCCACGCTGGGCGCGACGTTCGACGCCGTCATCGAGGCCGCCGGGGTGCCGGGCATCGCCCGCACGTCGGTCCGGCTGGCCCGCCGCGGCGGGCGCGTGGTCCTCACGGGCATCCCCGCCCAGGACGCCGACGACCTGTCCTCCCTGGAGCTGGTCTCGCGCAACGTGCACGTCCTGACGGTCTTCGGCGCCCCGACGCGGGCGTGGGCGTACGCCGTCCGCGCGTTCTCCGCCGGCGTCCTGGACCCCACGCCGCTCATCACCCACGAGTTCGACCTGGCCGAGGCGAAGGACGCCCTCGACGAGCTCGCCGCCCGCCGCGGGGCGCTGAAGGTCCTGCTCAAGCCCTGATCTGCTAGAAGCGGGGCCCCTGCTCTTCCAGGGGTTCCGCGGCAGACGGGTGGTCGTCCCGGGTTCGGCTCAGGTCGGCCCCCGCGCGGGACGAGACGCCCCACGTGACCGCCGCCCACCGCCCAGGCCGACCACGCCGTCCGGGCCGTCCGGGCCGTCCGGGCCGTCCGGGCCGTCCGGGCCGTGCGGGCCGTGCGGGTCGCAGCCGGCCCCTGCAGACCACCCTGCTGGGCCTGGTGCTCGTCCCGGTCCTCGGGCTGGGCGCGGTCGCGGCCCTGGGCGTGCAGGACCGGCTGGAGGACGCCCGCGAGGCCGAGACGGCGCTGCGCGAGGTCCGCAGCGCCGTGGCCCTGGGGCAGGTGCGCAGCGCCGTCGGGCAGGAGGTCGTGCCGGTCCTCGGGGCGGCCGTCCCGGGGCAGCCGCGGCTGCTCGCCGCGCTGGACCCCTCCGCGGCGGACACGGCCCGCCGGCCGGCCGACACCCGCACCTCGGCGGCGGAGGGCACGGCCGCGACGGACGCCGTCCTGGCCGCGGCGCGGACCGGGCGGGCGGGCCGGGACCAGGACGTCCTCGCCGGGCTGCCCGCCCGGTTGCTGCAGGCCCGCACGGCCACGGCCGCCGACGCCGACACGGGCCTGCTGCTGTACGACGAGCTGCTCTCGGACCTGAGCGCCCAGGTCGACGACCACCTGCGCGCGGCCCGCGCGCTCGGCCTGGAGGGCGACCTGGTCCCCGCGCTGGGTGACCTGGAGCGCGTCTCGCACGCCTCGGCCCTGGCCAGCCGGGAGATCACCGCCTACCTCGGCGTCCTCGCCCGCGCCCACACCGTCGGACGCGGGGACTTCCTGCGGCTGTGGGACGCCCACCGCCAGGCCGCGGCCGACGTCGTCACCCTCAGCGACCCCGACGTCGCCCGCGCCTGGTCCGCGACCGACGGCTCACCCGCCTCCCGGCGCCTGGAGGAGGTGCTGACCGCGATGGCCGAGGACCCCCGCACCCCCACCCTCGCCGAGCTGACGGTCGTGCGCCGGGACACCGCCGAGCGCGACGCGGCCCTGCGGGCCGTGCTGTCCCGCACCGCCGAGCGCGTCGTCGAGCAGGCCGGCCGGCAGGCCGACGTCGCGCACCGCGAGCTGCAGCACCTGCTCGTCCTGTGCGCTGCGGTCGTGGCCACCACCCTGGCCGGCACGCTGCTGGTGCGGCGCGCCATCGCCACCCCGCTGGGCCGCCTCGCCGCGCAGTCGCGCTCGGTGGCCGCCGGTGAGCTCGTCGACGTCCACGAGCAGGGCCCGACCGAGGTCCGCGTCGTGGCCCAGGGCCTGGCCGCCGCCGTGGAGACCCTGCGCCGCGTGCAGGTGCAGGTGCAGGCCATCGCGGCCGGCGAGCTGGACCACGAGGTCGTCCGCACCCCCGTCCCGGGCCCGCTCGGGCAGGTCGTGCACGCCTCGGTGACGCAGGTCCTGGCCGCCTTCCACGAGCGCGAGCAGCTGCAGGCCGACCTCGCCCACCAGGCCGCCCACGACGCCCTGACCGAGCTGCCCAACCGCGCCCAGACCCTCGTCCTGACCGAGCGCGCCCTGCACCGGGCGGCGCGCCAGGGCGCCCGGGTGGGCCTGCTGTTCCTGGACCTGGACCACTTCAAGGCCGTCAACGACAGCTTCGGGCACGCCGCCGGCGACGAGCTGCTGCGCACGGTCGCGGCCCGGATGCACGCGACCGTGCGCGGCGGGGACGTCGTGTGCCGGCTCGGCGGGGACGAGTTCGTCGTCCTCGTCGAGGGCGTGGAGGACGAGAAGGGCCTGGTCGACCTCGGCGGGCGGCTCATCGCCGCCCTCAGCGCCCCCGCCGCGCTCGCAGGCCTGCCGCAGGCCCAGCACGTGCGGGTGGGGGCCAGCGCGGGCGTGGCGGTCAGCGTGCCCGGCGCCCTGGACGCCGAACGCCTCCTGCGCGACGCCGACGCCGCCGCCTACCGGGCCAAGGCCGCCGGCCGCGGGGTCGTGGAGGTGTTCGACGACGAGCTGCGCGCGGAGCTGAACGCCCGCGCCGAGCTCGAGACCGCCCTGCGCCACGGCCTGGAGGCGGGCGAGCTCGTCCTGTACTACCAGCCGGTCCTGGACCTGGGGACCGGGCGCACCAGGAGCGTGGAGGCGCTCGTGCGCTGGGTCCGGCCCGGCCACGGGCTCGTGCCGCCGGACGCGTTCATCCCCGTGGCCGAGGCGTCCTCGCTCGTGTGCGACCTGGGCCGGTGGGCCCTGGCGGAGGCCACCGCCCAGCTCGTGCGCTGGGACGCCGAGGGCGGGCACCGCGGCGGGCTCGCCGTCGCCGTGAACATCTCCGGGCGGCACCTGGCCCAGGCGCACCTGCTCGAGGACGTCACCGACGCCCTGGCCGCCAGCGGGATCGACCCGTCCCGGCTGACCGTGGAGATCACCGAGACCGTCCTGGTCGACGAGCCGCTCGCCCTGGAGCACCTGCGCTCGCTGCGCGAGCTGGGCGTGCGGGTGGCCATCGACGACTTCGGGACGGGCTACACCTCCATCGGGCAGCTCTCCCGCCTCCCGGTGGACGTCCTGAAGATCGACCGCAGCTTCGTGTCCTCCCCCGAGGCCGGCCACGCCGACCTCGTGCGGCTGCTCATCAGCGCCGCCCACAGCTTCTCCCTGGGCGTCGTGGCCGAGGGCGTGGAGGAGGACGGGCAGCTCTCGGCGCTGCTGGCGGCCTCCTGCGACGCCGCGCAGGGGTACCTGTTCGCCCGGCCGGTGCCCGCGGCGGACCTGCCCCCGGCGGAGCTGCCGGGGGCGGCCGTCCTCGTCAGCGAGACCCGGACGTGACACCCTCTGGGTGACCCCCTGTGACCAACAGGTGACCCCCTGCCTTCGAGGAGTCCGCGTGCCGACGTTCCGCGCCCGCCCGCGCCGGCCTCCCCGGAGCCCCGGGCGGACGTGGCGGCGCAAGCCCGGCACGTTGCGCCGCAGCCTCATCGCCCTGGTCCTGGTCCCGGTCCTGGGGCTGCTCGGCCTCATGGCCTACGCCGTGGACGAGCAAGCCGGACGCGACCGGGCCGCCGCCGCGGCCGCCGACGACGTGGCCGCCGCCGTCGCGCTGGACACCCTGCGGGCCGCCGTCGCCCGCGAGGTCGTCCCCGTCCTGGGCCAGGCCGTCCTGGACGACCCCCGCACCGCGGCCTCCGTCGGCGTGGACGAAGGGGCCGTGGCCACCCTGTCGACCCTGGCCCGCCCCACGCTCTCCGGGCAGTCGGCCACCGTGCGCGACGCCACCGACGCGGCCGTGCGCCACGCGCAGTCCACCACGGCCGCCGCCGTCGCCCGCCGGGCCGCGGTGACGGTCGAGCGGCTGCGCGGCGACGCCCGCGACGGCGACCTCGGCACCGTCTTCGCCGGCTACCGGCGCGTCAGCACCGACCTCGCCGGCCGCGTGAGCGCCCTGCTGCAACGGGCCCGCGCGCAGGGGCTGGACGCCCGGGCCACCCGGGCGCTGACCGACCTCGAACTCGTCTCGCGCGCCTCGGCCCTGGCCGGGGTGGAGGTGCCGCTGTTCTTCGCCGCCTCCGCCGGCAGCGGGCTGGACCGCACCAGCACCCGCGAGGCCTTCCTCCAGGCGTGGGGCGGGTACCGCGCGGCGTCGGCGGACGTGGTGTCCCAGGGCTCACCGGAGCTGGCCGCGCAGTGGCGCAGCGCCACCACCGGCACCGTCGCCGCCGCCGTCGACGAACCGCTGCGGCTGGCGGCGCGCACGGGCCAGACCCCGCCCCTGCCGGGACTGGTCGGCCTCGCCGCGGCCAACGGCGCCCGCGACACCGCGGTGCGGGCAGTCGTCGTCGACACCGGCGAGAGGGCGCGGCAGCGGGCCCTGGGACCGGCCGAGACCGCCCGCCGGACCCTGTGGGTGCTCGTCGCGGCCTGCACGCTCCTCGTCCTGGGCACCCTGGCCGCCGCGCTCCTGACGCGCCGCTGGATCGCGCTGCCGCTGAGCCGGCTGGCCGAGCAGTCGCGCGCCGTCAGCGACGGTGAGCTCGTCGACGTCGAGGAGGGCGGCCCGCTGGAGGTCCGCACGGTCGCGCGCGGGCTGGCCGCCGCCGTCGACACCCTGCGCCGCGTGCGCGACCAGGCCCAGGCCGTCGCCGACGGCGCCCTGGACGCCGACGTCGTGACCCGCCCCGTGCACGGGCCGCTGGGAGCGGTCGTGCACGCCTCGGTCCGGCAGATGGTCGGCGCCCTACGCGAACGCGAGCAGCTGCAGGAGGTCCTGGCCCACCAGGCCTCCCACGACGCCCTCACCCAGCTGCCCAACCGCGCCCAGGCCTCCGAGCTCATCGACGCCGCGCTGCACCGGATGGCCCGCCACGACGGCCGCGTCGGGCTGCTGTTCGTCGACCTCGACCACTTCAAGGCCGTCAACGACACCCACGGCCACGCCGCCGGCGACGAGCTGCTGCGCGTCGTGAGCGCCCGGATGGCCGGCTGCCTGCGCGGCGGGGACGTCGTGGCCCGCCTCGGCGGCGACGAGTTCGTCGTCGTGGTCGAGCAGGTCGAGGACGAGGGCGGGCTGGTCGACCTCGGGACGCGGCTCATCGCGGCCGTGTGCGCGCCCGTGGACCTGTCCGGCCGGCGCACCGGCGTCCGCGTGCGCGTGGGGGCGAGCGTGGGCGTCGCCACCAGCCCGCCCGGCGGGTGCCCGGCCGAGCGGCTGCTGCGCGAGGCCGACGCCGCCGCCTACCGGGCCAAGGCCGCCGGCCGCGGGACCGTGGAGGTCTTCGACGACGCCCTGCGCCACGACATCGCGCACCGCACCGACCTCGAACGCGCCCTGCGGGCCGGCCTGGACGGCGGCGAGCTCGTCCTGCACTACCAGCCCGTCCTGGACCTGCGCACGGAGTCGGTGCGCAGCGTGGAGGCCCTCGTGCGGTGGGACCGGCCCGGCGCGGGACTGCTCGCGCCGGACAGCTTCGTCCCCGTCGCCGAGGGCTCCGACCTCGTCTGCGACCTGGGCCGGTGGGCGCTGTCGACCGCGGCCGCCCAGCTCGCCGCGTGGGACGCCGAGGGCGGGGCGCTCGCCGGCGTCACCGCCGCCGTCAACGTCTCGGGCCGGCACCTGGCTCAGCCGCGGCTGCTGGGTGACGTGGCCGTCGCCTGCGCCGGGGCGGGCATCGCCCCCGAACGCCTCACCGTCGAGATCACCGAGACCGTGCTCGTCGACGAGCCGACCGCCCGCGAGCACCTGCGCGCGCTGCGGGCCCTGGGCGTGCGGGTGGCCCTGGACGACTTCGGGACCGGCTACACCTCCATCGGCCAGCTGTCCCGGCTGCCCGTCGACGTCTTGAAGATCGACCGCAGCTTCGTCGCCTCGCCCGACCGGGCCCACGCCGACCTCGTCCGCCTCCTCATCGGGGCCGCGCACAGCTTCTCCCTCGGCGTCGTCGCCGAGGGCGTGGAGGAGGCCGGCCAGCTCGGCGCCCTGCGGGCGGCGGGGTGCGACGCCGCGCAGGGCTGGCTGCTGGGCCGCCCCCGGCCGGCGACCGAGCTCAGCGCGCTCGCCACCGCCGCACGAGGCTGACCGCCCCCGAGGCCAGGACGCCGAACGCGACCGCGGCGACGACCGAGACCCACGGGGAGTCGCTGACCCCGCGCCCGGCCAGCCCCAGCGCGCCGTACGCCAGCGCCCAGCACGCCGCCGGCAGGGCGTTGGCGACGGCGAAGCGCCCGACGGGGTAGGCCGTCGCGGCCGCCGCCGCCATGACCGGGACGCGCGCGCCGGGCAGCAGCCGCGACGTCACGAGCGTCCCCACGTCGTGCCGGGCCAGCCGCTCCCCCAGCTCCCCGAGGTGCCCGTGCCCCTCGGCCTGCCGGCGCAGCCGCCGGCCCGCCCGCGTGTGCGCCCCGCGCAGCAGCAGCGTGTAGAGGACGAGGTCGGCCGCGTACGCCGCCGCGGCCCCCACGAGCACGACCTCACCGAGGGACAGCCACGAGCGGTGGTGCCCCAGCGCCGCCATCGCCGCGACGACGGCCCCCGTCGGCAGGACCGGCAGCAGCGCCCCCGTCACGACGGCCGCGAGCAGGACGGCGAGCGCCCACAGCCAGTGGTCGGCGTGGGACGTGGGGTCGAGCAGGCCGGTCAGCGACGAGGTGAGCGATGAGGTGAGCGATGAGGTGAGGGCGGCGGTGTGCACGGTGGGACCAGGATGGCAGCCGGGGGCGTTCGCCTCACCGGTCCGGCGGGCCCGGCCCCACACCCGGCCCCACGCCGGACCGGTGGTGGGACCGGCCCGTCGCGACGACGAGCCCCCCGGGAACGACGGAGGGCCCGTCCGCATCGGACGGGCCCTCCGGTGGAGCCGCCTCGGGGAATCGAACCCCGGACCTACGCATTACGAGTGCGTCGCTCTGGCCGACTGAGCTAAGGCGGCAGTACCAGCGCCCTCTCGGGCACGGACAGTGAGCCTACAGGACGTCCGGCCCTGCCTTCACCACGGTCCAGGCCCCGTCGCGGCGCAGCGCGTCCTCGACGAGCGGGCGCAGGAGGCCCGGCGCGACGTCACCGGCGGTGCGCAGCAGCTACCGCCGTCCCCGGGCCCCCACCGTCCGGTGATCACGTGCGCGGCCCGGCCGCTCAGCCGCAGGTGGTGCCCTCCTCCGGCGCGGTGCCGCTGAGCAGGTAGGTGTCCACGGCGTCGTCGATGCACTCCGAGCCGGTGGCGTAGGCGGTGTGCCCGTCACCGTCGTACGTCAGCAGGCGCCCGGACGACAGCTGCCCCGCCAGGCCCTGCGCCCACGCGTACGGGGTCGCGGGGTCGCGGGTGGTGCCGACGACGACGATCGGGCCGGCGCCCTCGGCGTGGACGGGACGGGCCTGCCCGACGGGGTCGATGGGCCAGTCGGTGCAGGCCAGGGCCCCCCACGCCAGGAACGGCCCGAACGTCGGGGACCGCTGCTCGAACTCGCGCACCGTGTCCGCCACCTCCGACCGGGTCTGGACGTCGTCGCGGTCGAGGCAGTTGACGGCGTAGATGACGGTGGTGGAGTTGTCGAGGTACCGGCCGTCGGGGGCGCGGTGGGCGTAGGCGTCGGCGAGGGTGAGCAGGGGCGCCCCGTCCCCGCGCTGGGCGGCGGTCAGCGCGGCGGACAACTGCGGCCACAGGGACGCCGAGTACAACGGGTAGGCGACCCCGAGGTAGGCCAGGCCCTGCACGAGCGGCCGGTCGGTCCCCGTGGGCAGGGGGTCCGCGTCCAGGCGGTCCAGCAGGGCCCGCACCTGCGCGACGCCGTCGTCGACCCCACCGGTCAGGGGGCAGGCGTCCCCCCCGGCGTCCCCGGCCAGGCACGCCGAGACGTAGGAGCGCAGCGCGACCTCGAACCCGGCGGCCTGCCCGGCGTTGACCTGCTCGCTCGTCAGGGCCGGGTCGATGGCCCCGTCGAGGACGAAGCGCCCGACGCGCTGGGGGAACTGCTCGGCGTACCAGGCGCCGAGGTAGGTGCCGTAGCTCTTGCCGAGGTAGCTGAGCTTGTCGTCGCCGAGCGCGGCGCGCAGGACGTCCATGTCCTGCGCCACCGAGCGCGTGTCGACGTGCGCGGCGAGCGGGCCGGAGGCGGCGCAGCCGCGGCCGAGCTCGCTCGTCCGCCGCTCCAGCGCCCGCACCTCGGCGGGGTCGTCGGGGGTGGGGTCGGTGGCCAGGAACTCGTCGACCTCGGCGTCGGTGAGGCAGCGCAACGGGTCCGAGCTCCCCACCCCGCGCGGGTCGAAGCCGACGACGTCGAAGTGGTCGCGCACGTCCGGGGAGACGACGTTCTGCGCGGCCCGGGCGTACTCCACGCCGGAGGCCCCGGGGCCGCCGGGGTTGAGGACGAGGGAGCCGAGCCGGTCCTCGCCGGTGGCCTGCGTCCGCAGCCGGACGACGGCCAGGGTGGTCGTCGGGCCGGCCGGCTGGTCGTAGTCCACCGGCACGGTCAGGCGGGTGCACTCGAACCCGCCGGAGCAGTCGGCCCACTGCAGCCGCTGGCCGTAGAAGGCGGCCAGGGCCGGGTCCGTCGCGTTCTCGCCCGCGACCGCGGCGGCGGTGCCCACCGGTTCGGGGTCGGGGCCGGACCCGTCCAGGGCCGAGCAGCCCGACAGCAGGAGGGCGGCGGCGGCCAGGCCGACGGCGGCGCGCGAACGGGAGGGTCGGCCGAGGGAGCGCATGGTGCGCCCCACGCTACGGGACACCACGACGGGGCCGCGGTCCTCAGCCGTCGTGGCGCGCGGGCCGCAGGCTCAGGGCCAGCGCCTCGATGGCCAGCAGGGGGGCGACGTTCTGGGCGAGCCGTTCCCGGGCGAGCTGCACGGCGTCGGCGCGGCGCAGCGTCTCCTCGGGCGGGCCGGCCGCGGCCATGGCCCGCACCTCGGTGGTCATGTCCGAGTTCACGAGCTCGACCGGGGCCCCCACCTGCACGACGAGCACGTCGCGCAGCAGGGCGAGCAGGTCGACCAGGGCCCGGTCCAGGACGTCGGTCTGGTGGCGGCGGGCCCGCCGCTTCTGGTCCTCCTCCAGCTGGCGCACCTGGGCCCGCACGGCGGGCGGGACGGTCGCGGACCCGTCGGCGCCGAGGGCGCGCAGCAGCTCGGCCTTCTCCCGGGCGTCGCGTTCGACGGTCGAGGCGCCGGCCTCCTCGGCGGCGATGTCGACGAGCTCCCCGGCCGCCAGGACCGCGTCCCCGACCCCCCGCACGCGCTGGGGCAGCCGCAGCACCTCCCGGCGCCGGATGCGGGCCCCCTCGTCGCGCGCGAGGCGGCGGGCCAGCCCGACGTGGGACTGCGCGGCGCGGGCGGCGAAGGCGGCCATGACGGGGTCGACGCCGTCGCGGCGCACGAGCAGCTCGGCCACGGCGTCGGCGGGCGGGATGCGCAGCGGGACGTGCCGGGCCCGGGAGCGGATCGTGGGCAGGACGTCGTCGACGGCGGGCGCGCACAGCAGCCACACCGTCTGCGGCGGGGGTTCCTCGATGGTCTTCAGCAGCACGTTGCCGGAGGTCTCGTTGAGCCGGTCGGCGTCCTCGACGACGATGACGCGCCAGCGCGCCACGGACGGGCGGCGCTGGGCGGTGGCGATGAGGGGTTCGACGTCGACCCGGCGGATCCACGTGTGCTCGGTGGTGAACAGCACCACGTCGGCGTGGGACCCGGCCAGCGCCGTCCGGCAGCCGCCGCAGCGGCCGCAGCCGACCTGCGCCGGGTCCTGGCAGGCCAGGGCGGCGGCGAAGGCGCGGGCCGCGGTCGAGCGGCCCGATCCGGGGGGCCCGGTCAGCAGCCAGGCGTGCGTCATGCCGGGGGTGCCGTGGCGGGCGGCGGTGGCGGCGCGGGCCAGGACCCGCACGGCCGGTTCCTGGCCGACGACGTCGTCCCAGACGCTCACGACCGGACCGGCCCGGGGACGGTGACGCGGTCGTGGTCGGGTCCGTGGTCGGGAGCGCCGGTGGGGGCCGGCAGCAGCGGCACGAGGTGCTCCCGCAGCCTCGCGTGCACCGTCTGCGGGTCCGTGGTGGCGTCCAGGACGAGGTAGCGGCGCGGGTCGCGCCCGGCCAGGGAGAGGAACTGCTCGCGCACGCGGGCGTGGAAGGCACGCGACTCGGCCTCCACCCGGTCCTCGGCCGCCCGGCCCGACCGCCGCTGCGCCGCGGTGTCGGGGTCGACGTCGAGGACGACGGTGAGGTCGGGCAGCAGCCCCTGCGTCGCCCACGTCGAGAGCCGCTCCACCTCACCGGCGGGCAGGTCCCGCCCCGCGCCCTGGTAGGCCAGGGAGGAGTCGACGTAGCGGTCGGTGAGGACGACGGCGCCCCGGCCCAGCGCGGGCGTGACGACCTCGGCGACGTGCTGGGCGCGGTCGGCGGCGAACAGCAGCGCCTCGGCCCGCGGGCTCAGCGGGGAGGCGTCCGCGCGGTGGGACAGCAGGACCTCGCGCAGGTCGCGGCCGGTGGCCGTGCCGCCCGGTTCGCGCGTGAGGACGGCCTCGTGGCCCTGCTCGGTCAGCCACGCCGCCAGCAGCGAGGCCTGGGTCGTCTTGCCGGAGCCGTCCCCGCCCTCGAAGGCCAGGAAGAAGCCGCTGGGTGTGCGCACGGGAGCAGTGTCCTCGACCGCCGTGCGGCGGGCGACGGCGCGGACCAGGTCGGCGCGCAGGCTGGTGCCGCGCCGGTCGTCCATCTGCCGGAAGGCCACGATCCCCGCCACGCCCGTGACGACCCCGGCCAGGACCATCGCCAGCGCCGACCCGGCGTACGTGACCGACCAGTGCTCGCTGGGGGCGAAGGTGCGCTCGCCCAGGGCGTTCGCCACCCAGGGGGCCACGAGCATGACGGCGATGATGACGACGCGGGTGCTGGAGCCGACGAAGGAGAACGTCCGGCCGCGGACGTCGTCGTCGACCTCCAGGCCGAGCAGCGTGTAGGCCGAGACGTAGGCCAGGCCCGTGAACAGGCCCAGGGCCACGACGAACAGGGCCGCGACGACGATGTTCCCCACGACCGCCACGAGGACGAGGGAGACCCCCGCCAGGGACAGCGCGAGGCCGAACGTGCGGCGGCGGCTGAGGCCGGACAGCCAGCGCGGGCCCTGCCAGACCCCGAGGGCGACCCCGGCGAAGACGGCCATGACGACGACGCCGTACCCGGGGTCCCCCGCTCCCAGGCTGGTGACGAAGGCCCGGCCCAGGCCGAGGACGACCCCGCCGGCGGCGAAGGCGACGAGCATCCCGAACACCAGCCCGCGCAGCAGCGGTGAGCCCCCGACGAAGCGCCAGCCCTCGACGATGTCGCGGCCCAGCGTCGGGGCCAGCCCGCCCTCGCGGGGACGGACCTCGCGCGGGGGGATGTCCAGGCGCCAGATGACGGCCGCGGCGACGAGGAAGGTCAGGGCGTTGACGTACATCGCCAGGTCCGACTGCCCGCCCCGCAGGAACGGCAGGAGGCCGTCGAGCACGCCGGTCAGCAGCGTCAGCAGGATGAAGGCCAGCCCGGCCACCGGCGCCGAGCCGTAGGTGGCGACGAGGCTGATCTGGTTGGCGACCTCCAGCTTGCGGGCCGGCACGAGGTTGGGGACGGTCGCGTCCTTGGCCGGGCCCCAGAACAGGGTCACCAGCTCGATGAGCAGCGTGGCGACGAACAGCCAGGTGAGGCTGCCGGCCAGGGGGATCGAGACGAACAGCGCGAACCGCAGCAGGTCGCCGACGACCATCGTCAGCCGCCGGTCCAGGCGGTCGGCCAGCGCCCCCGCGAGGGGTCCCAGGAGGGCGGCCGGGGCGAGCTGGAGGATGAAGACGGTCGAGACCGCCACGGACGTCTGGGTGGCGTTCCCCACCGTCAGCCCCGCCGCCGTCCCCAGCTTGGCGAGCATCCCCAGCCAGTCCCCGAAGCTGGAGAGCATGAGCGAGAGCCACATGCGGCGGAAGTCGGGGTGGTCGCGCAGCAGGGCCCGCACGTCGTGGTCGGGAGCTGCCGGGGCGGTCACGACGCCAGGGTAGAGGTCCCCCCCGACGGGCCCGCCGCGTGCGCGGCGGGCCTGTGGAGAGGGGGCGTCACGACTGCGCGGGGGCCGCCGTCTTCTTCGCCGCGGTCTTCTTCGCGGCCGTCTTCTTGGCCGTCGTCTTCTTGGCGGCGGCCTTCTTCGCCGTCTTCTTCACCGGCCCCCGGGCGCGCTTGTCGGCCAGCAGCTCGGCCGCCCGCTCCAGCGTGATCGTCTCGGGGTCGTCGTCCTTGCGCAGCGTGGCGTTCGTCGTGCCGTCGGTCGCGTACGGGCCGAAGCGGCCGTCCTTGACGACGATCGGCTGACCGGACTCGGGGTCGGGCCCGAGCTCCTTCAGCGGCGGCTTGGCGACCTGGCCGCGCCGCGTCTTGGGCTGGGCGTAGATCGCCAGCACCTCGGGCAGCGTGATGGAGAAGATCTGGTCCTCGGACTCCAGCGAGCGCGAGTCCGTGCCCTTCTTCAGGTACGGGCCGTAGCGGCCGTTCTGCGCGGTGATCTCGTCCCCGGTCTCGGGGTCGGCACCGACGACGCGCGGCAGCGACAGCAGCTGCAGGGCCTGCTCCAGGGTGACGGTCTCGACCGACATGTCCTTGAACAGCGAGCCGGTGCGCGGCTTGACCTTCGCGGCCTTCTTGGCCGCCCGCTTCTTCGGCGCGGCCTGCTCGGCACGCTCCTGCACGGCGGTCGCCGGCGCGTCGTCCTCGATGAGCTCGGTGACGTACGGCCCGTAGCGCCCGACGCGGGCCACGATCGTGCGTCCCGTCTCGGGGTCCTGCCCGAGGACGTTGTCGCCCTCGGACTGCGTCGTCAGCAGCTCGTAGGCCTTCTCGACGGTCATCTCGTCGGGCGCGACGTCCTCGGGGACGGAGGCCTTGAGCAGCTCGCCGGTCTCGCGGTCCGGGCCCTCCAGGTACGGGCCGTAGCGGCCCACGCGCAGGACGACGCCCTCGCCGATCGGGACGGTGGAGATCTCCCGAGCGTCGATCGCGCCGAGGTCGTCGGCCAGGCCCTTGATGCCGTCGAGCTCGGCGCTCGCCCCGTCCCCCGCACCGTCCGGGCGCGGGGCGTCGACCGCGACCGACCCGTTCGCCGGGCCGTCGGCGCCGAAGTAGAACGTCGTCAGCCAGTCCACGCGCTGGGCCTCACCGCGGGAGATCGCGTCGAGGTCGTTCTCCATCTCGGCGGTGAACTCGTAGTCGACGAGCTTGGGGAAGTGCTCCTCCAGCAGCCGCGTCACCGCGAACGCGAGCCAGCTCGGGACGAGGGCCGAGCCCTTGTACCAGACGTACCCGCGGTCGACGATGGTGGAGATGATCGACTGGAACGTCGAGGGACGCCCGATCTCCTTCTCCTCCAGCGTCTTGATGAGGCTGGCCTCGGTGTACCGGGCGGGCGGGGACGTCTCGTGCCCGTCGGCGGCCAGGTCGCGGGCCGTCAGCGGGTCGCCGGCGGTGACCTGCGGCAGCCGGCGGTCGTCGTCGCCGGCGTTCTCGTCGTCGCGGGTGGCGTCGCGGCCCTCCTCGTAGGCGGCGAGGAACCCGCGGAACGTGATGATCGTGCCCGACGCCGAGAACTCGACGTCGCGGCCGTCGTCCGTGGTGGCCCCGAGGCGGACGGTCGCCGTCGTGCCGCGGGCGTCGTGCATCTGGGAGGCGACGGTCCGCTTCCAGATGAGGTCGTAGAGGCGGAAGTCGTCCCCGCGCAGCTCCCCGGCCACCTGCGCCGGCGTGCGGAACGTCTCCCCCGCCGGGCGGACGGCCTCGTGGCCCTCCTGCGCGTTCTTCGACTTCGACGTGTAGTTGCGCGGGGAGTCCGGCACGTACTCCGGGCCGTACAGCTCCCGGGCCTGGGCCCGGGCCGCGGCCAGCGCCTGCGAGGACAGCTGGATGGAGTCGGTGCGCATGTAGGTGATGTAGCCGCGCTCGTACAGGCCCTGCGCGGTGCGCATGGTCTGCCGGGCGTTCAGGCGCAGCTTGCGGGAGGCCTCCTGCTGCAGCGTGGAGGTGATGAACGGCGCGGCCGGGCGCCGGGTGTACGGCTTCT
Organism: Kineococcus halophytocola; assembly: GCF_041276425.1. Lineage (NCBI taxonomy): Bacteria > Bacillati > Actinomycetota > Actinomycetes > Kineosporiales > Kineosporiaceae > Kineococcus > Kineococcus halophytocola. The sequence goes on along the minus strand of NZ_JBGFTU010000012.1, from coordinate 125,375 downwards.
CCTCCACCCCGCGGACGGCGAACTGCGACTGCGCGAGCCCGGCGACGATGGCCTCGGCCGCGGCCACGTCGAGGTGGGCGACGTTCTTCGACTTCAGGGTGCCGTCGTCGGCGAAGTCGCGGCCGCTGGCCACGCGCCGGCCCTCGACGCTGGACAGCTTGGCGCTGAACGCCGAGTCGCCCTCGGGCTGGAAGGTGCCGGTGATGTCGGCGTAGCCGGCGGCGACGAACGCCATCCGCTCGCGCTCGCGCTCGACGCACAGCCGGGTGGCGACGGACTGCACGCGGCCGGCGGACAGGCCCGCGCGGACCTTGCGCCACAGCACCGGGGACAGCTCGTAGCCGTAGAGGCGGTCGAGGATGCGCCGCGTCTCCTGCGCGTCGACCATCCGGTCGTCGATGTCGCGCAGGTCTCCGATCGCCTGCTGGATCGTCTCGCGGGTGACGTCGCCGAAGACCATCCGGCGGTAGGGCACGCGCGGTTCGAGCGCCTGCACGAGGTGCCAGGCGATGGCCTCGCCCTCGCGGTCGCGGTCGGTGGCGAGGATGAGCTCGTCGGCGTCCTTCAGGGCCCGCTTGAGCTCGGAGACCCGCTTCTTCTTGTCCCCGTCGACGACGTAGTACGGCTCGAAGCCGTGCTCGACGTCGACCGCGAACTTGCCGAACGGGCCCTTCTTCATGTCCTCGGGCAGCTGGGAGGGCTGGGGCAGGTCGCGGATGTGGCCGTAGCTGGCCTCGACCTGGTACCCGGGGCCGAGGTAGCTGGCGATCTTGTCGATCTTCCCCGGCGACTCGACGATCACCAGCCGGCGCAGTCCGTCACCGGACGACTTCGTTGCCTGGGACTTGCCCGCCACTGGTCCTGCCTCTCACCTTCGACTCGCTGTCCGCCGCAGGACGCCGGCCGCGGTCACCGCCGGGCACGTCCCGCTGTGCACTCTCGCACGTCGCGGCGACGCGGGGTGCACCCTGCGCACACCCGGGGCTGCTCTGGACGTGCGCTGCCAATGTGCCACGGCGCGGTCCGCGGCACGCAACCGGTGGGTCGCCGAGGGTCCGCCGTCAGCACTCGGCGTCACCCCCGCGCGGGGCCGGGGAACGCCTCGTTGCCTCCTCGAGGTCGATGATCGACCTCGAGGATGGAGCCGGCGCCCTGGCGCCGGACAACGAGGCGTTCCCCAGGCGGCGGCGGTCGCGCGGGGTCAGGGGAGCAGGAGGAACCCGTCCTCCAGGAGCGAGCGCACCCGCGGGTACAGCCGGGTCCGCACGTCCCCCACGGCCTCCTCCCCCAGCACCGCGAGCCCCGCGGTGATCTGGCCCAGGGTCAGCTCCCCGTCGCACGCCCCGACGAGGCCGGCGAGGTCGCCGTCGACCTGCGCGACGCGGCGCAGCCCGCCGCCCTGGCGCAGCAGGACGATGCGGGGGTCCGGGTCGCCGGGGCTGTGGAAGCGCTCGTCGGTGACGTCGGGTGCGACGGTGACCGTCAGGTCGCCCAGGTCGTCCACCCCGGTGAGGCGGTCGTGGGTGGCCAGCCCGCGGGCGAGGACCTCCCCCAGCGGGTCCTCCAGGGCGGCGAGGTTCTCCTCGAAGCGGCGCAGCGGCGTCCCCGGACCCTGCGGGCGGCGCAGCGTCACGACGCCGAAGCCGACGCCGGTCACCCCGCGCGCGGCGAAGTCGTCCAGCCACGCGGTGTAGAGCTCGTCGAAGCGGGGCCCGGCCTTCTGCCCGCCGTCGCGGATCCACGTCTCGGCGTACAGCGCGGGGTCGGCGACCTCGCGCTGGACGACCCAGGCGTCCAGGCCGGTGCCCTCCAGCCAGGACTCCAGCCGCTGCGACCAGCTCTGCCCCTCGTGCAGCTCCCAGTTCCCCAGCAGCTGCGCGACGCCGCCGGGCGCCAGCACCGAGCCGACCTCCCCGACGAGGCGGGCGACGAGGGAGTCCCCGGGCATCCCGCCGTCGCGGTACTCGTACGTGGGCACGGCCGACGTGCGCGGGGTGATGACGAACGGCGGGTTGGACACGACGAGGTCGAACCGCTCGCCGTCGCGGACGGGCTCGAACAGCGAGCCGTGCCGCAGGTCCAGGGAGACCTCGTTGAGGGCGGCGTTGACGGCCGCGAGGTCCAGGGCCCGCTCGGAGGTGTCGGTGGCCGTGACGCGCCGGGCGTGCCGGGAGGCGTGCAGGGCCTGGATGCCGCAGCCGGTGCCGACGTCGAGGACGCGGTCGACGGGGGTGCGCACGGTCGCCGAGGCCAGCGTCAGGGACGCCCCGCCCACGCCGAGGACGTGGTCGGCGGACAGCGCCTCGCCGGTGGCGAGCTCGCCGAGGTCGGAGACCAGCCACCACTGCGCCGCCCCGGCGGCGTCGTCGACGGAGTAGGGCCGCAGGTCCACCAGGGGACGGACCTCGTCGTCGGGGCCCTGCCCGGCCGCGGCCACGAGCCCGAGGGCCACGGCCCCGGCGGTGCCGGTGCGGGGCAGGGCCGCGTCCAGCTCGGCGCGGGTGACGGTCCGGCCGAGCGTCGCGCACCGCAGCAGGACGGCGGCGGGCTCGCGCGAGCCGTCCGTCGCGCGCAGCGCGGGCAGCGGCTGCTCGCGGTCCAGGGCCGCCGAGGCGACGTCGCCGACGAGGGCGGCGACCCCGTCGACGGTGTAGTCCGCCGCGTGCAGATCCGCGCGCAACCCCGCGAGGAGTTCGAGCGGACCGGCGGGCGCGGGGTTCTCGGCGGGGCCAGGGTTCTGGGCGGGGGGCGTCACGTGCGCCGAGTCTGCCCCACGTCAGGGCAGCCGCTCGACCCCCTCCGCCCGCAGGTCCACCCCGTCGGCCCCCGACGTCGGGGCCGCCATGTCGACGCGGCGGTTCTTGCTGACGACGACCGCCACGACGATGACGACGGTGGCCACGCCCGCGATGCCGTACCGCAGCCACGGGTTCGCGTCCGGGCCGATCGACAGCGTCACCACGGCCGGCGCGACGAGCAGCGCCACGAGGTTCATCACCTTGATGAGCGGGTTGATGGCCGGGCCGGCGGTGTCCTTGAACGGGTCGCCGACGGTGTCGCCGATGACCGTGGCCGCGTGCGCCGAGGACCCCTTGCCGCCGTGCGCCCCGTCCTCGACGAGCTTCTTGGCGTTGTCCCACGCCCCGCCGGCGTTGGCCAGGAACACGGCCATGAGGACCCCGGCGCCGATCGCCCCGCCGAGGAAACCGGCCAGCGGCGCGACGCCCAGGCCGAACCCGACGGCCAGGGGGGCGAACGCGGCGAGCAGACCGGGCGTGGCCAGTTCGCGCAGCGCGTCGCGCGTGCACAGGTCCACGACGCGGCCGTGGTCGGGTTCCTCGGACCCGTCCATGATCCCGGGGTGCTCGGCGAACTGCCGGCGCACCTCCAGGACGACGGCCCCGGCCGAGCGGCCCACGGCGTTGACGGCCAGGCCGGAGAACAGGAACACCACCGCCGCCCCGAGCAGGACCCCCACGAGCGTGGTGGGCGTGGAGATCTGGAAGTCGCCCAGCGTCGCGAGCACGTAGGCCGAGGGCCGTTCCAGCCCCACCGCCACCTGCTGGATCCGGTCGGTGACCGCGTTCTGGTAGGAACCGAACAGGGCCGTGGCGGCCAGGACGGCCGTCGCGATCGCGATGCCCTTGGTCACGGCCTTGGTGGTGTTCCCCACGGCGTCGAGCTCGGTGAGGACGGCCGCGCCCTCCCCGTCGACGTCCCCGCTCATCTCGGCGATGCCCTGGGCGTTGTCGCTGACGGGCCCGAAGGTGTCCATGGCGACGATGACGCCGACGGTGGTGAGCAACCCGCAGCCGGCGAGGGCGATGAGGAACATGGCCAGCGCGAGCACCCCACCGGCGAGCACGAACGCCAGGAACACCGCGCCGGCGATGACGATCGTCGTGTAGACGGCCGATTCCAGGCCCAGGCCGATCCCGGACAGCACCACCGTCGCCGGGCCGGTCACCGAGGCCCCCGCGACGTCGCGCGTGGGCCGGGCCTCGGTGCTCGTGTAGTGGCCGGTGATGAACAGGATGAGGACGGCCAGCAGGATCCCGAGGAACACCGCCGCGAACGCGATGAGCCGCGGGTCGCCGTTGAGGGGGGCGACCGTCGCGGCGGCCCCGTCGAACCCGGCGAACGTGGACGGCAGGAACGCGAAGCAGGCCACGGCCGTCCCCACGAGCGCGATGGCGGCCGAGAGGTAGAACCCGTTCTGGATGGACGTCAGCCCGCTGACCCCGGAACGGGCCCGCACGAGCACGACCCCGAGGGCGGCCGTGATCGCACCGATGGCCGGGACGAGCAGCGGCAGGACGAGCCCGTCCTCCCCGATGGCCGCGCTGCCGAGGATGACGGCCGCGACGATCGTCACGGCGTAGGACTCGAACAGGTCGGCGGCCATGCCCGCGCAGTCCCCGACGTTGTCCCCCACGTTGTCCGCGATGGTCGCGGGGTTGCGCGGGTCGTCCTCGGGGATGCCCTGCTCGATCTTGCCGACGAGGTCGGCGCCCACGTCGGCGGCCTTGGTGAAGATGCCGCCGCCGACGCGCATGAACATCGCCAGCAGCGCCGCGCCGAAGCCGAAACCCTCCAGCACGGTGGGGGCCTCGCGCCCGAACACGACGACGGCGACCGACGCGCCCAGCAACCCCAGGCCCACGGTCGTCATGCCGACGACCCCGCCGGTCCGGAACGCGATCCGCATGCCCTCCTCCCGGCCCCCCGCGGGCTGTCGCGCCGCCGCGGCGACCCGCAGGTTCGCCCGCACCGCCAGCGACATCCCGAGGTAGCCGATGGCGGCGGAGAACCCGGCCCCGACGAGGAACGCGACGCTGCGCGCGGCCCGCAGGTCCCAGCCCTCGGCCGGCAGCGCGAGCAGCAGCAGGACGACGGCGACGGCGAACCACGCGAGGGTGCGGAACTGGCGGCGCAGGTAGGCGGCGGCCCCGCTCTGCACGGCCCCGGCGATGGACCGCATCCGTTCGGTGCCCTCACCCGCGGCGAGCACCTGTCGTCGGAACACGAACGCGGCGGCTAGGGCCAGCAGCGAGACGACCGCGACGGCCACCGCGATCCCCTGGGCGGAACTCGACAGGTCCTCGGGCACGGGCATCCGTCCTCCTCGACGTGTGCTGACCTCCGTACGCAGCGTAGGACAGCCGTCGCTGGAGTGCTACGGACCCGACCGGCGGTGGGACCGGTGGGGAGAGGAGGACGTGGAGAGGAGGGTGTGGAGAGGAGGGGTGACGCCTCAGAAGGCGCGCACGTCGGAGGTCCCCGGCTGCAGGTGCCACGACAACGTGACCCCGCCGGCCGAACTCGTCTCGGCGCTGGAATCGGCCATCCCGGCCATGAGGGCCAGGGACAGCGGGTCGGCACTGGCGAGGGCCCCGGGCCCGTCCGGGACGGGCCCGCCATCGGGACCGCACCGGCTGACCGTGACGTCGAGCCGGTCCTCGTCGTCGCTCAGGCGCATGTCGACCAGGGAGACCGGTGGGCCGGCCGGGGACGCGAGGACCCCGCCGGCCACGGCCCGCGCGCACGCCTCGCCGATCGCGATGCGGATCTCGTCGAGCTGGTCCTCACCGAAACCGGCCCGCCGTGCCACCGAGACGGCCACGAGCCGCGCGGTGCGCACGTGCTCGGCCATCGGGGAGAAGCGCAAGGTCACGGTGGGCACGGTCGGGGTGCTCCCTGGTGGATCGGGGGCGGGACCGGCTGGTCCCGGGCGGGCTCAGGAGGAGGCGCTGGCCTCGTCCGAGGACGCGGAGGCGGCGATCGCGTCGGCCACCGTGTCGTGGATCGGGAACACCTTGGTCAGACCGGTGATGCGGAAGACCTTGAGGATCTTCTCGCGCTGGCACACCAGGTGCAGCGAGCCGTCGTGGGAACGGACGCGCTTGAGACCGCCGACGAGGACACCCAGACCGGTGGAGTCGAGGAACTCGACGCCCTCCATGTCCACGACCAGGTGGTGGTGCCCGGCACCCACGAGTTCGTTGAGCCGTTCGCGCAGGGTCGGCGCCGTGTAGACGTCGATCTCGCCGGACACCTCGACGACGGTCCGGCCGCTCTCCTCGCGGCTGGTCACCGACAGGTCCACTAGGACCCCTCCTCGCTGCTGGTCTGCTGCGCGCGGGTGCGCGCAGGTGTGTGCAGTGCTCTGCGAGGGCACCGCTGCGCCCTCCCCGGCATTCAACCACCACGCTGCGTGAGTGGCCCGCCCAAGGCGCGTCCGGCCCCCTCGACGGCGCCCGGCAGCTCCCGCCCGGGGCACCGGGCGGGACACCGGACGGGGCACCGGGAGGGGGGACACTGGCGGGTGTGGACGTCGGGGGGAACGCGGGGGGTCCCGGCGGGGGCGCCCCCCGCTGGCAGCGGCTGCTCGACGCCGGTCTGCGCGCCGACCGCGTGCGCCACGTCGAACGGCTCGCGGCGCGGCCGGGGGTGCGGGTGCCGTGGCCGGACTGGGCCGACCCCGAGGTCGTCGCCGCCCTCGAACGGGGCACGGGGGGCCTGCCGTGGCGCCACCAGGTGCAGGCCGCCGAGGCCGTGCGCGCCGGCCGCTCCACCGTGCTGTCGGCGGGCACCGCGTCCGGCAAGTCGCTGGCCTACCAGCTGCCCGTCCTCACCGCCCTGCGCGAGAGCGCGCTGACCTCCCCCAACGGCAAGGGCGCCACCGCCCTGTACCTGTCCCCGACCAAGGCCCTGGCCGCCGACCAGGACGCCCGGCTGCGCGGGCTGGGCCTGTCCCGGCCCGTGACCAGCACCTACGACGGCGACACCCCGCCGGAGGTGCGGCGCTGGATCCGCGAGCACGCCGGTCTCGTCCTGACCAACGTCGACATGCTCCACCGCTCGGTCCTGCCCGGCCACGAGCACTGGGCGAGCTTCCTGCGCCGGCTGCGCTACGTCGTGGTCGACGAGCTGCACACCTACCGGGGCGTGTTCGGCTCGCACGCGGCGGCCGTGCTGCGCCGGCTGCGGCGCCTGGCCGCCCGCTACGGCTCCGAGCCGGTGTTCGTGCTGGCCTCGGCCACCGTGGCCGACCCGGCCACGACCGCGCGCCGGCTCACCGGCCTGGACGTGCACGCCGTCACCGAGGACACCTCGGCCCGGCCGGCCGTCTCGGTCGCGCTGTGGGAACCGCCACCGCGCCCGGGGGGACCCGACCCCGCGGCGGGTCCGGGTGCGCACCCGGAGCGGCGCACCGCCACGGCCGAGGCCTCGGACCTGCTGGGCGACCTCGTCCTGGACGGGGTGCGGACCCTCGCCTTCGTCCGCAGCCGCACCGGTGCGGAGTCCGTGGCCGCCGGGGCCCGCCGGCGCCTGGCCGACGTCGACGAGGACCTCCCCGGGCGGGTCCTGGCCTACCGGGGCGGGTACCTGCCCGAGGACCGCCGGGTGCTGGAGGAGGGGCTGCGCTCGGGCCGGGTCGTGGGGATGGCCACGACCAACGCCCTGGAACTGGGGGTGGACGTCGCCGGCCTGGACGCCGTGCTCGTCGCCGGGTGGCCGGGGACCCGGGCCTCCTTCTGGCAGCAGATCGGCCGGGCCGGGCGGCGCGGCGCCCCGGCGCTCGGCGTCTTCGTCGCGCGCGACGACCCGCTGGACACCTACCTCGTCCACCACCCCGAGGCGCTGTTCGGCGCCGGGGTCGAGGCCACCGTCCTGGACCCCGACAACGTCTACGTGCTCGCCCCGCACCTGGCCGCCGCGGCGCAGGAACTGCCGCTCACCGACGCCGACCTCGACCTGTTCGGCCCGGTCGGCGCCGACGTGGTCGACCTCCTCGTGCAGCGGGGTCTGCTGCGGCGCAGGGCGAACGGCTGGTACTGGACCCGCCGCGACCGCGCCGTCGACCTCACCGACCTGCGCGGGGCCGGTGGCAGCGTCCGGATCGTCGAGGACGTCACCGGCCGCATCCTCGGCACGGTCGAGGCGTCCTCGGCCGACTCCACCGTCCACGAGGGCGCGGTCCACGTGCACCAGGGCCGCACCTACCTCGTCGACCGCCTCGACCTGGAGGACTCCGTCGCCGTCGTCCACCGCGAACCCGACCCCGGGTACACCACCCACGCCCGCTCGGACTCCGACGTGCGGATCCTCGGCGTCGACGGCACCCGCACCACCGGGCCCGTCACGGTGTCCGCCGGGGTGGTGGAGGTGACCAGCCGCGTCACGGGGTTCCTGCGCCGCCGCACGGGGACCGGGACGGTCCTGTCCGAGCAGCCGCTGGACCTGCCCGAGCGCCGGCTGCGCACCCGGGCCGTGTGGTGGACGCTCGACGTGGACGCCGCCGAGGCCGTCCTGGGCGACGTCACCCGGCTGCCCGGGGCGCTGCACGCCGCCGAGCACGCCGCCATCGGCCTGCTGCCGCTGCTGGCGACGTGCGACCGCTGGGACCTCGGGGGCCTGTCCACCGCCTCCCACCCCGACACCGGTCGCCCGACCGTCGTCGTCCACGACGCCGTCCCCGGCGGTGCCGGGTTCGCCGACCGCGGTCACGAGCGCTTCGCGCAGTGGGCGATCGCGACCCGGGACGCCGTGCGCGCGTGCCCCTGCGAGGACGGGTGCCCCGCCTGCGTGCAGTCCCCCAAGTGCGGCAACGGCAACGAGCCCCTCGACAAGGCCGGCGCCGTGGCGGTGCTCGACATCCTGCTCCACGCCCTGCTCCACGGCCCGCCCGACGGCCCGCCCGACGGCCCGCCCGGGGCCGGGCGGGCTCACCCCGCTCCCCCCGCGGCCGGTCAGGCCCCACCCGGCGGGGCCTGACCGGCGCGGGCCGTGGCCCGGGCCGGCCCGAGCAGACCGGCCACCCCGGCCGGCCGGACCGCGGCCGTCACCGTCACGGCCCCGTCCGCCCCGACCGCGCAGGCCACCGGGACCGCGCCGTGGGCGCGCACGAGCACCGCGGCCCGCGCGCACGGGTCCCCGGGGGCCCGCCCCACCACGACGTCGGCACCGGCGAGCGCCGCGAGGTCGGCCGCGGCCTCGGCGCGGTGCCGGGCCAGGACGGCGGCGGCCAGGGCGAGCACCAGGAGCAGCAGCGACAGCAGCGCCGCGCACGTCCCGACGGCCACCACGGCCCCGGACCCCTCCTCCCGTCCCGCCCGGCGGGGCCGCCTCACGGGGCCTCCACCGCCGCCGTCGCCGCGGCGCGGGCCAGGACCGTCCCGCCGAGCGGTCCGGCCAGCGCCTGCGGGGAACTGACCTCGACGCGGACCGTCCGCACGCCCGCTCCCCCCTCGGCCGCCGCACCGACCCGGACGCCCGCCCCCTCGGGGGCGGCCGCGCGGGCGACCCGGAGCACGACCTCGGCGGGCTCGCCGCGCGCGGCGGCGCGGGCCGCGGCCCGGGCGGCGTCGACGCACTGGACCTGCGCCACCGCGACCCGGACCGCGCCCAGGGCCAGGGCCAGCAGCACGACGACGGCGGGCAGCAGGAGCGCGAACTCCGCCGTCACCGACCCCGTGTCCGCCCGGCCCCGGCGGGATCGCGGGCGGGTCACCCCAGCGTCAGCGCCTGCCGGACGACGCCGAGGAGCATCGCCCGCACCTCGTCGCTGCGCAGCACCGCGATGAGCAGGCCCGCGAAACCGCACGCGGCCAGCGTCGCCATCGCGTACTCGGCGGTCGCCATCCCCGCGTCCGGGGGTTCGGGGGTTCCCCCGGTCCCCTGCGCTCCCGCCGGCGGTTCCCCGGGTTCCTCCCGTTCCCCGGGTTCCTCCAGTTCCCCCGGTTCCCCCGGTTCCCCCGGTTCCCCACCGGGTCCGGTCCGCACCGTCGTCCCCGTGCCGTCCTCGTGTCCGCGCACCGTTCCTCCTCCTGGCTCGACCACCGGGAAACCCCGGCGCGCAACCACTCTCACCACCACCGGGGTTCGTCGGGACCGGGTGCGGCCGGTCTGTGGACGGGGCCGGCCCGATCGGGCCCTGTGGAGACCGCGGCGTCACCCGAGCACGTCCCCGGCCAGGCTGAGGACGACCGGGACGACGCCGAGCAGCAGGAACGCGGGCAGCGTGCACACCCCCAGCGGCAGGACGAGGGAGGCCGACAACCGGGCCGCCGCGGCCTGCGCCTCCCACCGCCGCCGGTCCCGACCCGAGGCCGCCGCCGACCGCAGGAGGTCGGCGACGGGGGCCCCGGTGCGGGCCGAGAGCAGCAACGGGTCGGCCACGTCGTCCCAGCGGCCGGGGTCCTCGGCGAACACCTGCCCGGGACCGTCGTGGCCCGACCCCCACGACAACCGCGCCGCGGCGCGCTGCAGGACGGGTTCGGCGGCGAACCCCTCCGCCCCGAGGGCGTCGAGGACGGCCGCGAGGGCGCGTCCGGGCGGCAACCCGGCGGTGACGGCGGTGGCCAGCAGGTCCGCCACGAGCGCCGCGTCGGCGACCGGTGCGGCCTGCGCGGGGTCGGGGGCGCGCACCCGGGCCCGGACCCGGCGCAGGACCGGTCCCGGTGCTCGCCCGGCGGCACCGCGTCCCCGGCCGGCCGGACCCCCGGCACCCCCGGCACCCCCGCCCGGGACGAGGACGGCCGCGGCCAGCAGGACCGCCACGACCACGCAGGCCCCCTGGGGCCCCAGGCCGGCCACGACCCCGCTCACGTCCGGCCCCCGCTCACGTCCGGCCCCCGCTCACCGTCCGACCCGTTCGGCGCGGTGCACCAGCCGGGCGCTCCACCGGTGCCCGAGCACGAGCAGCACGACCCCGGCCAGGGCGCAGCCGCGGCCGGCGCCCGACGTCAGCAGGACCTCCCAGGGACGGGCCCCCAGGACCGCCCCGAGCACCAGGCCGAGCAGCGGCAGCGCGGAGACCGTGCGGGCGCTGACCCGCGCCCCGGCCAGCGCGGTGCGCACGGCCGCGGCGGCCTCCGCCTGGGCCCGCAGACCGGCCGCGCAGGCCTCCAGCGCCCCGGCCGCCGGGGCCCCGGTCGTGGTGACGAGCCGGCGCACGACGCGGACGACGCGCACCGGGTCCCCACCACCGGCCCCACCACCGGTCCCGCCACCGGTCCCGCCGCCGGCCCGCACCCCCTCGTCCACCACGGCCCACGCCGTGGCGGGGGCCACCCCGGCCCGCAGCAGGGCGGCGACCTGCTCGGCGCTGCGGGCGGCGGCCAGCTCCGGGACGGGAGCCGGCCCGCCGTGGCCGCGGCGCCGGGCCCACCGGGGTCGGGTCCGGCGGGCCCGGCCGGTGGCGGGCGGGGCCCCGACGGGCGAGCGCCCGGGGCGCAGCACGCCCGCGGCGAGCAGCAACCCGGCGACCAGCAGCGGGCAGGCCGCACCCGCCGCGCTCACGCGGGCACCCCCTCGAGGTGGGCGAGGGGGCCGGGTCCCAGGCGTTCGCGCAGCCGCCCGAACCCCGGGGCGCGCCGCAGGCCCCGGTCGGTGCGCACCAGGGCCGGCACGACGACGGCGCGCTCGCCCTCGGCGTCGACCACGGCGACCTGCGCGACCCCGCGGACCCCCGCGCTCCGCTCGACGTGCACGACGACGTCGACCCCGGCGCGCAGCTGGGCGTCCACGACGGCCGGGGCGACACCGGCCGTCGCCGCGAGGGCGTGCAGGCGCACGGGCACGTCGGCGGCGGTGTTGGCGTGCAGGGTGCCCGCTCCCCCGGCGTGGCCGGTGTTCAGGGCCGCGAGCAGGTCGCGCACCTCCGCGCCGCGGCACTCCCCGACCACGAGGCGGTCCGGGCGCATCCGCAGGGCCTGCCGGACGAGGTCGTCCAGGCCGACCGCGCCGCGCCCCTCGACGTTGCCGTGGCGCGCCTCCAGGCGCACGACGTGCGGGTGCTCGGGGCGCAGCTCCCCCGCGTCCTCGACCAGGACGATCCGCTCGTGGGCCGGGACGAGGCCCAGCAGGGCCTGCAGCACCGTCGTCTTGCCGCTGCCGGTGCCGCCGCTGACGAGCAGGGACAGCCGCTGGGCCACGACCGCCCGCAGCACCGGTCCCAGCCCCGCCGGGACCGCGCCGGAGCCTTCCAGCTCCGCGAACCCCAGGCGCCGCACGGCGGGCACGCGCAGGCTCAGGTGCGTGCCGTCGGGGGCCAGCGGCGGCAGGACCGCGTGCAGGCGCGTCCCGTCGGGCAGCCGGGCGTCGACGTAGGGGCTGGCCTCGTCCAGGCGGCGCCCGGCCCCCGCGGCCAGCCGCACGGCCAGGGGCCGCACCTCGTCCTCACCGGCCAGGGACACCTCGGCGCGCCGCAGCCCCGCCCCGTCGTCGACCCAGACCGCGCCGCCGCCGTTGACGAGCACGTCGGTGGTGCCGGGCACCTCCAGCAGCGGCTGCAACCGGCCCGCCCCCAGGAGCGCGGCGCCGACCCCGTCCAGCAGGGCCAGCAGGTCGGTGGCGCCGAGCACGACCCCCTCGGCGCGGGCGGCCGCCGCCACGGCGGGCGGGTCGGGGGCGGTGCCGGTGCGCGCCAGGCGCTCGCGCACGGCCTCGACGACGCCCGCGAACCCCTCCTCGTGCCGGCCCACCGGGAGAGCGCTCACCGCAGGGCCCCCGCGGCGGGCCCGGTGGCGCGCGCGGCCCGGTCCCGCGCCAGGGCGAGGGCGAGGACGCGCAGGCTGCTGCGCCGTCCCCCCGGCACGCCCTCCCCCAGCTCCAGGGCCGCGTCCAGGTCGCGGTCCGGTCGCACGACCCCGGCCAGCGGGGCGCCGGCGGCGTCGGCGACGTCCTCGGCGTCCAGGCCCGCGCCGACGTCGCGGACCACCAGCCGGGCCGTGCCCGTCCCGGCCGCCCGCAGCTCGTCGAGCACGACGCACGCGGCCGCCGCTCCCCGGGTGGTGCCGGGGGCCACGACGAGCAGGTCGTCGCACGCCCCCAGGACGGGCCCGAGCCCACCCAGGCCGCCGCGGGGCAGGTCCACGACCGTGGCCGCGAAGGTGCGGCGGGCCGCCTCCAGCACCGTCCAGACCGCGACCGGGTCCGGGCCGGGCCCGCCGCGACGGTCGGCGGGCAGGACGTGCAGGCCGGCCCCGAGGTGGACCGCGGAGCGGAGCACGTGCGGGCCGAGGCGTCCCGTGACGCCGGTGAGGTCGCCCCAGCGCAGGCCCGGCAGGGCGTCACCGCCGACGAGCAGGTCGAGCCCGCCCGAGCGCGGGTCGGCGTCCAGCAGGAAGCAGCCGCCGAGGGTGTCGGCGAGGGCGCGGGCCAGCCCGGCCGCCAGGACGCTGGCTCCGGCACCCCCGGTCCCGCCGACGACCCCGAGCACCGGCCCGGGCCGGCCGCGGCCGTCGGCCACGTCGGACAGCCGTTCCAGCAGCCAGTCCTGGGCCTCGGGCAGCACGACGGCGTGGTCGGCCTCCAGCCCGGCCGCGGCCTGCCACCACGACGGGTCCAGCGGACCGCGGCCGACGACCACGAGCGGCACCCCGGGCCGCCGCAGCGCGCGCAGCCGGCCGGGGTCGGCGTCGGCGCCGGCCAGGACCAGCGCGGCGTCCCCGGCGGCTCCGCCGACCGGGGCCCCGGGGTCGTCGCGGTGCAGGTCGGCGCCGGCGGCCACGGCCAGCCGCACGAGGGCGGCGGCCAGCTCCTCCTCACCGGTCACGAGCACGGCCGTGCCCGGCGGCGGGGCGGGCCGGGCCGGCGGGGTCCCGCGGCGGCCGCGCTCACCGCCCCCGTGCACCGGGCCGCGGGGTCGGTCGGGGCGCCGGGCGGGGTGGGGGACGGGCCGGCGGGTGGGGTCGTGGACGGGCACGGGTGGCTCCTCGCGTGGGTGGGGAGGACCACCGTGCGGGCCGCGGGCACCGGGGTCCGGCGGCGGGAGCCGGGCTGTGGACACCGGGGCCCCGGAGCGGGGCTGTGGAGACCGGGACGACACGGTCGCGCCTGACAGCGGACACCTGTGGAGCGGGCACCTGTGGCCGGACGGCGTGGACCGGACGTGAGACCGGTGACCCGAGGAGGGGGGTGATGGGGAGACGGCCCCCGCTGGGGGGGAGCGGGGGCCGTCCACGGTTCCGGCTCGGGGGGGATGAGCCGGACCGCCTGTAGCCCACAGGGCGTACCGCAACATCCTCACCCCTGGCGGGGGCCCTTGGCAATTCCTCCACGCCGACCGGTGGAGATTTCACGGCCGTCCGGCAGACCCCCGCTTCAGTCCCCCGTCTCAGTCCCCCGTCTCAGTCCCCCGCCTCAGTCCCCCGCCTCGTCGCCGGCCGCGGCGAGGCGGGAGAGGAAGTCGGCGGCGACCGGGGCCGCGACGGCACCCCCGGAGGTCCCCCCGGCGACGAAGACGGCGAAGGCCAGACCGCCCTGGTAGCCGATCGTCCAGGCGTGGGTGGCCGGCGGCACGGCGGTGCCGTGCTCGGCGGTCCCGGTCTTGGCGTGCACCGGCTCACCGGGCACCCCGGCCAGGGCCGTGGCGGTCCCGCCCGTGACGACGTCGCGCATCAGCTCCCCGATCGTGGCGAGCAGAGCCGGTTCGGCCGCGTCGGCGGGGTCCGAGGGCGCCTCGGGGGCGGGGTAGAGGACGACCTGGGGACGGCGCAGCTCACCGGCCGCCACCGAGGCCGCCGCGGTCGCCATCGCCAGCGGGGACACGAGCGTGCGCCCCTGCCCGAAGCTGGCCGCGGCCAGGTCGACGGCGGACTGCGCCGGCGGCACCGTGCCCGCGAACGCGTCGACCCCGGTGGCCCACGGCGCCCCGACCCCCAGCGCCGCGGCGGCGGCGGGCAGGTCGTCGTCACCCAGGCGCGGGCTCAGGCTCGCGAACGCGGTGTTGCACGAGCGCGCGAAGTCGGTGCGGAAGGGCACGTCGCCGAACGCCTCGTCCTCGAAGTTCGAGAACGAGCGGCCCTCGACGGTGTACGTCGGCGGGCACGGCACCTCCTCGGAGACGTCGAGCCCGTGCCGCAGCAGGGCCAGGGTCGTGACCACCTTGAAGGTCGACCCCGGGGGGAACCGTCCGGTCAGGGCGAGGTCCCCCCCGTCGGCGGGGGCGTTCGCGGCGGCGACGACGGCCCCGGTGGCGACGTCCACGGCGACGAGCGCGGCCTGGTCGGGACGGGCGGCGAGGGTGTCGTCGGCCGCGCGCTGCACCGCGGCGTCCAGGCCGGTGGTGACCGGCAGGCCGGGCGCGGGCGCGACGCGGAACAGTTCCGCCGACCCGGCGTCGGGCTCGCCCGTGGCCTGGACGGCGATCCCGACGCGGCCGGCGAGCCGGTCGTCGCAGGTCCGCTGCAGCCCGGACAACCCCGCGAGGTCCCCAGCCCGGTACCGGCCCCCGGAGTCCTGCACCACCTCCGCGGTCACCTGCCCGACCGTGCCGAGCAGCGCCCGGGCGAAACCCCGGGTCGGGGCCAGCGGCTGGGTGGACTCGGCGAAGACGGCGCCGGGGATCGGCTGCAGGACGTCGCGCTGGGCGTCGTAGTCGCTGCGGCGCAACGTGATGACGTCGACGAAGGCGTCGGGTGCGGCCTGCTGGACGCGGGCGGCCAGCGCCGCGGCGTCGACGCCGAGGGCGGCCCCGAGCGCGTTCGCCGTGGCGACGGGGTCGCCGGTGCGCGAGGGCTGCACCCCGACCCGCACCACGGGGGTGGCGGTGACCAGGGGCGAACCGTCGCGGCCGAGGACGTCGGCGCGCGCGGGCACCGTGCGGTCGACCTGGAACGCCGAACCCCCCGCGAGGGCGGGGTGGACGAGGGCCGGTTCCCACAGCGGTCGCCAGGTGTCCTGCTCCCGGGCGAACCGGGCGGTCGTCGCGTAGGCGAACCTCGCCCCGGCGGGGGCGCCGTGGGAGGCCGCGAGGTCGAAGACCACCTCCAGGGCGGCCGTGGCCGAGCGCGGGTCGTCCTCGGCGACGGCGACCGAGGTCACCGACACGGCGGGCGGGGGCTGGGCGAGGTCACCGGTGAGCCGGGCGTACTCGGCGCCGACGTCCGCGGGCGGCTGACCGCCGGCGGTGGCCCGGAACCGGACCCGGTCGAGGTCGCCGGCGGACCACGCCGCGGCCAGCGCGTCGGCCGCGGCCCCGAGCCCGTCCGCGGGGTCGTGGCGCCCGGAGACCAGCCACCAGGTGCCGGCGCCGGCCCCGGCGACGAGGGCCGCCGACCCGGCGACCACGACGGCCCGGCGCCGCAGGTGCGCGGGGGGCCGTCCCGGCCCGGTCGGCTGCGCGCGGGCGGGGGTCGGCTCGGGGTCGGACGCGTCGTCGGTCATCGCCGGTGATGCTGCCACGTCACGGGCTGCTAGCCTGCTGGGCGTTGGAGGCGTCGCATAGTGGCCTAGTGCGCCCGCCTGCTAAGCGGGTTGGGGGCTAACACCCCCTCGCGGGTTCAAATCCCGCCGCCTCCGCCAGGGTCGAGGGCCCCGGTCGCAGCACGCGACCGGGGCCCTCGCTCGTTCCCGGGCCGCCCCGGCACCGCCGGGTCCATCGCCGCAGGGCGACGTCATCCGTTGCGCGGCAGCCGATTGGTGAGCGCGGCCGAAGCCCGCTACAGTAGGTCCAGTCAGCACGCCACGGCGCGCTGGACGCGCCCGTAGCTCAACGGATAGAGCATCTGACTACGGATCAGAAGGTTAGGGGTTCGAATCCCTTCGGGCGCACAGGTCGAGACGAGAGGCCCCCGGGACGTCCCGGGGGCCTCTCGTCGTTCCGGGCGTGTCCCGTCCTCATCGGTCCGGGTGCCGCGGACCTCCCCCGCCACCGGCCACTCCCCTTCCCCGTCCCGCCCCGGGCCCGGTCGGGACAGCGCGCGGCCGGCGACGCGCCGGAACCCCGCCCCGGGAGAACCGGCCGTCCGTGACGGGCGCCCGGGAAGGCGGGTACCCGTGAAGGCAGGCACCGGGAAGGCGGGCACCCGAGAAGACGGGCGGCGAGGAAGACGGGCGGCGAGGAAGACGGGCAGCGGGGAATCGGCCGCGGCCGCATTCCCGGCGCGGCCCCCGCGGACGGCCGGCGGGAACCTGCCCCCACCCCCGGCGCGAACCCGGGAACACCCCCGCAGAACCCACCCGGAACCACCTCGCGGGGAACACCCGGCACGGTGGCGGTCGCACCGGGAGTGCGGTTCTGACCGGCCCGGACCGCCCCGGAGTTCGGCCGGACCCATTCCGGACAACTCCTGCGCGGACGTCCGCGGGAGGGGCCGGGCGGGTACTGCGAGAACCCCCACCGCGCCCCCGGGAACTGCGGTGACAATCACTCGTTCGATGCGCGAACTCCCGCGGAACTGTGGTTTCATTGCAGACGTCTCAAATCATCCAGCCACTTCCCCCGGGAGCCCAGCATGGCAAGTCACGACGTCGCACTGAAGGTGGCCACCGAACTGCCCGTCGGTGCCGTCGACCTCGAGATCCCCGTCAAGCGGAACGGTCGCAAGATCGGCACCTTCACGGTGAACGCGAACGGTGTCTCGTGGAACCCGGCGACCGCCAAGGCCGCCACCACCGTGGCGTGGGAGGACCTCCCCTCCGCGCTGGCCGGGTCCGCGTCCGCGGCGCCCGCCCCCGCCGCGGCGAAGAAGGCCGCCCCGGCCAAGAAGGCGACGGCGAAGAAGACGACCGCGAAGAAGGCCGCCCCGGCCCCCGCGCCGGTCGAGGAAACCCCGGTGCCCGTGGCCGAGACCCCGGCCGCCACCCCGGCCAAGAAGGCGGCGAGCAAGTCGGCCGCGAAGTCGGCGGCGAAGTCGGCCCCGGCGCCGGCCACCACGAAGAAGGCCGCCGCCAAGAAGTCGGCCCCGGCCTCGGCCGCCACGTCCGTCGACGCCCGCGCCGTGCGCGAGTGGGCCGCCGCGAACGGGATCGCCGTCGCGCCGCGCGGCCCGATCTCCTCCAGCATCATCGACCAGTACAAGGCTGCTCAGTGAGCTGAGTCCTGCTGGACGCGACAGGGGGCGGGATCCTTCGGGATCCCGCCCCCTGTCGCACGTCCGGCCCCGGGGCCGCCTCAGCGGAACCGGGACGGCACCACCCCACGGACCAGACGTCCCACCCGCGACCTCCGTCGCCGCGGGGCGTCCACCGCGCCCACCTGCCCGAACAACTGCTCGCAGATGCGCACGTACACCTGGTCGGGCATCGGCAACCGGTCCACGTCGCTCAGCGCCTGGTCCTGACCGGCCGATTCCATGACGAGTTCGCCGTAACCGAGGAAGCGCCCGAGCAGCGACCGGTTGTAACTCATGTCGGTCACCTTCGACAGCGGCATCATCGCCACCTGCCGCTTCACCACGCCGTACGCCAGCAGCAACCGCTTGTCGGTGGCGATGAACCAGTCCCCCCGCCACTGCAGCCACTTCCAGACGGCCCGGCCCAGCAGGGCCAGCCAGCCCACGAACGTCACGTTCGGCAGGTGGGGCACGTCCCCGGCGTGGACGACCAGCCAGAGCCAGCCCGCGAACCCCACGACGCAGGTCAGCACCGGTTCGGCGAGCACGACGAGGTGGCGGCGCAGGCAGACCAGGCGCTTCTCGGTGCCCAGGACGTAGCGCCGGACGCGCCGGGGAGGCCGTTCCCACAACGGGTCTCCGGCCCGGCCGACCCCGGGGGCCGCGCCGGGGCCCTCGTCGTCGGCGTCCGCACCGGCCTCGTCGGTGCCGTCGTCGGTGCCGTCGTCGAAGTCGTCGTCCTCGTCCAGGGCGTCCCCGGCCGGCAGGGGGTCGTCGTCGAGCCCGGGCAGGCGCCCCGCCGCGTCCTCGCGCCCGCCCACCACGCGCCACGCACCGCCGCCGCGGGACCTGCGCAACCGGGTGCCGGAGGACATGAGGAGTTCGCGGTCCGGCCCGTCGGGGTCCGGCCCGTCGCGGTGCCGGTCGGGTGTCAGCTCAGCAACCCGTCGAAGAAGTCGACGATGCTGGTGACGGCCGTGCCCAGCCATTCCCCGACGTTGCGGACGAAGTCCGCCGCCTGGTCGGGTGCGCGGTAGACCGCGTACAACGCGAAGACGACCAGGACCCACCACAGAACTCGGCGCCACTTCACGGGCCGGCTCCCTTCCGGCGTTCCCCAGAACGCCCTGCTGCTCACCGATCGAGGACACGACTGCGCTGATCGGGGGACATCCTGCCGGAAAGGGTGCCGCAGCACGAAGCCCCGCGCCGCAGGACTCGGCACGGGGCTCCACGGGGCTCAACGGGGCCCTGGAGGTCGGTCGCAGAACTCAGACGACGCCGTACAACCGGTCCCCCGCGTCCCCGAGGCCGGGGACGATGTAGCCGTTCTCGTCGAGGCGTTCGTCGACGGCGGCCGTGACGACCGTCACCTGGGCGTGCTCGTCGAACGCGGTGCGCACGACCTTCAGCCCCTCCGGGGCGGCCAGCAGGCACAGCGCCGTCACGTCCTGCGCGCCGCGGTCCAGCAGGTAGGTGATGGAGGCGACGAGGGTTCCCCCCGTCGCCAGCATCGGGTCCAGCACGAAGCAGTGCCGGCCCGTGAGGTCGTCGGGGAGCCGGTTCGCGTACGTGGTGGCCTGCAGCGTCTCCTCGTCCCGGATCATCCCCAGGAACCCGACCTCAGCCGTCGGCAGCAACCGCACCATCCCGTCGAGCATCCCCAGGCCCGCCCGCAGGATCGGCACCACGATGGGTTTCGGGGACCGGATGCGCACCCCCGTCGTCGGGCCCACCGGGGTGGTGATCGGGTGCGGTTCCACCGCGACGTCGCGGGTGGCCTCGTAGGCCAGCAGCGTCACCAGTTCGTCGGCGAGGCGGCGGAACGTGGGGGAATCGGTGCCGCGGTCCCGCAGAGCGGTCAGCTTGTGGGCGACGAGGGGGTGGTCGATGACGGACAGGCGCATGGGGCCCCAAAGTACGCGGCCCGGGCCCGGACCGACGAGCCGCAGGCGCCCGGCCGGGGCGGGCACCACCCGGGCGGTGGCCGCCGGCCACCTCCTCCTGCCACGATGGGGCCGTGGCCTACTTCACCGCGGTCCTCGCCCCCGACGGCCCGGCCGGAGACCCCGACTGGCGGTCGGTCGACATCGACCTCGAGGCGGGTTCCCCCGACGAGCTCGGCGACGCGCTGCGCGGCGCCGTCGACGACGACCGCCCCGTGCTGGCCGTCCTGGAACGCGAGGACGAGTGGTTCGCCCTCGTGCGCACCGACGGCGCCCTGGACGTGAAGGTGTTCGTCTCCGACGCGGTCGCGGCGGCCGAGAGCGCCTACGCCCCGCTGTTCGCCGAACTCCCCTCGGCGACGGGACGGCCGGCACCCGCGACGGACGGTCCCGAGGGCGGCACCGACTCCGACTCCGACTCCGACACCGCCGCCGACACCGAACCCGACCCCGACGGGACCGCCGACGGGACCGCCTCCCGGTCCGGGTCCGGGATCGCCGAGGACGTCTGGGCCGGTGACCCCGACCTGCTGTCCGATCTCGGCTGCCCCGCCGACACCCTCGTGCGGCTGGCCACCTCCAGCGCGGACCCGGCCGAGGCGACGGTGCGCATCGGCGAACTCCTCGGGTGCGCCGACGTGCTGGAGTCGTTGCGCTGAGCGGACCGGCCGTCCCGCCGCGGTGGACGTCCTGGGTCGGCACGGCCCTGCAGGAGGCGCGCGGCTGCCTGGACACCGGTGACGTCCCGGTGGGCGCGGTCGTCGTGGACGCCGACGGGCAGGTGCTCGGCCGGGGCCGCAACGAGCGCGAGGCGGCCGCCGACCCCACCGCCCACGCCGAGGTCCTCGCCCTGCGCGCCGCCGCCCGGGCCCGGGGCGAGTGGCGGCTGTCGGGCTGCACCCTCGTCGTCACGCTGGAGCCGTGCGTCATGTGCGCCGGCGCGACCGTGCTGTCGCGGGTGGACCGGCTCGTGTTCGGGGCCTGGGACCCCCGGTTCGGGGCGGCGGGGTCGCTGCGCGACGTCGTGCGCGACCCGCGGCTGAACCACGTCGTGGAGGTCGCCGGCGGGGTGCGCGAGGCCGAGTGCCGGGCGCTGCTCGACGACTTCTTCGCCCGGCGGCGGGCGTGACCGACCACCCGTCACGGCGTGTAGGGTGGTCCCGCGACGCGGTCGCCGGTGCCCGGCACCAGCGGCCCGCGGAGTGCACCAGGTGATGTGTCCGAGCGGCCTAAGGAGCACGCCTCGAAAGCGTGTGAGGGGGCAACTCCTCCGTGGGTTCAAATCCCACCGTCACCGCACCGGCCGGAGGGCCCCGGGACCACGAGTCCCGGGGCCCTTCGTCGTTCCCGTGCCGTTCCCATGTCGTTCCCGCCGGTCTCAGCAGGTGGGCGAGCCCGGCGGCAGCGGCGTGACGAGCGCGTCCTCGCCGAGCATCTGCTGGTAGCCGTCCCCCAGGCTGACGGCGACGGCGCGCACCGCGGGGTCCTCCACGAGCTGGACCTGCGGGAAGCGGGCCCCGAGGGTGGCGGCCTGCGGGAACGCCTCCGGGGGGTAGGTCACGACGGCGGTCGCGGGACCCACCGCCTCCGGCGCGTTGTCGACGGTGGTCACGACGAAGCCGCGGGTGCGCAGCTCCCCGGCCACCGCCGCGGCCAGGCCCCGGCGGTCGGTGCCGTTCAGGACGTCCACGCTGACCTGCCCGGGGGCGACCAGTTCCGGCGGCGCGACGGGCGTGCAGCTCGGGGTCGGCGCGGCGGACGGCCCGGCCGCGCCCCCGGGCTGCCACCGGCCGCTCCACACCAGGTAGGCGCCGCCGCCGACGGCGAGCACCAGGACGACGACGACGGCGAACACGATGCGCTGGCGCAGCAGCCGGGCGTGCCGGCGCCGGGTCAGCCGCGCGTGGGACTCCGCGTCGAGGTCGTCGTCCACCTCGGGCAGGACCGGGTCGCCCCGCCCCTGGTCCAGGTCCTCGTCCGGGCCCTGCTCGTCACGTCCGCGTGCCACTGCTCCCCCTCGTCCCCCCGGTCTGCGCGCCCCTCACGTGCACCCCGCGCGTCCTGCGCACCGGTCTCAGTCCGGCAGCGTCAGGACCCGGGCGTGCAGGACCTGGCGCTGGTGCAGCGCGGCCCGCACGGCGCGGTGCAGGCCGTCCTCGAGGTAGAGGCGGCCGCGCCAGGAGACGACGTGGGCGAACAGGTCGCCGAAGAAGGTGGAGTCCTCCGCGAGGAGCGCGTCGAGGTCCAGCGTCCGCTTCGTCGTGGTGAGCTCGTCCAGCCGCACCTGCCGCGGCGGCACGTCGGACCACTGCGTGACCGTCTCGTACCCGTGGTCGGGGTACGGGCGTCCTTCGCCGACGGCCTGGAAGATCACGGTGCAGGAGTCTAGGGGCCGGGGGTCCGAGGGCTGCGGCACCGCGCCGGGGAACCCCCCGCGAACCAGCGAGGCCCGCCCCCGGAACGTTCCGGGAGCGGGCCTCGTGCGGCGGAGGATGCGGGATTTGAACCCGCGAGGGCGTTAACCCAACACGCTTTCCAAGCGTGCGCCATAGGCCACTAGGCGAATCCTCCAGTGCCTCCAGCGTAGCGCGCCGTGACGGGTGCTCGTGACAGGGCCCGTCCCCGGGTCCGGTCCGGGCGGGCGGTTGGACCCGGGGCCGCACGCTGTCGTACGGTGGTCGCAGACCCCTCGTGCGGCGTCACCCCGTCAAACCCCCCCAGGGCCGGAAGGCAGCAAGGGTAGATGGGCTCTGGCGGGTGTGCGGGGGGTCCCTTCGTTCCCGCCGGCCCCCCGTCCACAGGCCGCCGCCGCGGCCCGCGGCCGTGTCACCGGGGCGGGTTAGCCTCGGACCCGTGACGACAGCGCTCTACCGCCGGTACCGGCCCGAGACCTTCTCCGAGGTCATCGGCCAGGAGCACGTCACGACCCCGCTGGAGCACGCCCTGTCCAAGGGCCGCGTGACCCACGCCTACCTCTTCTCCGGGCCCCGCGGGTGCGGCAAGACGACCAGCGCCCGCATCCTGGCCCGCTGCCTGAACTGCGCGCAGGGCCCGACGCCGACCCCGTGCGGCACGTGCGACTCCTGCCGGGACCTGGCCAACGGCGGCCCGGGCAGCATCGACGTCGTCGAGATCGACGCGGCCTCGCACAACGGCGTCGACGACGCCCGCGACCTGCGCGAGCGGGTGTCCTTCGCCCCGGCGCGCGACCGCTTCAAGGTCTACATCCTCGACGAGGCCCACATGGTCACGGCGGCGGGGTTCAACGCCCTGCTGAAGACGGTCGAGGAACCACCGCCGCACGTGAAGTTCATCTTCGCCACGACCGAGCCGGACAAGGTGCTGACGACCATCCGGTCCCGCACGCACCACTACCCGTTCCGGCTCGTCCCGCCCGCCCAGCTCACGACGTACCTCGGGGAGCTGGCCGGCAGGGAGGGCGTGGCGATCGGCAAGGGCGTGCTGCCCCTGGTCGTGCGGGCCGGCGGGGGGTCCGTGCGCGACACCCTCTCGGTCCTGGACCAGCTCATCGCCGGCGCGGGCGAGGACGGCGTCACCTACGACATCGCCGTCGCGCTCTTGGGCTACACGCACGCCTCGCTGCTGGACGACGTCGTCGAGGCGATCGCCGCCGGGGACGCCGCGACGGTGTTCCGGGCCGTCGAACGCGTCGTCGACACCGGCCAGGAACCGCGCCGGTTCGCCGACGACCTGCTCCAGCGCCTGCGCGACCTCGTCATCGTGGCCGCCGTCGGCGACGCCGCCGGGGACGCGCTGGCGGTCCCGGAGGACGCGCTGGAGCGGCTGCAGGCGCAGGCGGCGCACCTGGGCCGGGCCGAGCTGTCGCGCGCGGCCGACGTCGTGGCCGCCGGGCTGGAGCAGATGACGGGCGCGACGTCGCCGCGGTTGCAGCTGGAGCTGCTGTGCGCGCGCTTGCTGCTGCCCGGGGTGGACGCCGACGGCGGGCTGGGGACGCGGCTGGACCGGCTGGAGCGGCGCATCGGGGCCGCCGGCGGCGTGCCCGCGGCAGCACCCACCGCACCCGCACCCGCACCCGCGGCCAGGCCCGAACCGGCCCCCGCACCCACGCCCACCCCCACGCCCACGCCCACGGACCCCGCGCCGGACCCGGCCCCCACCACCGGGGGCGGCTGGCCCGCGGCCCGGACGC
This sequence comes from Kineococcus halophytocola, assembly GCF_041276425.1. NCBI lineage: Bacteria > Bacillati > Actinomycetota > Actinomycetes > Kineosporiales > Kineosporiaceae > Kineococcus > Kineococcus halophytocola. The sequence goes on along the minus strand of NZ_JBGFTU010000012.1, from coordinate 101,415 downwards.
CGGGGTCCCCGGCCCCCGAGGCGCGACCGGCGCCCGAGCCCCCGGCCCCCTCCCCCGGTGGACCGCCCGCCCCACCGGCCCCCACCCCCGTGCCGGTGGACGCCCCGCCCCCGTCGGCCCCCGCGGCCGGGGGCGACGCCGAGACGGTCCGGCGGCTGTGGACCGAGGTGCTCGGCGCGCTGTTCACCATCAAGCGGCTCACCTGGTCCCTCGTGGCCGAGAACGCCACGGTGGCCGACTTCCGCGGCGGGGTGCTCAGCCTGCAGTTCCGCTCCCCGCAGCTCGCGGCCCGCTTCGCGCGCGGCAACGACGCCGGGTTCGTCGCCGAGGCGCTGTTCCAGGTGACCGGCATCGAGGCCAAGGTGCAGGCCGCCGGCGCGCAGGCCCCCGGCGGCGGGGGCGGCCAGGGCGGCTCCCCGCGACCGTCCCGCGGGGGCTGGTCGACCCCCTCGCGCCCGTCGTCCCCGCCGGCGGGACAGCCCCCGCGCGGACCGGCCCAGGCCCCGGCTCCGCAGGGGTCCCCGTCCCCGCCGGTGCGGCAGCCGCAGGAGGCCCGGCAGAGCGCACCGGCGCCGGCCCCCGCCGGCAACGACTACTACGCCGACGTCCCGCCGCCGGAGGAACCCATCGCCGACCCCGGCGAGGAGCAGCTGTCCCGGCCGCGCCGGTCCGAGCCCGCCACGGCGACCCCGCCCGCTCCGGTGGCTGCGGCCCCGGCCGCCCCGGCCACCGAGGAGGACACCCCCAGCCGGGACGACGAGGACGCCGAGGACGACGGGCTGGTCGGGATCGCGGTCGTGGAGCAGATCCTCGGCGGGCGGGTGCTCAGCGACGACGCGTGAGGGCCCACCGGTCCCCGGTCCGCCTCCGGTGGTCCGGCCGTGTCCGGAGCGCCACGTAGGCTCGGCGTGTGTACGAAGGTGTCGTCCAGGACCTGATCGACGAGCTCGGTCGGCTCCCCGGCGTGGGTCCCAAGAGCGCCCAGCGCATCGCGTTCCACCTGCTCGCGGCCGACGCGGCCGACGTGGCGCGCCTGGCCGGGGTGCTCACCGAGGTCAAGAGCCGCGTCCGCTTCTGCGCGGTGTGCGGGAACGTGGCGCAGGAGGAGCTGTGCCGGGTGTGCCGGGACCCGCGACGCGATCCGAGCGTCATCTGCGTGGTGGAGGAGTCCAAGGACGTCGTCGCCATCGAGAAGACGCGCGAGTTCCGCGGCCGCTACCACGTCCTGGGCGGCGCGATCAGCCCCATGGAGGGCATCGGCCCCGACGACCTGCGGATGCGCGAGCTGCTGTCCCGCTTGTCCGACGGCACGGTGACCGAGACCATCATCGCGACGGACCCGAACCTCGAGGGCGAGGCGACCGCGACGTACCTGGCGCGGCTGCTGAAGCCGATGGGGATCCGAGTGACCCGTCTGGCCTCCGGCCTCCCGGTCGGCGGTGACCTGGAGTACGCGGACGAGGTGACGCTCGGACGGGCGTTCGCCGGACGGAGGTCCCTCGATGGCTGACCCCACCCCTTCCCCGGAGCCGGTCGCCCCCGAACTGGCCGAGCTCGCCGACGCCACGGCCACCGAGGTCCGCGCCTACCTGGCGACCGTCACCGAGGTCGCGACGGGCCGGCTGGACTCCACCGCCCTGTCGGTCCTGCTGCTGGCGGTGAGCCAGACGCTCCTGGCCGGGGCGCGGCTGGGTGCCGTCGACGACGTCGTCCCCGCCCGCCGCTACGAACCCGACGCCGGCCCCGACCCCGACGTCGACCCCGTGCGCACCAGCCTGGCCAACGTCCTGGAGGGCCTGGACGACTACGCCGACGTCCTCGACCCGCTGACCAACGCCAAGCTCGTGCGCGGGGCGCTGTCCGACGACCTCGCCTCGGTCGCCGCCGACCTCGAGCACGGCCTGCGCCACCACGAGCGCGGCGACGTCACCGAGGCACTGTGGTGGTGGCAGTTCTCCTACCTGTCCTCCTGGGGCCTGCGCGCCACGGCCGCGCTGCGGGTGCTGCAGTCGCTGCTGGCCCACCTGCGCCTGGACGTCGACGCCGAGACGGTCGCCGACGCCGAGTTCGACGCCCTGCACCCCTGAGCCGCGTCGTGCGGGCGGAGGTCGCCGAGCAAGGCGTCGAGAGGAACAGCAGCGGCAGTCGGTGGGGTGTGCCGGCGTCCGCTCTGGAACGAGGCGCACCCCAGGGCGCTGGCTGACTCTCCCCTCGTCGCACCTGCGAACGCTGGCGTGCAGGCCCGTGGCCCGACGTCCTGGCCAGCGGGATGACCGTGACGTGGCGGCGTCAGTCCTCAGTGGTCTCCACCAGACGCTGAACGGCACGCCGGAGTTCCGGCAGGTCCTGGGTGACGGTGGCGGCGACGATGGAGTGGGTGGTATCGAAGTAGCGGTGGGCCAGGTGGTCGCGCATTCGGGCGATCTCCGACCACGGCAGGTCCGGTTCACCGGCCAGCACTTCCTCGGGAACGGCCTTGACGGCCTCGCCGATCTCGATCAGCCGGACGCGCACGGCGTCGAAGACGAGACCGTCGGACAGGTCGCCGCGGCGGGTGTGGGCCTCGATGGCGTCCAGGGCAGCCAGCACGTCCAGCAGGCGTTGTCGGGCGTGACGGCTCACAGGGGCACCAGGTCCGCTTCGACGTTCACGCGCACGTCGGGCTTGAGCCCATCCTCGGGAACCAGGTCGACGGGGGCGCCGAGGAGGTCTTCGAGGTCGCGGCGCAGGCGTCCCAGGGCGAACAGTCCCGTCCCGGCCGGGAGGTCGACGAGCAGGTCGACGTCGGAGTCGGGGCGCTCGGTGCCGCGGGCGGTGCTGCCGAAGACGCAGACGTGGTGCACGCCGTGGGCGGCGGCGACGGCCTTGACCCTGCGGCGGTGCCGGCGCAGGCGCTGACCCAGGGGCCCGGACAGGGGGGCGGTGGGCGGGGAGTCGGTGGCGACCAGGGAGGCGTCGAGCAGGTGGCCGCTGGCGCGCAGCAGGTGCAGCAACGTGGGCAGGGAAGGTTGGCGCTGTCCGGACTCGTAGGCGCTGATGACGCTCTGGGTGACCCCGGCGCGCTGACCCAGTTGGGCCTGGGTCAGTCCTGCGCGGTGACGTGCCTCCTTCAGCAGCACGGCGGCGGACTCGATGACGGGCACGCCGTCAACATAGCGGATCGTCGATGAGAAACCTGGGGGAGAAGGTTCCTACCTCGTCGAGACCGTGAGGGCGTTGAGCGCGCGGACAGCGGCGATGTGCAGGTGATCGTCGCGCTCAGCTTGACCTCGCCCATCGGCAAGACCGCGACGTCGCCAGCCACTGGCGACAGCGCACCACGCGGGATGACCGTGACGTCGAACTAGGGATGAGAACGGCGGTGGGAACGGCCTGGTGGCCGTCAGAGCGACGTTCTCGCCGTTCCCACCGCCGTTCCGACGTCGGACCGGCCGTGGGACCGTCCACGACGAACGCGAGGTCGTGGAGCGAGACGTGGGTGCCCGCAGGACGTCGCCGGGGCGACCGCGACGGGACACCCACGCCTCCCCCCACGTGGTGACACCGATGGGTGCGCCGCCGGTGTCGTGCCGCGGGACCGTCACCGGCGCCTGACGACACGCCCCCCGTGAGCCCGCTGAGCACATTGACCAGCAGGTCAGGGCGGGGTTGAGCACGGCCCGGAGCACCGTGAGCGGTTCCGTAGACTCCCTGCTCGTGGCTCTCGTGGTGCAGAAGTTCGGCGGTTCCTCGGTCGCTGACGCCGACGGCGTCAAGCGCGTCGCGAAGCGCATCGCCGCGACCAAGCGCGCCGGCCACGAGGTCGTCGTCGTGGTCTCGGCGATGGGTGACACCACGGACGAGCTCATCGACCTGGCCGAGCAGGTCAGCCCGATGCCGCCGGCGCGCGAGCTGGACATGCTGCTGACCTCCGGTGAGCGGATCTCGATGGCGGTCCTGGCCATGGCGATCTCGAACCTGGGCCTGGAGGCCCGGTCGTTCACCGGGTCGCAGGCCGGCGTCATCACCGACTCCTCCCACGGCCGGGCCCGCATCATCGACGTCACGCCGGGCCGCATCCGGTCCGCGCTGGACGAGGGCGCCATCGCGATCGTCGCCGGGTTCCAGGGCGTCAGCCAGGACACGAAGGACATCACGACGCTCGGCCGGGGCGGGTCGGACACGACGGCCGTCGCGCTGGCCGCGGCGCTGAAGGCCGACGTCTGCGAGATCTACACCGACGTCGACGGCGTGTTCACCGCCGACCCGCGCATCGTGCCGACGGCCCGCAAGATCAGCCGCATCGCCAGCGAGGAGATGCTGGAGATGGCGGCGTGCGGGGCCAAGATCCTCATGCTGCGCTGCGTGGAGTACGCCCGGAACTACGACCTGCCGATCCACGTCCGCAGCTCGTTCAGCCCGCACGAGGGGACCTGGGTGACCGACTCCCCCGTTCCCGAAGCCTTCAAGACCCACCAGACCGGGGAGGAACCCGTGGAGCAGCCGATCATCTCCGGTGTCGCGCACGACCGCAGCGAGGCCAAGATCACCGTCGTGGGGGTGCCGGACAACCCCGGCACCGCGGCCGCGATCTTCACGGCGGTCGCCGAGGCCGAGATCAACATCGACATGATCGTGCAGAACGTCGCCGCCGGGGCCTCGGGCCGCACCGACGTCTCCTTCACGCTGCCCAAGTCCGAGGGCGCCACCGCCACGGCCGCCCTGGAGAAGGTCAAGCCGGCCATCGGGTTCGAGCGGCTGGAGTACGACGACCAGATCGGCAAGGTGTCCCTCATCGGCGTCGGGATGCGCTCGCACCCGGGGGTCTCGGCGACGTTCTTCGACGCGCTGGGCACGAAGGGGATCAACCTGGAGATGATCTCCACCTCGGAGATCCGCATCTCCGTCGTGACGCGCGCCGACCAGCTCGACGACGCCGTCCGCGCTGTGCACACCGCCTTCGGCCTGGACGCCGAGGGTGAAGCCGTGGTCTACGGAGGTACCGGACGATGAGCACCCGCAAGCCCACCCTCGCGGTCGTCGGCGCCACCGGCGCCGTCGGCACCGTGATGCTCGGCATCCTGTCGCAGCGCCCCGACGTGTGGGGCGAGATCCGCCTCGTCGCCTCGGCCCGCTCGGCCGGCAAGGTGCTGCAGGTCCGCGGCGAGGACGTCGTCGTGCGCGAGCTGACGCCGGAGGTCTTCGACGGCGTCGACGTCGCCATGTTCGACGTGCCCGACGAGGTCTCCGCGCAGTGGGCGCCGATCGCCGCCGGGCGCGGCGCGGTGGCCGTCGACAACTCCGGTGCGTTCCGCATGGACGACGAGGTCCCCCTCGTCGTGCCCGAGGTCAACGGCGCCGCCGCGCGCAACCGCCCCAAGGGCATCATCGCGAACCCGAACTGCACGACGCTGACGATGATGGACGCCCTCGGCACGCTGCACGAGCAGTGGCAGCTCACCGAGCTCGTCGTCGCCAGCTACCAGGCCGCCTCCGGCGCGGGGCAGCCCGGCGTGGACCGCCTCCACGACGAGATCGAGGTCATCGCCGGTCAGCGCACCCTCGGCTCGGTCGCCGGTGACACCGCGCAGGTCGTCTCGGAGAAGCTGGGCGACGACTCCCCGTTCCAGACCCACCTGGCGCTCAACGTCATCCCGGTCGCGGGGTCGCTGAAGGACGACGGCTGGACGAGCGAGGAGCTGAAGGTCCGCAACGAGTCCCGCAAGATCCTGGGCATCCCGGACCTGAAGGTGTCCGCGACCTGCGTGCGCGTCCCGGTGCAGACGACGCACTCCCTGGCCGTGCACGCGACGTTCGCCCGGCCGGTCACGGTGGCCGAGGCGACCGCGGCGCTGGAGGCCGCGCCCAGCGTCGAGGTGCAGGACGACCTCGCCAACGGCGTGTTCCCCACCCCGGCGCGCACCGTCGGCGGGGACCCGACGGTCGTGGGCCGCCTGCGGCAGGCGCTGGACTTCCCGAACACGCTCGACCTGTTCGTCTGCGGGGACAACCTGCGCAAGGGCGCCGCGCTGAACACCGCGCAGATCGCCGAGCTGGTGGCGGCCGAGCTCACCGCCTGAGCCGTTCCGCCGCGGGGGCCCCGTCCGGACGTCCGGGCGGGGCCCCCGTCGTCGGCGCTCAGAACCCCCGGATCCCCAGGGCCGCGTTGTGGGCTCTGCAACGGGCGTACCCCGTCGCCGCGGAGACGGCGAACGCCGCGATCCACACCGGCACGGTGAGGACCAGGGAGAACCCGGCCGTGAGGGCCGCGAGGAACGCGGCGATCGGCGCGCACACGACCTGGGCGACGATGAACGTCACACCCAGCCCCACCTGGCCCGCGTAGCAGTTCCCCGCCCCCAGCCACAGGAACGAGAGCAGCACCGCCAGCCCCGGGGTCTTCGCCGGGACGGGCACCACCGGCCGGGGCGCCTGCCCGTACGGCTGCAGCGGTCCCGGGGGTGGCGGCTGCGGCTGCCACGCCCGCCGCTCCCGCTCCGGGTCCCGGTCCTGCCACGCCCGGCCGTCCTGCGGCCCCTGCCCGTACCCGTTCACGTCGCACCCCCGTCCGTCGGACCCCCATCGTGGCAGCCGCCGGGCCCGTCGCGTCCGCCGCGCCCGGGGTGATCACCGGCGCGACGGCGGCCCCGTCGTGCCCCAGACTGCGGGGGTGCCCCAGACCGTCTCCCGTCTGCGCCTGCCGGTGCGGCGCCCGACACCGCCGGTCCTGGCCATCCTGCGCCGGATCGCGCTCGCGCTGGGGCTGGTGGCGTTGTGCTGGGCCGTCGTCTACGCCGAGCGCGACGGGTACAGCGACAACCTCGATGGCGAGCTGTCCGCGCTCGACGTCCTCTACTACACGACCGTCACCCTGACCACGACGGGCTACGGCGACATCGTCCCGGTCACCGACCAGGCGCGGCTGGTCAACGCCGTGTTCATCACCCCGGTGCGGATCGTCTTCGTCGTCCTGCTCGTCGGCACCACCCTGTCGGCGCTCACCGAGCGCTCCCGCACCGAGATCCGCCTCGCGCGGTGGAGGGCCCGCATGCGCGACCACGTCATCGTCCTCGGCTACGGCACCAAGGGCCGCAACGCGGTGCGGGAGCTGCGGTCCTCCGGCACCCCCGCCGACCGCGTCCTCGTCGTCGACCGCAGCCCCGTGGCCACGGCGGACGCGGCCCGGGACGGCTACCTGTGCGTGACGGGGGACGTGACCCGGCCGGAGACGTTCGCGACGGCGCTGGCCGACCGCGCCCGCACCGTCCTCATCGCCGTGGACAAGGACGACACCGCGATCCTGGCGACGCTCGCGCTGCGGCGCCTCAACGAGCGCGCCACCGTCGTCGTGACGGCCCGGGAGGCCGAGCACGTGGGGCTCATGCGGCAGTCCGGCGCCGACTCGGTGGTGGTGACGTCCGAGACGACCGGCCGCCTGCTCGGGCTGGCCGCGGGCAGCCCGGCGGCGGTGTCCGTGGTCGAGGACCTGGCGTCCTTCGGGACGGGCCTGGACCTCGTCGAGCAGCCCGTGCGACCCGAGGACGTGGGGCGGCGCCCGGGCGACCTGGACGTCCCCGTCCTGGCCGTGCTGCGCGGGGGCCGGACCCTGCTCTACCACCAGGTGCAGACGTTGCAGGCCGGTGACCGGCTGCTGCAGGTCACCGGCGGCTGAGGCGGGTCAGTCCGTACCGGCCGTCCCCCGGGCCCGGCCCACGGCGCGCATGAGGTGGTACAGGCCGATGGCGGCGACGGTGCCGAGGGCGATGCCCTCGAAGGTCAGGCCGCCGGAGGTGGTGAGCGTGTAGTTCGCGATGGCGACGACGAGGGCGACGGCCGCGGTCGTGAGGTTCACCGGGTCGGAGAAGTCGACCTTGTTCTGCACCCAGATCCGCGCCCCGAGGACGCCGATCATCCCGTACAGCAGGGTCGCGGCCCCGCCGAGGACGCCGGGCGGGATGGACCCGATGAGCGCGCCGAACTTCGGGGAGAACGACAGGACGAGGGCGGCGGCCGCCGCGACCCAGTAGGCCGCCGTCGAGTACACCTTCGAGGCGGCCATGACGCCGATGTTCTCGGCGTAGGTGGTCGTCCCCGACCCCCCGCCCAGCCCGGCCAGGCTCGTGGCCAGGCCGTCGGCCAGCAGCGCCCGGCCCGCGAGGGGGTCCAGGTCGCGCCCGGTCATGGCGGCCACCGACTTCACGTGCCCGACGTTCTCGGCGACGAGGACGAACACGACGGGCAGGAACAGCGCCAGGTCCGCCACGTCGAGCTGCGGGGCCCGGAACTGCGGCAGGCCGAGCCAGGCGGCCTGCTCGACGGCGGTGAAGTCCACCAGGCCGCGGGCGGCCGCGACGAGGTAGCCGACGGCGACGCCGAGCAGGATGGCCAGGCGGCCCAGCAGACCGCGGAACAGGACGGTGGCCAGCGCGACGGCCAGCAGGGTGACGATCCCGCCGACGGGGTCGGCGCGGAACCCGGAGTCCTCCGTCGTGCCCCACGCCGCCGGTGCCAGGTTCAGCCCGATGAGCGCCACGATCGTGCCGGTGACGACCGGCGGCATGACGACGTCGATCCAGCGCGAGCCCACGAGGTGGACGACGAGGCCGACGACGGCCAGCAGCAGACCGGTGACGAGGATGCCCCCGCCGGCCGTGCCGGCCGAGCTGGCCAGGATCGGGGCGATGAAGGCGAAGGAGGACCCCAGGTAGCTGGGCAGCCGGTTGCGGGTCAGCAGCAGGAACAGCGCGGTGCCGACGGCGGAGAAGAACAGCGTCGTGGCGACGGGGAAGCCGGTGATGGCCGGGACCAGGACGGTCGAGCCGAACATGGCGACGACGTGCTGCAGCCCGATGCCGACGGTCCGTCCCCACGCCAGCCGCTCGTCGGGGGCGACGACCTCGCCCGGGGAGACCGACCGCCCGTCACCGTGCAGTCGCCAGCCTGTCCTCGCCACGTGGGTCCCTCCTCGCCGGCCGGCCGGGTGCCGGGCCCCCGGAAGGTTAACGGCCGCCCGGACCGTCACCGCGCGCTCGCCCGCACCCGTCGCGCCCCGCCGACGGGCACAGGTGGACCACAGCTACCCTCACCGGACGACGTCCGAGAATGAGGTGCCCGTGCTCGTCACATCCCCCGGCCTGGCGGCAGGCCTGGCCACCGCCACCACGACGGCCGGGGCCCCCCGGTCGACCACGTTCCTGCTCCTGACGGCGGTCGTGGCGATCGCGGTGCTGCTGGTCCTCATCATCAAGGTCAAGCTGCACGCGTTCTACTCCCTCGTCATCGTCAGCCTGCTGACGGCGATCGTCGCCGGCATCCCCCGGACCGAACTCGTGAGCACGCTGACGAGCGGGTTCGGGAACACCCTGTCCACGGTCGCCCTGCTCGTCGGCTTCGGCGCCGTCCTGGGCCGCATCGTGGAGGTCTCCGGCGGCGCGCGGGTCCTGGCGGACACGCTGCTCGCCCGGTTCGGGGAGTCGCGCGCGCCGCTGGCGCTGTCGGTGGCGTCCCTGTTCTACGGGTTCCCGATCTTCCTGGACGCCGGGTTCGTCGTCATGCTGCCGATCATCTACACCGTCGCCCGCCGGCTCGGTGGTTCGCTGATGCTCTACGCGCTGCCCGCCGCGGGGGCGTTCCTCGTCATGCACGCCCTGGTCCCGCCGCACCCCGGCCCGGTGGCGGCCTCCAGCCTGCTGGGCGCCGACGTCGGGCTGGTCCTGCTCGTGGGTCTCCTGGTGGCCGTGCCGACCTGGTACGCCATGGGCTACCGGCTGGCCTACGCGCTGGCCAAGCGCGCCGACTTCCTGCCCGTCCCGGACCTGCTGGGCCGTCCCGACGACGGCGGCGACCAGCCCCGTCCCCGCTTCGGGGTCATCCTCCTCGTGCTGCTGCTGCCGCTGGTGCTGATCTTCGGGGGCACCGGGTCGAACACCGCCGTGTCCAACTACGGCGTCGCCGAGGACAACCCCGTCGTCGTGGTGCTGCAGATCGTGGGCGCGACGCCGGTGGCGCTGCTCATCACGAGCCTGCTGGCGATGTTCCTGCTCGTGGTCCGGCCCAACCGCGGGAAGGTCGGCGGGCGCCTGGAGGAGGTCGTCGACTCCGCGCTGGCCCCGGTCTGCTCGATCATCCTCATCACCGGCGCCGGCGGGATGTTCGGCCGCGTCCTGACCGAGACCGGCATCGGGGGCGCGCTGGCCGGTGAGCTGGACGCGGCCGGTCTGCCGCTCATCGTCGCCGGGTTCCTCATCGCGGTGGCGCTGCGCGTCGCGCAGGGCTCGGCCACCGTGGCCGGCACCACCGCCGCCGGGCTGCTGGCCCCCGCCGTCGCGGCCGACCCCTCGTTGTCGGCGCTGCAGCTGGCCTGCCTGACCGTGGCCACCGCCGCCGGGGCGATCAGCTTCTCCCACGTCAACGACTCGGGGTTCTGGCTGGTGGGCCGCTTCCTGGGCCTGGACACCGCCACGACCCTGAAGACGTGGAGCGTCGTCTCGACCGGCATCGGCCTCATGGGCTTCGGCCTGGTCTGGATCCTGTGGACCGTGATCTCCTGACCGTCCGTCCCCCCGGCCGGCCCCGCGGGCCGGCCGGGCGGGTCGGGCCGGTCAGTCGCCCGAGCCGTCCCGGAACTCGTCGCGCAGCCGGCGCGGGTCGGCGTCGCGCAGGGACCCCCCGGAGGACTTGAGCCGGCGTGCGGCGATGACGACGACGACCGCCAGCACGATGAGGATCAGCAACCACTTCACCACCCGAGCCTAAGCGCCCCGCTCACCGCCCGCGCGGGTGCTGCAGCGTGAACCGCGCGCAGTGGGTCACGTAGGGAACCCGGATCGGGGCCCCCGGCGCGAACTCCTCGTCGAGGACACGACCCACCTCGGCCAGCACCGCCGCCCGCTCCTCCTGCGGCAGCACGATGACGTAGCTGCGGGAGGCGACGAGGTCGAGGATCCCGGCCCGGTCGCTCACGTGCTCGAACCGCGTCCGGTAGGTCCGCAGGGCCCCGAACGGCGCGCCGACGGTCTCCACCGAGGCCCGCATCTCGTGCTCGTCGCCGCGCTGGGCGATCTCCCAGACGCGCGAGACCCACGGGACCGACTCGTCCCGCACGTTCCACACCAGCCCCAGCGTCCCGCCCGGGCGCAGCACCCGCGCCACCTCCGGGACGGCGAGCGCCGGGTCCACCCAGTGCCAGGCCTGCGCGACGACGACGGCGTCGACCGAGGCGTCCGGCAGCCCCGTGGCCTCCGCGCTGCCCTCGTGGGCCTCCACGGGCAGGTCCGCGCGCAACTGCGCCAGCATCCGCGTCGACGGTTCGACGGCGACCACGTCGAGACCGCGCGCGACGAGGGCAGACGTGAACTTGCCCGTCCCGGCCCCCAGGTCCAGGACGCGGCGGGCCGGTCCGACGAGGAAGTCCACGGCGTCGTCGGGGTAGCCGGGCCGGGCCCGGGCGTAGGCGTCCGCGGCGGCGCCGAAGGAGCGGGCGTGGGAGGCGGTGTCGTCGTCCACGCGCGTCAACCTGCCGCCCCCTTCCCCGCCGCGCAATCGGTGCGTCACCGGAGGATTCGTGGACGACGGACCGTGCGGCCCCTCGACGCCGAGGCGCTCACGTGCCACCCGCCCTGTCCGGCCGGGGTTCACCGGTGGTCCTCCGGAGGGGACGGCCGGGTGAGGGTGAGGAGCCGGCCGTAGAGGACGTTCACCGCGGCCAGCGCGTCGTCGTACCGGGCGACGTCGAGGTCGAGCCGGCCGGTCAGGGCGGCGTAGTCCGCGCGCCAGGCGGCCGGGGGTTCAGGGAGGGCGAGAGGTGGGGGGCCGCCGTCCCTGGCCCTGAACACGGCGGACAGGCGACGCGCGGCGTGGGCCTCGTCGATCGGTGCGGTCGTCAGCAGCAGTTCCACGTCGAGGAGGTCCTTGACGCGGGTCGAGGGGCGGGGGTGGGCGTCCACCGCGCTCAACGCGTGCAGCTTCTCGGCCAGGTGCTGTCCGAGGTCGACCGCGGGCACCACGACCGGTTCCCAGTCGGCCACCTCGACGACGGGCACCAGCTCGACGTCCTCCGTGCCTCCGGCCACTTCACCCGGCCGGGCGACGACGTCCAGGCGGACGGAGGCGAACGGGCGGCCCGCCAGGTCCGCGGCGACGGACAGGTGTGCCCCCGCACCGAATTGCTCCCCCGCGAGGTGCGCCCGGGCCGCGGTGACGCGGAAGACGAAACCGTCTCCGTCCACGTCCTCGGCGAGGGCGTCGGCCACGGCGTCGCGCAGCTCGGACCCGTCCAGTTCGACGGCGCTCGTGAGGTCCATGTCACGGGTCGCCCGGGCTCGCGCACCGAGGCGGGCCTCCAGCAGGTAACCGCCCTTGAGCACCCACCCACCGTCGGCGACCAGGCGGCGCAGCATCCGCTGGAACGTCAGGTGGCGTCGGAGGCGGTTGACGTCGACCGCACGCTGCTGGGCGGTGGCGAGCAGCTTCGCGTCCAAACTGGCCCGCAACGCCGGTGCCGGGCGACCCGTCACCGGGCCACGGCTCCCAGGGCTCGCTCGACGCGCAGGGCAGCCCGTTCGCCCGCCTCGTCGATCCTGCGGCGCAGCCGGCCGGCGGTGACGACTCCGCGGTCCAGGGCGTCGGCCACGACATCGGTGACGGCCTCCTGGGTGGTGTCGGCAGCCGCGGCGACGTCCAGCAGGGTCCGCAGGGGGGTGGTCACGCGGTAGGCCTCCCGCTGCTCGACGTCGGTCGCCGGGAGGACCGCGGCGGTGGTCACCACGACGGGGTGCTGGGCCCGGAAACCAGGGGGCACGGTGAGGTGGACGTGTCCCGGGTCGAGGACCCCGAGGTCGTGCACGGCCAGGGCGGTGGCGTGGGAGAGGACTCCGCGCCCACCGCTCCAGAGGCTCCACAGGACGTAGGCGTCCTCGACGGTCGAGGGCCAGTCCCGCAGGCGGTAGATGCCCCGGGCGACGCGCACCCAGTTGCCGTGGTCGGCGTGGTACTTCTGCGCCTGGTACGTCAGACCGAGCTCGAGCGCCTGCCGGGCGGTGATGTACCCCGCCTGGCGGTAGGCCGTGGCGCGCACCTGGCGCTGGGTGTCTCGGGCCGTGGGCACACCCCACCGTATCGACATCTCCTCCTACTCAGCTGTAGTTCTGCGTGGAGCCTCCGCAGATTCCTACAGTGACGCGGCGTCCTCTCACCACCGCTGCCGCAGCAGCCCCCACCGGCGCGCCCTGCTCCCGGCGAGAATGGGCGGCATGAGCGCCACCCTCGTCGCCAAGGACCTCAGCGCCGCCCACGGGACGCGGGCGCTGTTCTCCGGCCTGGACCTCGTCGTCGCCCCCGGCGACGTCGTCGGCCTCGTCGGGGCGAACGGGGCGGGCAAGTCGACCCTGCTCAAGCTGCTGGCCGGCCTCGACCGCCCCGAGACGGGGACGGTCTCGCTGTCCCCGCCCGCCGCGACGGTGGGCTACCTGCCGCAGGAACCCGAGCGCCGTCCCGGGGAGACCGTCGGGCAGTTCCTGGGCCGGCGCACCGGAGTGGCCGCCGCGACGACCGAGATGGACGCCGCCGCCACGGCCCTCGGCGAGGGGGCCGCCGGGGCCGAGGACCGGTACGCCGACGCCCTCGACCGCTGGCTCGCCCTGGGCGGGGCCGACCTCGACGAGCGCACCGGCGAGGTCCTGGCCGACCTGGGCCTGACGGTGTCCGCCGAGGCGCTGATGACGTCCCTGTCCGGGGGGCAGGCCGCGCGCGCCGGCCTGGCCGCGCTGCTGCTGTCGCGCTACGACGTGTTCCTGCTCGACGAGCCCACGAACGACCTCGACCTCGACGGCCTGGCCCGCCTGGAGCGGTTCGTCACCGAGCTGCGCTCCCCCGCCGTCCTCGTCAGCCACGACCGGGAGTTCCTGTCCCGCACCGTGGACCGCGTGGTCGAGCTCGACCTGGCCCAGCAGCTCGTGCGCGTCGTCGGCGGCGGGTACGAGGCGTTCCTCGCCGAGCGCGACGTGCAGCGCCGGCACGCCCGCGAGGCCTACGAGGAGTACGCCGAGACCAGGTCCGGGCTGGAGGCGCGGGCCCGGATGCAGCGCGGCTGGATGGCCCAGGGCGTCCGCAACGCCGTCCGCAAGGGCGACCCGGACAAGAACATCCGCGCCACGATGCGCGAGGGCAGCGAGAAGCAGGCCGCCAAGGCCAAGCAGACCGACCGGATGATCGAACGCCTGGAGGTCGTGGAGGAACCCCGCAAGGAGTGGTCGCTGCAGATGTCGATCGCGGCGGCCCCGCGGTCGGGGTCGGTCGTGGCGACGCTGCGCGGGGCCGTCGTGCGGCGCGGGGACTTCACCCTCGGCCCCGTCGACCTCGCCGTCGACGCCGGCGACCGGATCGCCGTCACCGGCCCGAACGGGGCGGGGAAGTCGACGCTGCTGAACCTGCTGCTGGGGCGCGTGACCCCCGACACCGGGTCCGCCGTCGCGGGGTCGGGCGTGCGGGTCGGGGAGATCGACCAGGCCCGCGGCGCCTTCCTCGACGAGCGCACCCTGGCCCGCGCCTTCGGCGAGGAGGTGCCCGACCAGCCCGACGCCGAGGTGCGGACGCTGCTGGCCAAGTTCGGCCTCGGCGCCCACCACGTCGGGCGGACCGCCGCGAGCCTGTCCCCCGGTGAGCGCACCCGCGCCGCCCTGGCCCTGCTGCAGGCGCGCGGGGTGAACCTGCTGGTCCTGGACGAGCCCACCAACCACCTCGACCTGCCCGCCATCGAGCAGCTCGAGCAGGCGCTCGCGGGCTACGCCGGGACGCTGCTGCTCGTCAGCCACGACCGGCGGCTGCTGGAGGCCGTCCACGTCACGCGCCGGCTGGAGGTGGCCGACGGGGTCGTGACGGAGCGGTGAACGTTGCGCTTGTGTGACATCTGCGGCCCAGATCGTGGGAAGCACTTGCCTGCCAGGCGCAGAAGCGCTACCACCGGGGGATGCTCAGTCACGCCACAGCCGCGTTGCCGGCCGCGACGGTCGAGGCCGAGGGTGGAACCCTCGCCGGGATCGAGAACGCCATCGACGGGGTCGTGTCCCCGGTCACCAGGGCCGTCTCGGACGTCGTCTTCTTCACGGTCGACATCGGGGGCGCCTCGTTCCCCCTCATCGTCGGCTGGCTCGTGCTCGCCGGGATCGTCTTCACCGTCTACTTCGGCTTCATCCAGCTCCGCGGGTTCGGGGTCGCGCTGCAGGTCGTGCGCGGCCGGTTCAGCCGTGACGACGACCCCGGGGAGGTCACCCACTTCCAGGCCCTGACCAGCGCCCTGTCGGGCACCGTCGGCCTGGGCAACATCGCCGGGGTCGCCGTGGCCGTGAGCATCGGCGGACCGGGCGCCACGTTCTGGATGATCTGCTGCGGTCTGCTGGGGATGGCGACGAAGTTCACCGAGTGCACCCTGGGGGTGAAGTACCGCGAGATCCACGAGGACGGGACCGTCACCGGCGGCCCGTTCCGCTACCTGAAGGTGGCCTTCGGCCGGATCCGCGCGACGTGGGTCGGGGTCGTGCTCACCGCCGTGTTCGCGGTGGCGATCTTCTTCTTCGGCGTGGCCGGCGGGAACATGTTCCAGGCCAACCAGACCTACGCCCAGTTCCGCAACATCACCGGTGGGGACGACAGCCCGCTGGCCTCCTCCGGGGCCGCGTTCGTGTTCGGCCTCGTGCTCGCCGTCCTCGTCGGCGCGGTGATCCTGGGCGGCATCACCTCCATCGGCAAGGTCACCTCCAGGCTGGTCCCGGCGATGGCGATCGTCTACGTCGCCGCCTGCCTCATCGTCATCGTCGGCAACGCGAACCTGGTGCCCGCCGCCGTCGGGTCGATCGTCACCGGCGCCTTCGCCCCCGAGGGGGTGGCCGGCGGCGTTATCGGCGCCCTCATCGTCGGGTTCCAGCGCGCCGCGTTCTCCAACGAGGCCGGGATCGGGTCGGCGGCCACGGCGCACTCGGCGGTCAAGACGAAGCACCCCGTCTCCGAGGGGTTCGTCGCCCTGCTCGAGCCGTTCTGCGACACCGTGGTCATCTGCACGATGACCGCGCTGACCATCATCATCGCCCAGCCGCAGAGCTGGCTGGACGCCCGCGCCGAGGTGGCCGCCACGGGCGAGACCGGCGCCGACGGCGTCGTCCTGACCTCCGACGCCTTCGCCAGCGTCATCCCCTGGTTCCCGTACGTCCTGGCCTTCGCCGTGGCGATGTTCGCGTTCTCCACGCTCATCACGTGGGCGTACTACAGCCAGAAGGCCTGGTGCCACTTCTTCGGCCGCAGCCGCGTCAGCGAGCTGGTCTTCAAGGTCGTCTACTGCATGTTCACCGTCGTCGGCACCGTGCTGACGTTCTCCTCGGTGCTCGACCTGGCCGACGCGATGCTGTTCCTCTGCGCCCTGGTGAACATCCTGGGCCTGTACCTGCTGGCCCCCGTCGTCAAGGCCGAGGTGCGCGACTACCTCGCCAAGCGCGCCGACGGGACCCTGGCCCGGGAGGCGCAGGTCCCCGTCCCCTGACCCGCACCGCGGGTGGGCCCCGTGGCGTCGTGGACGGGCACGACGCCACGGGGGCCGGCGCCACGGGGGCCGGCGCCACGGGGGCCGGCGGTGCGGGCGTCCGCGACGGCCCCGGCCCGCCACGCCCGGGACGGCCTGCCGGGCAACCGGTTCCGGGGCCGGGTGCCGGCCGGGGGGAACAGCGGCGGCCCGGGGCGCGATGATCTGAGGGGGCCGGACCGACGTCCGGACCCCCCTGCGCCCCCTGCGACCCCCGAGGAAGACCCCCCGTGCCTCTCGCCATCCTGGCCCTCGCCGTCGGTGCCTTCGGCATCGGGACGACCGAGTTCGTCGCCATGGGGCTGCTGCCCCAGATGGCCGCCAGCTTCGACGTCTCCATCGCCGCCGCCGGCTGGCTGATCTCGGCGTACGCCCTCGGCGTCGTCGTCGGCGCCCCGACGCTGACCGCCCTGACGCACTCGTGGCCGCGCAAGCGCGTGCTCACCGGGCTCATGGGCCTGTTCGTCCTCGGCCACGCCGCGACGACGCTCGCGCCGAGCTTCGAGGCCCTCGTCGGTGCCCGCTTCCTCTCGGGCCTGGGGCACGGGGCGTTCTTCGGCGCCTCGGCCGTGGTGGCCCGCAAGATCGCCCCGCCCGGGCGCCAGGGCCAGGCCCTCGCGCTGGTGTTCACGGGCCTGACCGTCGCCAACGTCGTCGGCGTCCCGGCCGGCACCTACGTCGGCCAGCAGCTCGGCTGGCGGCTCACGTTCGCCCTCGTCGGCGTCATCGGGCTGGTGACGATCGCCGCGATCGCCGCGATCGTGCCGGAGGTGGAGACCCGCACGGGGTCGCTGCGCTCGGAGTTCGCCGCGTTCGGCCGCCGCCAGGTGTGGTGGACACTGCTCATCACCACCGTCGGGTTCGCCAGCCTGTTCACCGTCCTGAGCTACGTGGCGCCCCTGCTGACCGAGGTCGCCGGGTTCTCCGAGGGCTCGGTGAGCTGGGTGCTCGTGCTGTTCGGCCTCGGCGCGACGTTCGGCAACGTCCTGGGCGGCCGGCTGGCCGACTGGCGCCCCTACCGGACGCTGGCCGTCGGGTTCGCCGCCCAGGTCGTCGTGTTCGGGCTGCTGTACCTGTTCGCCGACCACGCCTGGGTCGCGGCCGCCGGGGTGTTCGCCTTCGCCTTCGTCGGGTTCGTCATGTCGGCCCCGATCCAGACCCGCGGCATCCTCGCCGCCGGCGGCGGCGCGTCGATGGCCTCCGCGGCGATGCAGGCCGCGTTCAACATCGGCAACGCGATGGGCGCCTTCCTCGGCGGTCTGGCCATCGACGCCGGGTTCGGCTACGCCTCCCCCGCGCTCGTCGCGCTGGTGCTGGCCCTGCTCGGGCTGGCGATCCTCCTGGAGGCCACGCGCGCGGACAAGGACGGCCGGGCCCCCATCGACCCGCAGGTCGCGGCGGTCCCCGCCCAGCGCCGGCGCCGGGTGCGGACGGGCGTGCAGCGGTGAGCCACCCCGTCCAGGTCGAGGAGCGCAAGGCCGGTGACCCCGGGCTCGACGCGCTCGTCAGCGCGGCGGTGGCCGAGCTGAACCGCCGCTACCGCGACCCCGGTGACCCGTGGGAGGACTACCCGCTCCACGGCGACGTCGTCTTCCACGTCGCCACGGTCGGCGGCGAGCCGGCCGGGTGCATCGCGCGCGTGGACGTCGACGAGCCCGGCTGGGCGCGCACGGTGGAGATGAAGCGGGTCTTCGTGCAGGAGCGGTTCCGCGGCCGGGGTCTGGCACGGGCCCTCGTCGCCGCGTTCGAGACCGCGGCGCGCGAGGCCGGCGCGCACCGGGTGCGGCTGGAGACGGGCACGCGCCAGCCGGAGGCGATGGCGCTGTACGAGGCGCTGGGCTACGCGCGGACGGCGAACTTCGGGCCGTGGGCGGACAGCCCGCTGTCCGTCTGCTACGCCAAGGAGCTGTGAGGCCCCGAACAGCAGAGTTCGGGGCACCGAACTCTCTGGCATGATCGGGCCATGAGGACGGACGAACGCACCCCCGCGCCCACCCGCACCGGCCGCGGCGGGCTGCTGCGCCTGCTCGGCCCCGCGTTCGTCGCGGCCATCGCCTACGTCGACCCCGGCAACGTCGCCGCCAACCTCACCGCCGGCGCCGGGTACGGCTACCTGCTGCTGTGGGTGCTCGTCGCGGCCAACGGGATGGCCGTCCTCGTGCAGTACCTGTCGGCCAAGCTCGCCGTCGTCAGCGGCAGCACGCTGCCCGAGGCGCTGCGCGACCGGCTGGGCCGCAAGGCGCGGCTGGCGTACTGGGCGCAGGCCGAGCTCGTCGCCATCGCCACCGACCTCGCCGAGGTCATCGGCGGCGCCGTCGCCCTGCACCTCCTCTTCGGCACCGACCTGCTCCTCGGCGGCGTCATCACCGGCGTGGTCTCCCTGCTGGTGCTGGCCCTGCACAACCGCACGGGAATCCGCCGGTTCGAGGCCGTCATCATGGGGTTCCTGCTCATCATCGTCGTCGGGTTCGTCTCCGGCGTCGTCCTGGCCCCACCGGACCCGGCCGAGGCCGCCGCCGGCCTGGTCCCCCGCTTCGCCGGTACCGAGACCGTCCTGCTGGCCGCGAGCATGCTCGGGGCGACCGTCATGCCGCACGCGGTGTACCTGCACTCGGCGATGGCCCGCGACCACCACGGCACCGTCGCCGCCCGCGACACCCGCCGCGTCCTCGGCGCCACCCGCGTCGACGTCGTCGCGGCCCTCGTCGTGGCCGGGCTCGTCAACATCTCCATGCTGCTGCTCGCCGCCTCCGCCCTGCGCGGGGTCGAGGGCACCGACACCCTCGAAGGCGCCCACGCCGCCGTCGCCACCCACCTCGGCACCGGCGCCGCGCTGCTGTTCGCGATCGGCCTGCTCGCCTCCGGCCTGGCCTCCACCTCCGTCGGCGCCTACGCCGGCGCCGTCATCATGCAGGGGCTGCTGCGCATCGAGGTGCCGCTGCTGCTGCGCCGCGCCGTCACCCTGGTCCCGGCCCTGGTGTGCCTGGGCGTCGGCGTCGACCCCACCCGCGCCCTCGTCGTGTCCCAGGTCGTCCTGAGCTTCGGCATCCCCTTCGCCCTCGTCCCGCTGCTGCGGCTCACCAGCTCGCGCGCGCTCATGGGCGAGCACGTGAACCAGCCGGTGACGCGGGCGCTCGCCACCGTCGCGGTGGCGCTCGTCGTGGCGCTCAACGTGGCGCTGCTGTACCTGACGTTCGCGGGCTGACGCGGCCGCCCGGGGTGGCCCCGTTGCCTCCCCGAGGCCACCGGGCGACCCCGTTGCCTCCCCGAGGCCGATGATCGACCCCGGGGAGGCAACGAGGCCGACCCCGCGCGGCCCGGACGCGCTCAGCCCGGCAGGTGCCGCCGCACGAAGTCCAGCTCGACGCGCATCTGCCGCACCCGCTCGTCGTCGAGCAGCGACCCGTGCCCGGCGTCGTAGCGGTACACCTCGTGGGTCGCGCCGCGGGCGGTGAGCCGGTCGAGGTAGGTGTCGATCTGCCGGATCGGGCAGCGCGGGTCGTTGCGGCCGGCGAGCACGAGCACGGGGGCGCGCACGGCGTCGACGTACGTGATGGGCGAGGAGTCGGCGTACTTCTCCGGCACCTCGGTCGGGGACCCGCCGAACAGCGACCGGTCGAACGCCTTGAGCCCCTCCATCTCGTCCTCGTACGCGGCGACGTAGTCGGCGACGGGGACGCCCGCGAGCCCCACGGCCCAGCGGTCCGGCTGCGTCCCCAGGCCGAGCAGCGTGAGGAACCCGCCCCACGAGGCACCGGCCAGCACGAGCCGCGAGGGGTCGGCGACACCGGTGGCGACGAGGTGGTCGGCGACCGCGGCGACGTCCTCCAGCTCGACGTGCCCGACGCGCGCCTCCAGCGCGTCGCGCCAGGCCGACCCGTACCCCGTCGAGCCGCGGTAGTTCACCTGCACGACGGCGAACCCCTCGTCGACCCACGTCGCGCAGTAGGCGCGGAAGGCGTCGGTGTCGTGGGCGGTGGGCCCGCCGTGCACCTCCACGACCGTCGGCAGCGGACCGCTCGCCCCGGCCGGGACCCGCAGCAGGGCGTGGACGCGGCCACCGGGCCCGTCGACCCACACGTCGGAGACGTCCACGGACGGCGGCGCCGGTTCCCCGGGCGCGCGCAGCAGGACGGACCCGTCGAGGCGGCGCACCGTGGAGGGTTGCGCCGCCGAGGACCAGGTGAGCCACACGTCGCCGTCGGGGCGGGCGGTCGCGGCGCCGACGCTGCCCGTCGTGGGGCCGATCGGCGTGACGACGCCGGTCCCGAGGTCGAGGCGGTAGGCCAGGGTGCGGGCCTCGTGGTCGAGCAGGACGACGAGCCCGGTCGCGTCGCGCGTCCACTCCGCCCCGGCGACCTCGCCGGGGACGCCGAGCGCGATCTGCACCTCGCGGCCGGTCACCAGGTCCAGGACGAGGAGTTCGGCGCGGCCGGCGCGTTCGTGCTCCACGAGCAGCCGGGCGTCCCCGCGCACGGGGGAGAACCCGATCGGGGACACGCCCTTGCCGGGGCCGTCGGACAGTTCCGCGACGGTGGAGCCGTCGGCCAGGGACAGCACGCGCAGGTCGGGGTGGCGGGAGTCGCCGTGCTCGGAGTGGGCGATCGCGACCCACTGCTCGTCCGGGGAGAGGTCCCCGGCCCAGGCGTCCTCGCGGTGCTCGTAGAGCCGCCGGGTCCCCTCGGCGGTGACGACGTCGATGCGGGTGCCGTACCCGTCGTCCTGGGAGCCGACGACGACGGTGCCGCTGCGCCCGATCGCCAACCCGGCCGGGTAGGCGGCGGGCAGGCCCAGCGGGTCCTGCACCCCCTCACCGGGGGCGGCGCCGAACGGCTGCCGCCGCCAGACGCCGTACTCGTCGCCGGCGGTGTCGTCGAACCACCAGACGAACTCCCCGGCGTCGTCGATGGTGGCACCGGAGGTGCCCTCGGGCCGGTCGGTCAGCCGGGTCAGGGCGCCGGTGCCGGCGTCGAAGGAGTGCACCTCGAGCACTCCCGCGACGCTGGCGACGACGACGCACCGCTCGGGCGCGTCCTGCGCCCACTCCGGCAGGCCGACGCGACCGGCCCGGAACCGCTTCTCCCAGACGGGGACCTCAGGTTCGCTCACCCGCCCGATCGTGCCACCCGCCCGGTGGTCCCGGACGGGCGGTGCTCAGGTGGTGGCCCCCGTGGGGAACAACCGGCGCAGGACGTCGGACAGGGTCACGACCCCCTCGACCCGCCCCTCGTCGGTCACGACCGCGAGGTGGTTGCTCGTCTCGCGCATCCGCGTCAGCGCGACGTGCAGCGTCGTGCCGCCGTCGAGCGTGAACACGGGCCGCACGAACTCCTCGGTCGGTGCCTCGTCCGGTTCGGTGAGGGTGTCCCGGACGTGGACGAGCCCGCGCAGGTCGTCGGGCGTGCCGACGAGGATCCGCAGGTGACCGGTGCTGCGGGACAGCTCCCGCACCTGCGCGACGTTCGCCCCGACGGGCACGCTGGTGAGGGTGGCGTCGGGGCGCAGCAGGTCGCGCACCGCCAGGCGCTGCAGGTCCAGCGCCCCCGACAACTGCGCGGAGAACCGGGCGTCGAGCGCGCCCACGTTCGTGGAGTGCTCCAGCAGGTGCCGCAGCGAGTCCGGGCTGTGCCCCACGACGACCTCCTCGGTGGGGGTGGCGCCGACCTTGCGCACGAGGACGTTGGCGGCCTCGTTGAGCAGTTTCAGGACGGGCCGGAACACCCACATGAAGCCGCGCATCGGGACGGCCAGCAGCAGGGCCGAGCGCTCGGGGTGGGCGATGGCCCACGACTTCGGCGCCATCTCCCCCACGACGAGGTGGATGAACGTGACGACGAACAGCGCGAGGACGAACCCGAGGACGTCGGCCGCGACCAGGGGCAGCCCCGCGGCCGCGAACGCCGGGGTCAGCCAGTGGTGGACGGCCGGTTTGCTGATGGCGCCCAGCAGCAGGACGCAGGCGGTGATCCCGAGCTGGGACCCGGCCAGCAGCACCGTCAGCTCGTGGGAGCTGCGCAGCGCCGCCCGCCCGGCGGCGGTGCCGGCGGCGTCCTCCAGCCGGTGCCGCTTGGCCCCGAGGAGGGCGAACTCGACGGCGACGAAGAACGCGCTCGCCGCGACGATGACGATGGTCGCGACGATGACCACGACCGGGTCGTCAGTCACGGGCCACCTCCTCCGTGGTGTCGCCGGTTCCCGCGCTCCCCGCGGGAGCCGCGGCACCGGTCACTTCCAGCCGCACCCGGCCGGGCACGTGCCGTTCGACGGACAGGACCCGGATGTGCAGGGTCTGGGGTTCGGGGTCGAGCTCACCGAGGTCCGGCGGCAGTTCGACGTCCAGTTCGGTGCCCTTCTCGGGCAGCCCGCCGTGGGCCGCGATCACGAGGCCGGCGATCGTCTCGTAGTCCCCGCGGGGCAGGTCCACCCCGAGGGAGCGTTCGACCTCGTCGACGTGCACCTCCCCGGACATCTCCCACACGCCGTCCCCCTCGACGGGCACGTACGTGGGGTTCTCCTCGTCGTGCTCGTCGGTGATCTCGCCGACGAGTTCCTCGGCGAGGTCCTCGACGGTGACGACGCCGGAGAACCCGCCGTACTCGTCGACGACGCAGGCGAGCTCGTTCTTGGACTCACCCAGCTGCCGCAGCACGTCCGGCAGCAGCGTGAGGGTGGAGACGACGAGCGCCGGCCGCATGATCCGGGTCACCGGGGCGCTGCCGTCCTCGGTGGTGGCGAGGAGGTCGGCGAGGTGGACGACGCCGAGGACGTCACCGGACCCCACGGCCAGCACCGGGTAGCGGGAGTGGCCGACGGCCATGAGCGCGCGGACGAGGCCGAGGTCGGCGGACTCGTCGACGGTGTCGACCCGCGAGCGCGGGATCATCGCGTGCTCGACGTCGCGCTGGGGGAAGTCGAGGATGCGGTCCAGCAGGACGGCCAGGTCGTCGGGCAGGTCCCCGCTCTCGCGGGACTCCTCGACGATCGCCTCGAGGTCCTTCGGCGTCGCGGCGTGCTCGACGTCGTGGACGGGCTCGATCTTCAGCGCGCGCAGCAGGGCGTTGGAGGACTGGTCGAAGAACCAGATCAGCCAGCCGAACACCGTGAGGTAGGCGAGCGTGGACCGGCTCAGCCAGGTGGCCACCGGTTCGGGTTTGGCGATGGCGAGGTTCTTGGGGAACAGCTCCCCGAACAGCATCTGGACGATCGTGGAGAACACCAGGGCCACGACGCCGCCGACGGCCACACCGACCCCGGAGGGGATGCCGACACCGCCGAGCAGCGCACCGAGGGACCGCCCGATGAGGGGTTCGGCGACGTACCCGACGAGCAGGCCGGTGACGGTGATGCCGAGCTGGGCTCCGGAGAGCATGAACGAGGTGCGGCGCGTGACCTGGAGCGCGCGGTGCGCCCCGGGATCACCGGACTCGGCGCGGGCTCCCAGGCCCGAGCGGTCCACCGACATGTAGGCGAACTCCTGGGCCACGAACCAGGCCGTGCCGGCGGTGATGGCGAGGACCACCACCACGCCCAGGAGCAGGGCGAGCACGTCGGTCACGAGATCACCTCATCGTGGCCGGGCGTGCCCGCGCAGGGACTTGAAGGGTCGTCGGCGTGATCGTCGTCGCGCATCGGCGGCGGCGGTCCTCTCCTGGTCTCGGGGACGGGTCTGCGAAGGGGTGAACGGAGCATGGCACGGCCCGGTTCCCGCAGCACCTCCTCAGATCGGGGTCGGCAGGACGAACCGGGTGCTCACGCGGCGGGCGAAGGCGACGTGGTCCGGTGGCCCGCTCACCGGCAGGCCCGCGGCGGCGACCAGACCGTCGTCGAGCTCCAGCAGTTGCGCCGAGCGCAGCGGCCACCGCTCGTGCTCGTTGGCGATCCACCAGGTCCGTCCGAGGTGGGCGGCGTGCAGGCCGAACCGGGAGGTGAGGAAGACCCCGAGGTCGTCCACCGCGGGCTCCCCCTCGCGGACGGCGACACGACTGCTCAGGCCCGAGCGGGTCCGGCACGTCCACAGCAGCTCCCGCGCCCCCTCCCGCACGCGGACCGCGTGGCGCATGAGCGACCAGCGGTAGGGCAGCCCGAACGCCGCCTGCGCACCGAGGACGACCGCGAGGCGGCTGGCGTCCAGGCTCGCGAAGACCACGCCCCGGCGGCCCTCGTCGTCGACGGAGTAGAAGCGCACGTTCGTCTCCAGGAACGTGCCCGCGTACGGCACGCTCACCCGCCGCCCCGGCCCGGCGTCGCGCAGCGTGAACGGGATGAGGCCGACGTAGGTGGCCCCGTCGAGGACGTCCGGGCGCACCCCGCGCGGCAGGAACGGCGCGACGCGGGCGGGGTCGACGGCCCAGTGCAGGAACGCCAGGTCGTCCCAGTGCTGGTGCATCATCACCGGCCCGGACAGGGCCATGGCGTCCGGCGAGGGCAGGCGGTCGACCACGAGCCCAGCGTGGCGCGTGCAGCGGAACTCAGCACCCCAGGTGACTACGGATGTTCGGTCGTTTTTCTGCGCCACGAACGAACAACACCTCTTCAGCAGCCTTACTTGTTCGGTACATTACTTTCCCGCCGAGCGAACACAGGAGGTGCCGTGCCCCGAGGTCGACCGTCCAGAGCCACCGTCTACGCACGCCTGGACGAGGCAATCCGAGACCTGAACGACCGCCTCGGCGGGCTGCCCTCCCCGACGGAGGCCGAGGACATCTGGGACGACCTGTGGCACCAGGAAGCCCACCACTCGACGGCTCTGGCGGGGAACACGCTCATCCTGTCCCAGGTGCGGCAACTGCTCGACGAGGGACGGGCCGTCGGTTCTCGCGAACTGCGCGAGTACATGGAGGTCAAGGGGTACGCCGACGCCGCCAAGTGGGTCTACGGGCAAGCGCTGGAGCCGAGCGACTGGACGACCGGGGACCTCGTCACGCTGCAGGAGGTGCGGACGGTGCACCACCAGGCGATGACTCCCGTGTGGGACGTCGCGCCCCACCCCCACGCGACCCCCGACGAGCGCCCCGGCAACTGGCGCCGCCACGACATCCAGCCCTTCCCCGAGGGGATGACGCCACCCCCCCTCCCCGGACCTCGACCATCTGATGCGCGACTGGATTACCTCGATCGGTCGACTGAAGGCACCCGGGGAGGAGCCTTTCCCGGAGCGTCTCGCACGGCTGCACAACGACTTCGAACGCCTCCACCCCTTCATCGACGGCAACGGGCGGACGGGCCGTCTGCTGCTCAACCTGGTGCTTGTGCGACTGGGCCACCCCCCGGCGATCGTGTTCAAGAACGATCGGACGAGGTACCTGGCGGCGATGCGTCGCGCCGACCAGGCCGACTACGGACCCATGGGTGAGCTCCTGGCCCGGTCCATCACCAACAACCTCTACCGCTTCGTGGTCCCGGCGGTGGCGGGCCCGTCACGCCTCGTCCCGCTGGCGAGCCTCATGTCGACGACGGACGACCTGAGCGCGGATGCGCTGCGGGTCGCCGCCATCCGAGGTCGGCTACGAGCGCAGAAGAGCCCCCAGGGCGTGTGGCTCAGCTCGCGCACGTGGGTCGACGAGTACCGGGACAGCCGCCACCGGCGAGGGAGCCGGTCGTCACGAGACAGCTGAGACGACCGGCGCGCGCGAGAGGTCGGCAGCACGCCCTCAGCTGCTCTACAGTGGACGCACCATCCAGAGCGGCCGAGAGACCTGGCTCGACGACGCCGCAGCAACCGCCTCCTCGTGAGGTGTGGTGCTCATGCCGGGACCGATGGAGGAGATCGTGACGACCGCACCCACCGTTCCCGCGTCCGCGCTGCCCGGCACCGGCGTTGACGCCGCCGGGGTCGTCCTGCGCGGCGTGAGCCGCACGTTCGGGGACCACCGCGTTCTGGCCCCCCTCGACCTCGACCTCGCGGCGGGCAGCACGGTCGCCCTCGTCGGGGCCTCCGGCAGCGGCAAGTCCACGCTGCTGCGGCTCGTCGCCGGGCTCGACGCCCCCTCGACCGGGGCGGTGCAGATCGCCGGGGAACCCGTCCGCGGGGTCCACCCCCGCACGGCCGTCGTCTTCCAGGAACCGCGCCTGCTGCCCTGGCGCGACCTGGCCGGCAACGTCGCCTTCGGCCTGCCCCGCGGCACGAACCGCGCCGAGGGCCGGGCCGAGGTGCTGCGCTGGCTGGAGGTCGTGGGCCTGGAGGAGTTCGCCGGGCACCGCCCGCGCCGGGTGTCCGGGGGCATGGCCCAGCGCACCGCCCTGGCCCGCGCCCTCGTCCGCCGCCCCGGCGTCCTGCTCCTCGACGAACCGTTCGCCGCCCTCGACGCCCTGACCCGGCTGAAGATGCAGGACCTGCTCGACGAGGTCCAGCGCAGCACCGGCGCGACCGTCGTCTTCGTCACCCACGACGTCGACGAGGCCCTGCACCTGGCCGACCGCGTCCTCGTGCTCGGCAAGGACGGGCCGGACGAGGACGGTGCGCGCATCGTCCGCGACCTCGCCGTCGAGGCCCCCCGCCCCCGCGACCGCGCCGACGCCGCCACGGCCCGGCTGCGCGTCGAGCTGCTCGACCTGCTCGGCGTCCCGCGCTCGGCCTGACCCGCGCACCCCGACCACCCCCTCGCACACCCACCCACCTCCCCGGGAGAACTGTGTCCACGCTGCCCTCCGCCACCGCCCGCACCACCCGTCGCACCCTCCTGGGCCTCGGCCTGGGGGCCTTCACCCTCACCGCCGCCGGCTGCGTGCAGGGTGAGTCCTCCTCCGGCAGCGTCGCCCCGGCCGCCGGCGCCTCCTCGTCCGGCGGGTCCTCCGGCGGTGACCGCGTCCGCCTCGACTACGCCCTCTACAACCCGCTCAGCCTGGTGATCCGGGAGCAGAAGATCCTGGAGAACGCGGGCCTGACCGTGCAGTGGGAGCAGTCCCAGGGCAGCAACAAGGCGAACGAGTTCCTGCGCAACGACAACCTCGACCTCGCCTCCACCGCGGGGTCGGCCGTCCTGCAGGCGCGCACCAACGGCTCCCCCGTGCAGACGGTCGAGGTGTACTCCCAGCCGGAGTGGACCGCCCTGGTCGTGGGTGCGGACTCCACGGTGACCGACGTGGCCGGGTTGCGCGGCAAGAAGATCGCGGCCACCACGGGCACCGACCCGTACTTCTTCCTGCAGCAGGCGCTCGCGCAGGCGGGGTTGTCGGGCTCGGACGTGGAGATCCTCAACATCCAGCACGCCGACGGCCGCGCCGCCCTCGAACGCGGCGACGTCGACGCGTGGGCGGGCCTGGACCCGAACATGGCGGCCACCGAGATCCAGTCCGGCTCGAAGCTGCTCTACCGCAACGTGGACTTCAACACCTACGGCGTCCTCAACGCGCGCGAGGACTTCATCCAGAACTCCCCCGACCTCGTGCAGCAGGTCGTCGACGCCTACGCGACGGCCCGCGCGTGGGCGCTGGCGAACCCCGCCGACCTCGCGACCCTCTACGGGACGGCGGCGCAGCTCTCGCCCGAGGTCGCCGCCCGCGTGCTGGAACGCACCACCCTCGACTTCGACGGGGTCCCCGGCGACGCGCAGCGCACGGTGCTGTCCGGGATCATCCCGCTCATGGCCGCCACCGGTGACGTCCCGTCGGAGGACGCGGCGAACGAGGCGCTCGACACGCTGCTGGTGCCCGAGTTCGCGCAGAAGGCGAGCGCGTCGTGAGCGTCGTGGACGCGGGCGCCGCACCGGCGACGGCGGACAGCCCGCGGTTCCCGCTGCGCGCCTCGCGCGGGTGGGTGGGCGCCGTCGTCCCCGTCGCGCTGTTCGCCGCGTGGTGGGCCACCACGGCCGCCGGGGTGTTCGACCGCAGCCAGTTGCCACCGCCGGTCGACGTGTGGAACGCGGCGACCCAGTTGTGGTCGACGGGTGCGCTGCAGACGAACATCGCCATCAGCGTGCAGCGCGTCCTCGTCGGGTTCGCGTTCGGTGCGGTCGCCGGGCTCGTCCTCGGCGGGCTGACGGGATCCTCCCGGCTGGTGCACGACCTGCTCGCCCCCACGCTGGGGGCGTTGCGCGCGGTGCCGTCGCTGGCCTGGGTCCCCCTGCTGGGGTTGTGGATCGGCCTGGGGGAACCCCCGAAGATCACCCTGGTGGCGATCGGGGCGTTCTTCCCCGTCTACACGACCGTCCTGTCCTCGTTGACCCACCTCGACCCCGGCCTCGTCGAGGTCGGCCGCGCCTACGGCCGGCGCGGGGTCGGGCTGTTCACCTCGATCCTGCTGCCCGCCACCGCTCCCGCCCTGCTGTCGGGGTTGCGGCTGGCGCTGGCGCAGAGCTGGTTGTTCCTCGTCGCCGCCGAGCTGATCTCCTCCTCGATCGGCCTGGGGTTCCAGATGACGAACGGGCAGAACACCTCCCGCACCGACCAGGTGCTGCTGGCGATCGTCCTGCTGGCGTTGCTGGGCAAGGCGAGCGACATGGTGCTGGGCCTGGTGGAGAACCGGGTCAAGGCCGCCCGGGAGTGAGTCGGACGCGGTGCGCGCGCCGCGCCTCGACGAACCCGGCGAGCACGGCGTGCGCGTCCAGGGCGAGCACCAGGGCCCTGGACCGCCGCCGGGGCCCGACGACGGCGAACTCCGTGGAGGTGCGGACCTCGTCGGTCCAGCGGAGCTTGGCCTGGTTCGGTCCCGTCGACAGGTTCAGCAGCCGGTGCCCGGCGTCCTGGGCGTCCTTGACGGCCAGGGACAGCAGGTAGGTGACGGCCGAGTACGGCCACGCCCGCTCCGAGACCCCCGACGTCGAGGAGTAGCTGGCGCTGCGGGTGTGCAGGACGAGCTGGGCGGCCTCGACGGTGTCGCCGACGAGGAGTTCGTAGACGCTGGCCCCGCCGTGCATCCCGGAGCGGGTCACGACGTCGCGCAGGTAGTCCCGCACGCGCGGGTCGGCGTAGACGTCGGCGTGCACGGGCCGGCCGTCGCGCAACTGCGAGCGTTCGGAGTGCAGGGCGGCGAGCCGGTCGAACGCGGCGGGCAGGTCGGCGGGGTCGGTGACGCGGCGGACGGACCACCCGTCGGCGCCGACGTCGCGGGTGAGGCGGTTGCGGGCCCGGCGCAGGGACTCCTTGAGGTTCCGGCGGCCGGTGTAGACGTTCTCGACACCGGCCAGCCGCAGCACCGCCGAGGGTCGGGTGCGGCGTTGCAGGAGGGTGAACGACCAGTCCGGCAGCCACTCCGGTTCGAACCACGGCACGTTCTCCCCGAGCGCGAACTGCGCGACGTCCCAGCGGGCCGGGTCGGCGCACAGGTGCGCGACGACGGCGCGGGCCACGTCCCGCGCGCACGTCGGGTCGGTGAGCAGGGCGGGTTGCTCGTAGGGCCCGATCCACAGGCTGCCGGTGCCGACGGGTTGCACGACGGTGGCCAGGCCCCGCAGCACCGAGCGGCGGTAGAGGGGGGCGACGCCGACGAGGCGGTCCCCGTCGCGGACCTCCAGGACGAGGGGTTCGTGCCGCGGGTCCCCGGCGAAGTGCTCCAGCCACGTCAGGGCCCAGTCCGGGCCGGTGAAGGGGTTCGCCTCCCCGGCGGCGTCGTGCAGCTCCTGCCAGTCGTGGGCGAGCTTCTGCACCCCCGTCAGGTGGCGGTGTTCGGTGATCTGCAGGTCCATGCGCCGCGCGTCCCCCTCGGTCTGCGGTGGTTCCCCTCGATGCTCGGTGACCGCCTGCGACCCGGTCCACGACCGGAGGTGTCCCCGGAGGTCCGATCGGGCGACGAACCACCGGTTCGGCGCAGGGGGTTCCCGACGAACGGGTGACGGTGGTTCCCGTGCGCGACGACCGGGTCCGAGGCTGGTCGGCATGAGGATCGCTGTCGTGGGCGCCGGGCCCTCCGGGCTGGTCACCGCCGCCGTGCTGAGCCGGTTCGGTCACGAGGTCACGGTGCTGGAGAAGGCCCCCGACCTCGGCGGGGTGTGGAGCGCGACCCGCCGCTACCCCGACGTGTCCACCCAGGACGACCGGGTGTCGTACGCGTTCTCCGACGTGCCGATGCCGGCGGACTTCCCCCTCCACCCCACCGGCGCGCACGTCCGCGCCTACCTGGAGCACTACGCCGACGTGAAGGGGATCCGTGACCGGGTCCGGCTCGGCACGGCGGTGACCCACGCCGTCCCGGCCGGGAACGGCTGGTCCGTGGAGATCGAGCACGCCGGTGGGGTTTCCGTCCTGGACGTGGACTGGCTGGTGCTCGCCAACGGCGTGTTCTCCACCCCGCACGTCCCGGACTGGCCGGGCCGCGACGTGTTCGACGCCACCGGGGGTCAGGTCGTCGAACCCACCCAGCTCGGGGACGGGGCCGTGCTCGCCGGTCGCGACGTCGTCGTCGTGGGCTGGGGCAAGACGGCGTGCGACGTGGCGGTCGCGGCGTCCCGGACGGCGCGCTCGACGAGCGTGGTCGCGCGGGCCGTGCGGTGGAAGGTGCCGAAGCGGATCGCCGGGCCGTTGACGTTCCGCCACCTGCTGCTGACGCGCCTCGGGGAACACCTCATGGCTCCCGAACGGTCCACGCCGGCGCAACGTTTCCTCGCCGCCGCCGCTGCCCCGCTGCGGCGGGCGGCGCTGTGGTCGCTCGCCCAGCACGTCGCCCGCCGCACCGGTCTGCGCGGCGTCGGGCTGCTGCCCGGCACCCCCCTGCCGTACTCCGACAGCCTCGTCACCGACGGGTTCTTCGAGGCCGTCCGCGCCGGCCGCATCACCGTGCGGCGGGAACGCTCCATCAGCGCTCTCGGCGCCGGTGACGTGCAGTTGTCCGACGGTTCCCGCCTGCCCGCCGACGTCGTCGTCGCCGCGACGGGTTTCGAACAGGACCTGTCCCCGCTCGACGTCTCCGTGCGCGAGCGGTTGCTCAACGCCGACGGGGTCCTCGCGCTGCACCGGCGGATCCTGCCCGCCGCCGTCCCCCGGCTCGCGTTCGCCGGGTGGGGGAACACCTACCGCAGCCCGTTGTCCGCGGAGGTGGGGGCGGTGTGGCTGGCCGGTCACCTCGCCGGGGTCGTCCCCGCCCCCTCCCCCGACGACGTGCGGCGCGAGGGGCACCGGTTCCACCTGACCCACCGGCAGGCCGCCGCGCACCGGCAGCAGCAGGTGCCGAGCGGGTCGTTCGCGGTGCTCGACCAGCAGCTCGACGACCTGGGGCTGCCGCTGCCGGCGGCGGTGCGGCGCGGTCAGTGGACGAAACCCCTGACCCCGGCCAGTTACGCCTACCTGGTGCCGGCGCTGCTGGCGAGGGTCGGGGGTGTGCGGGAACGGTCGGCGGTGCCCACGGCCTGACCGGCTCGTCGCGGTTGCGGTGGACGGCGCCGGTGGGTGGGTCGGAGGCGCCCTCCGCGTCACGGCACCAGACGTTCCCCCAGCAGTTCCAGCGCCTCCTCCGCCCCCGGCGCGCTGAGAACCGCGGACCGGTCCCCACGCACGGCTGCCGTCATGGCCCGCAACCGTCGCCGGTCGGCCTTCGTCCACACCTCCTCGCGCAGGTCCCGGCCGGCGAGCATCGAGACGGGGGTCGCGAAGTCCAGCCGGTGTCGCGCCCCGGCTGCTCCCGGTTGCCTCTCGTGGGCGGCGGCCTTCACGACGAGCGCCCCGACGAGGTTCGGTCGTCGCACCCGACCGGCCCGGTCGCCGACCTGGACCTCGACGTCTTCGCTGCGGTGCGGGGCTTGCGACCCACCGGGGGTCTCCAGGGTGGCCGCGCCGCCAACACCCACCCGGGCTGCTGCACGTTCTCCGACGCCGTCGGGGACCATGACGTCCACCTGAGCCACCAGCGGAAGACCGCGCCCGTCCGTCCCGACCGTCCGGGTCCAGCGGTGCTGCAACCCGTCGCCGCTGGTCTGGGGCGCGTACCGAGGTCCCGCAGGGTTCCCGTGAACAGCGCCAGCATCCCCGGAACCGCCCGGACGTCCAGCACGGCGTCCGCGTCGTCCGTCGGGCGTGGGCGCGGAGAACCCTCGTTCCGCGCACCACAGGTGCACCATCTGACCACCGACGAGGGTCCAGCCGTGGTCGACCTGCTCGAACACGTCGAGCAGCGCCGACCACGACGCCTCCAGCGCGGCGCCCATCACCGGCAGCACGATCACACCGGATCACCCCACGGCCCTGCGACGTTCCGGTCGGCCGCCGCGCGCAGCAGCTCCACCGCTCGCGCGTCCTCCCGTGCGCCCCGCCACTGAGCGAGATCCGCCGCCAGCAGCAGCTCGGTGGAGACGGGGACAGTCCCCGGCAGCTCGTCGGTGACCACGTGCAACACCACGTTCCCGCGCATCGCGCGCGACCCGGTAGCTGGGAACCCCTCCTCGCGCAGCAGGTGGTCCCGACGCAGGGCCGCCACGTCGGATTCGGGCGCGTACCCCTCCACCACGAGGCCCGCCGACATCCCCACCAGCGCCGACGACACCCCGGACGGTGTGATGCGCGGATCCGCCCGCAGGTCCGGGAGGTCGTCGACGATCGCGGACAACACCACCCGCCGGGCCCTGTTCCCCAACGACGACCGGAGCCACGAGGCAGTGTTCTCGGCGACACCCGTCGCACCGGGCTGACCTCGCGACGGGACCACCGCCGCCCACCGCCGCCGCGCCCGCGCCTTCTCCGTGCCGTCCAGCCCGTCCCACCACGTCCACCAGGAGTTCCCGGGCTGCCCCGGCCCACCCGTCCGCCCGGCGCGTTCCACGGACGCGAGGACCAGAGCCCATGAGGACCGCCACGACAGCGGTCGCCCCGCCCGCCGCTCCCGCGCTGCCTCGGCTTCGCGCTCCTCGACGAGCCACCTGCCGCTCACCAGCGTCGCCGGGAGCGAGCCGGCGTCGATCAACTGCCGCACCCGCCGGGGACTGATCCCCCACGACTTCGCGATGTCGGGAACCCCCAGCCATATCACGACACAAGGATACCGCGAGTGGAATGTTTGTGTCCGATCCTGTGGCCCCTCGTCCGGTGCCGGCCCACGCGGTGCCCCGACGCAGCCGACGACCTGGGGCTGCCGCTGCCGGCGGCGGTGCGGCACGGGCAGTGGACGAAACCCCTGACCCCGGCCAGTTACGCCTACCTGGTGCCGGCGCTGCTGGCCCGGGTGGGGGCGCCCGCGGCGCGGGAGACCGTCACCTCGTGGTGAGGTCGCCCCCGCGCCGCGGGGACCCGGTCAGCGGTCGGCGACGAGCATGTCGGCGCACTTCTCGCCGATCGCCATGGTCGTGATGTTCGGGTTGACCGCGGGCAGGAACGGCATGATCGACCCGTCCGCGATGCGCAGGCCCTGCACCCCGCGGACCCGCAGGCGCGGGTCGCAGACCGCCATCCGGTCGTCGTCGGCGCCCATCTTGGCCGTGGACGACGGGTGGTAGACGGTGTTGTGCGTCTTGGTGACGTAGTCGGCGATCTCGTCGTCGGTGACGACGTCCTTGCCGGGGGCCAGTTCCGCGCCCGCCCACGGCGCCATCGGGCTCTGCTCCACGATGCGGCGGGCCAGGCGGATGCCCTCGGTCATGACCCGCAGGTCGTGGCCCTCGGGGTCGGTGAAGTACCGCGGGTCGACCCGGGCCCGGTCGCGGTGGTCGCGCGAGCGCAGGCGCACGGTGCCGCGGGAACGGCCCTGGGTGACGTTCGGGGTGAGGCAGAACCCGTTGTCGGTCGTGGGGTAGCCCCAGCGCACGGTGTTCATGTCGAACGGCACCGACCCGTAGTGCATCATCAGGTCCGGCACCGTCGTCCCGGCCGCCTCACCCGCGGCGGTCGTGCTGAACAGGCCGATCTCCCACCACTGGCTGGACCGCTGCACCATCGGCTGCAGCGCCTCCCAGAACACGAGGCCCTCGACGTGGTCGTCCAGGTTCTCCCCGACCCCGGGGGCGTCCACGACGACGTCGATGCCGAACTCGCGCAGGTGTTCCGCGGGACCGATGCCGGACAGCATGAGCAGCTTCGGGGTGTCGATGGACCCGGCGCTCAGCACCACCTCGCGCCGGGCGTGGACAGTGGTGTGGTGGTGCCCGTCCGGTTCGGTGTACGTCACACCGGTGGCGCGGGGCGCCCCGTCCGCGCCGGTCCCCAGGACGACCTTCTCGACGTGCCGGCCGGTGCGGACCTCCAGGTTCGGGCGGTTGTCCATGACCGGGTGCAGGTAGGCGTGGGAGGTCGACATGCGGGTGCCGTCCTCGGAGGCGTTGATCTGGAACCACCCGGCGCCCCGCGTCACGGTGGAGCCGCTGTTGAACTCCACGGTCGGCAGGCCCGCGGCGGCGGCGGCCTCCAGCAGGGCCACCCCGCACGGGTCGCGGGGCGGGATGTTCCGCAACGTCACCGGGCCGCTGCGGCCGTGGTGGTCACCGGTGCCGGAGTTGTTCTCCAGGCGCCGCACCAGGGGCAGGACGTCGGCGGCCCCCCACCCGGTGCACCCCAGCGCCTCCCAGGCGTCCAGCCCCTCGGCGGGCGGGTGGAACGCGATGCAGGAGTTGTGCGAGGAGCAGCCGCCGAGGACCTTGGCCCGGGCGTGGCGCAGGAAGCTGTTGCCGTTCTCCTGCGGTTCGACCGGGTAGTCCCAGTCGTAGCCGGAGTCGAGCAGGCCCATCCACCGCTCCAGCTCCAGGACGTCCCGGTCGCCGACGTCGCTGGGACCGGCCTCCAGGAGGCAGACGGTGACGTCGGGGTCCTCCGAGAGCCGGGCGGCCACGACGCACCCCGCCGTCCCACCGCCGGCGATGACGTAGTCGAACTCCTGCTGCGTGCTGCTCACCTGGTGCTCCTCCTCGTGGTCGGGTGCGCTCACCCTCGGAACCACCCGGCGGCGGCCGGGCGGGTGTTGCGCCAGACGTGCTGGGTCTCGCGGTACTCGGCCAGACCGGCGGGGCCGAGCTCGCGGCCGTTGCCGGACATCCGCTGCCCGCCCCACTCGGCCTGCGGGACGTAGGGGCCGAAGTCGTTGATCCAGACGGTCCCGTGGCGCAGGGCGCGGGCGACGCGGTCCCCGCGCTCGGGGTCGTCGGTCTGGACACCGCCGGCCAGGCCGTACGCGGTGTCGTTGCCGAGGGCGATCGCCTCGGCCTCGGTGCGGAACCGCTCGACGGTCAGGACGGGACCGAAGGTCTCCTCCTGCACCAGCCGCATGGACCGGTCGCAGCGGTCGAACACGGTCGCCTCGAGGAAGAACCCCCGCGCCAGTTCGGGGTCCTGCGGCCGGGAACCGCCCGTCAGGAGCTGCGCGCCCTCGGACCGGCCCAGCGCGACGTACCCCTCCACCTTCTCCCGGTGGGCGGCCGAGACGAGGGGTCCGCTCTCGACGCCCTCGTCCAGGCCGTTGCCGAAGCGGATGCGGCGGGCGCGGTCGACGACGCCGGCGACGAGGTCGTCAGCGACGGACTCCTCCACGATGAGCCGGGTCCCGGCCGAGCAGACCTGCCCAGAGTGCAGGAACGCACCGGTGAGGACCGCGTCGACGGCGCGGTCCAGGTCGACGTCGGCGAACACGACGTGCGGGTTCTTCCCGCCCAGTTCCACGGTGGTCCGCTTCACCGTCTCGGCCGTGGCGCGCAGAATGGACCGGCCGGTCTGCAGGCCCCCGGTGAAGGAGACCAGGTCGACGGCCGGGTGCTCGGTGAGCACCTGACCGACGGCGGCGCCGGAACCGAGGACGAGGTTGACGACGCCGTCGGGGACCCCGGCCTCGGCGAGCAGCCGCACGAGGTGGACAGTGCTGAGCGGGGTGACCTCGCTCGGCTTGAGGACGAGGGTGTTCCCGGCGGCCAGGGCCGGGGCGACCTTCCAGCACATCTGCAGCAGCGGGTAGTTCCACGGTGCGATGAGGGTGCAGACCCCGACGGGGTGGTGCTCGACGCGGCTCAGGACGTCGTCGCGACCGGTGTCGACCGTGCGGTCGACCTCGACGAGGACCTGCTCGGCGTAGTACTCGAACACGGCGGTGACGTCATCGACGTCGACGCGGCTCTCCACCAGTGTCTTGCCGGTGTCCAGCGTCTCGGTCCGGGCGATGTCCTCCTTGTCCCGCTGCAGCAGGGCGGCCACCCGCCGCAGCAGGTCGGCCCGCTCGGCGGCGTCCAGGCGCGGCCAGCCGGTCGTGTCGAAGGCCGCGCGGGCGGCGAGGACGGCGGCCTCGGCGTCGGCGGGTCCGGCCTCGTCGACGGTCTGGAACACCTGGGCGTCGAAGGGGTTCACGATGTCGCGCCGCTCTCCCGCGGCGGCCGCTCTCCACGTTCCGGCGAT
Organism: Kineococcus halophytocola; assembly: GCF_041276425.1. Taxonomy (NCBI): domain Bacteria; kingdom Bacillati; phylum Actinomycetota; class Actinomycetes; order Kineosporiales; family Kineosporiaceae; genus Kineococcus; species Kineococcus halophytocola. Next base: position 64,643 of record NZ_JBGFTU010000012.1, on the reverse strand, counting down.
GTACAGGTCGGGCACGGGGTCTCCTCTGGTCGTCGGTGGGGTCGGTCGGCGCTCAGCCCTGGACGTCCGCCTGCAGGCGGAGGAACTCCAGGTGCCGCTCGTACTGGTCGAGGACGTCGTCGATGACCTGCGCGTGGGTCCAGCCCATGACGTCGTAGCCCTGCCCGCCCTCGGCCAGGTGCACCTCGAGGCGGGAGTAGTCAGAAGGGGCCGAGCCGGAGCCGCGCACGGGACGGCCGTCGCGGGCGAAGACGGGCATCGGGACCTGGCAGCGGTGGACACGGTAGCGGAACGGCTGGACCTCGCCGAGGTCGGCGGCCAGCTCGACGTAGCGCTCCCCCAGCTCGTCACCGGTGTAGACGACCTGCGCGGCGACCCCGCGGTCGCAGACCTCCTGGGCCACCTCGCGCAGCGCCGGTTCCACGACCTCGTCGAGGTGACGCTGCACGGCCTGCGCGTCGGGGAAACCCATGGCCCGGCGCAGGCGCCAGCGCCAGCTCTCCCCGCCGCGCGCCTGTTCACCGCGGCCGGAGAACCGGCCCGGGAGGGTGCTGGTACGGCTCTCCTCGCGCAGCGCGTCCAGGCGCAGCGCCCGCCACAACCCGATCATCACCAGGAGCATGACCACCGTGAACGGCAGCCCCATCACGACCGTCGCGTTCTGCAGGGCGGTGACGCCCCCGACGAGCAGCATCCCGATGGTGAGGAGCCCCGTGGCGAGCGCCCAGAAGATGCGCAGCCCCTTGCCGGCGTCGGTGTTGGCGGTCGGCAGCACCGAGGACAGGTTGGCCATGACGAGGGCGCCGGAGTCGGCCGACGTCACGTAGAACAGCAGGCCGGTGAGGGTGGCGAGACCGGCCACGAAGGTGAACCCGGGGTACTGCATGAGCAGCGTGTAGAAACCCCGTTCGGGGTTGGCCACGGTCAGCTCACCGAAGGCGTCCCCGCCCTGGCGGATCGCGTCGATGGCGCTGTTCCCGAAGATCGAGATCCACAGGACGATGTAGACGAACGGGATGGTGAGGGTGCCGACGACGAACTGCCGGATGGTGCGGCCGCGGGAGATGCGGGCCAGGAACATCCCGACGAACGCGGCCCACGCCGCCCACCACGCCCAGAAGAACAGGGTCCAGCCGTTCATCCACGCCTGGGCGTCGCTCCAGGCGAACGTCTCCATCGTCATGCCGGCGAACCCGCTGACGAAGTCGCCGACGTTCATCACCAACCCGTTGAGCAGCAGCGCGGTGTTGCCCGCGATGAGCACGAACACGACGAGTGCGATGGCGAGCAGCACGTTCAGCTGGGACAGCACCTTGATGCCCTTGTCGACGCCGGTGACGGCCGACACGGTGGCCATCCCCACCCCGAGCACGATGAGCGCCACCTGCGCCGCGGGTCCCTCGGGGATCCCGAACAGGGCGTTCAGACCGAAGTTGAGCTGCACCACCGCGATGCCCAGCGACGTCGCGACACCCACGATCGTCCCCAGCAGGGCGGCGATGTCCACGCCGTGACCGATGGGCCCCTCGACGCGGCGGCCGATGAGGGGGTGCAGCGCGGAGCGGATCGCCAGCGGTAGCCCCATCCGGTAGCTGAAGTACCCCAGGGCCATCCCCATGAGCGCGTACATGCCCCACCCGGAGATCCCGTAGTGGAACAGGGTCCAGGCCGTGGCCTCCCGCGCGGCCTCGACGGTGCCGCCCTCCCCCACCGGCGGCTGGAGGTAGTGGCTGACGGGTTCGGCGACGGCGAAGAACATGAGGTCGGTGCCGATGCCCGCGGCGAACAGCATGCTCACCCAGGCGAAGGTGCTGAACTCCGGCTGGGAGTGCTGGGGGCCGAGCTTGGTCCGGCCGTGGCGGGACGCCGCCACGACGACGACGAAGACCAGCACGACCGTGGCGAACAGGACGTAGTACCACCCGAACCACGTGCCGACCCACCCGACGGCCGCCCCGATCACGTCCGACGCCTGCTCGGGGGCGGTGAGGATCCAGGACGCCAGCGCCAGCACGACGGCCGCGGCCCCGATGAACACGGGCCGGCGCAGCACCGGCTCGGAGGACGGTTCGGCGGGCGGGGCGGGCGAGGTCTGTCGTTCTGACGCGGTGGCCACGGGGTCCTCCTGTCGGCGACGGCGTGCGTCGCGGTGCCGGACGTCTCGGGTGGTGCACGGGCGGTGTGCGGACGGAGACGGCCGAGGTCACAGCAGGGTCAGGGTCAGCTCCGGGGTCCACCCGAACGGGCCCCAAGGGTTGTGCCCGGCCGGAGGGCTGTCAAATGGGACGAAGCGGAACGAGTACCGGAACAGCCGGTGGTCGGTGGTTCGGCGGCACCTGGTACGGATGCCGCCGGCAGGGGTGGGCGAGGCGGTGGGACGACCCGTGGTCACCGCCCGCCGACGGCCGTCCCCCGGAGGTCGCGCAGCGGGGTCGCCGGGCGGCCGAGGAGTTCGGGCAGGGCGGGGTCGACGACGGCGAACTCCCCCGCGCGAGAAGCGCGGACCATGCCGAGCGTGAACAGCGCCGCCCCCTCCGGAACCCCGGCCGCGACCTGGTCGGCGACCCACTGCTCGCCCTCGACGACCGCGCGCTCCACCGGGTGTCTCGTCAGGTCCGCGAGCAGCCGGGCGACGTCGGCGAGGTCGAGCGCGTCGGGGCCGGTCCAGGACACCGGGCCGTCGGCGGGTGCGGCGAGGACGCCCGTGGCGAGGGCGTCCCCGAGCAGGTGCGGCACGGTCGTGGCGTAGAACCCGTTGCGCAGCGCGGTGGACGGGCCGCCACCGGCGAGGTGGGTGAGGCCGTCTGGTGGCTGGTGCAGAGCACGCACTCCACCCCCGCCGCGTGGGCCGCGTCGACGGCCGCGCGGTGCGCCCGGGTGACCAGCTCCGGGTCGCGGATGGCGGCCGAGACGACGAGGACGCGGTCGGCGCCCTCGAACGCGTGGGTGAGGGAGTCGGGGTCGGTGAAGTCCGCTGCGCGGACCCGGACTCCCCGCGCCGCGAGGTCGGCGGCCGCCGAGGCGTCGCGGACGCTGACCCCCACCTGCTCCGCGGGGACCCCGAGCAGGGAGCGGACGATGCGCGCACCGAGCTGTCCGGTGGCACCGGTAACGACGATCATGGCGCTCCTCGTCTCCAGCGACACTCCCCCGTTGGTATCGGTGGATGCGCACTAACCACGGAAACACTCGAGCGCTACCATCGTTCCGTGCCGATCACGACCGAGGACACCGAGCGCGACGGCGTCCGCCGGCGCCTCGTCCGCGTCGCCTCCGACCTCCTGTCCGAGGGCGGCACCACCGCCGTCACGACGCGCGCCGTCGCCCAGGCCGCGGGGATGCAGGCCCCGGCGATCTACCGGCTCTTCGGGGACAAGGACGGCCTGCTCGAAGCCGTCGCCGAGCACGTCATGGCCGCGTACGTGACCGGGAAGTCCGCGCACGTCGAAGCGACGGAGGCCGACCCCGTCGAGGACCTGCACGCCGGCTGGCGCTCGCACGTCGAGTTCGGCCTCGCCCACCCCGGCCTCTTCCGCTTCCTCACCGACCCCGAACGTGGCGCCTCCCCCGCCGTCGAGGCCGGCCTCGACGTCCTGCGGACCCGCGTCCACCGCGCCGCCGCCGCCGGCCGGTTGCGGGTGAGCGAGGCGCGGGCCGTCGCGGTGCTGCACGCCGCGGGGACAGGGGCCGTGTCGACGCTGCTCGCCGTACCCGCCGCCGAGCGGGACCCCGGGCTGGCGGAGGCGTTGTGGGACGCGGTGTCCCGCGCGGTGCTCACCGATGCCGCGCCGATCGAGGAGGGGATGGCGAAGACCGTCGCGTTCCGCGCGACGACGGGAGGGCTGCCCGGCCTGACCGAGGCCGAGCGCACCCTCATGGCGGAGTGGCTGGACCGCGCGATCGGTGCCGCGCAGGAGTGAGCCGGGACGCACGAAGGACCCGGATCGTCTGTGCGAGCCGGGCCCTCCGTGAATCTGCTGGTCGGGTAACAGGATTCGAACCTACGGCCTCTTCGTCCCGAAGCTTCGCAAGTAGAAGAGGTCCACCCCGTGTCGCCTACTGCCGCCTCCAGATCGCTGCATGAGCGTCCCCGGTCGTCCAAGCCCGTTGTCACGCAGATAGACCCTCACTAGGTGCGCCGTGACAGCGACGCGAAGGCTGTCCGGGGCGGGTCACCGTCATCGCCGCACCAAGACGCCGCTACTTCGACGCGAAGCTTTCCATGAAGTCGATCGCGAGTTCTTTGTCCTGAAATGAGGCGTCGATGCGGTCTTCATTTGTGAACCGCATCGAGACCTCCCAACGGGTCACCTCTGGAACAGCAGCGGGCGGTTCGTAGGTCCGGATGGCGTTCACCGCCTCAGCGATGGAGGCGTAGTTCCCACTAACGCCGTGCATGGCGATCAGCAGGACTCGGTCAAGTTTGCGAATGATGGCTCGCTCCAAAGCCATTCGGAACTTTTTGAACTCTTCGGGTGCGCATTTACGAAGTTCTTCGCCAAGCTTGAACTTCTGGCTAGCCGACAAGGCGTCGTACTTGTCAACCTCCTTCTGCAACTCGGAGTCATGGGTGGCTTCGCTCGTCGCCACCTCCATGCCGACTTGCCGAAAGGCATGAACGATTTCGCTGTACTCAATATGACAGACACCAAACCCGAGACTTGTCAGCTGAGTGAGCGACGGCTTGCTCCACATGCCGCCGACAATTGCACCGCCAAATGGTTTAACCGATGAGTGTTTCCGGATAAGCGGTTCGACGGCCCCCTGAATCTCCTGGGCCTTGTTCTTCGAGTGCTTGGTGTACCGACGCCATGCTGACTCTATGAACGCAACCGGGACGCCGACCTTCGTGTCAGACCCACCTCGCTCGAGGACGAAGTCCAGGTCGTGCTTGTTGTTCTTGTCGTCATACCACGTGACTTTGGGACCCTCGCGAGTGGAGCGCTTACCATATTTATCCAGGTATAGGTCATTCGCTTTGGCGAAGTCACTCAGAACCGGCTCCAGCGCCAACTCAAGTGCTTCCCCGATGATCTGGCCAAGCCGGTGACCGGGTGCCTCCGCCATCTAACCCTCCACGTAGAGACGCCCTTCATGCAAGGGCACGTCGTGTTTGCGGTTCTTCCACTTCACGTTGCGATCCCGGACCTTCTCGAAGGACCAGGACTTGAACCCCTCGGCGATAGCAAGCTCGCCCAGCCAGCGCTCAACCGGGACGTAGACCCCGTACGGGGCCGAGTCGCCGATCACATAGCAAACCTTCACCCCATCGGCGCTGGCCTTGCGCAGCGTGCGCCAGACATAAGCCAAATCGTGGAAGTAGGCCAAGATCATGGTGTCGTAGGCCTTGTTGCCTGGGTGACTTGCTTTGGCCTCGCGTAAGCCAGCGAACACACTGTTCAGTTCGCCGATGATCGGCTCCAAGATGGGGTCTTCGAGCGCCTCGGCCGGCCTGTACTTCGCCATTGCCTGCGAACAGGAACGAACCAGGCTGGAGCGCAGGTTCTTGAGGTCCGACCATCCGGAGACCTCCCCCATCACTGTCTGCTCAAGCCTCGTAGCGTCTGCGTAATCGTAGTTGTTGGCGTACGGCGGTGAGCACACGACGTGTGTCGCCCAGCCGTCAGGGAAGGCGTCCGTGGTGCGTGCGTCGGCCTCGATGAAGTGCGCTGCCACGGGGTCCTGTCCCTGCTCCTCCTCTTGACGTGTGCGCATGTCCGCTGCCATGAGGGCAACCTGCAGCTCGAAGGCGTTGCGCACGCCAAGGACGGACCGCTTGCTCTTGTTAGGCAGGACGTACTGCCACTGAGCCGTACCGACGTGCGACGTCTTCCGGATGATCGAGACCAGGGCGAGCCACAGGAGCTGCGAGGCGGGGGACCCGTCCTGACGGGCCAGGACCACGTCTCGCAAGCCGATCAAATCTTCGAGAGTCGCGGGTGTGTAGCACTTTTCCAGCAGCGATGGTGGCGATGCCCAAGTGACTGGCTTGTGATCGGACCAGGTGTCTTGCGCCAGCTTGGTGAAGTCATCGACGTTCGATGACCAATGGAGCTTGGCTGCAGCCACCCGAGCCACGAAGTGCTGTCCGTCTAGGCCGTAGGACTCGTGACCAAGGCGTTGGGCTGCCAGCAATGTGGTGCCCGAGCCAGCGAAGGGGTCAAGGACACGTGCCTCCGTGGTCTCGTTGAGCATCGACTCGACCCAACCGGCCGAGAAGCCGGCCGAGTAGCGGAACCAGCGGTGAACCGGCAGTGCCATGTTGTCCACGAAGGTCGTGGTGTTGCGCGCTGCAGGTGCCTCAAGATCGGGTATGTCGAGCTCGAGCGTGTCCTGGACCGTCATGCGAGGGAGGCTACCTGCGGCCCCCGCCTTCTCCTGCTTCCCCGCTCCGAGGACTAGCTGTGTCCCCTGAGCACATGCGTCATGGCCTGGTCTGTCGCCTGAGCGTGCGGTGCCGCCCGCCCACAGCCCTCCAGGCTCTGAAGGCAGTCCTACCAGCAGCCTTCAGCGTGCTCGCTGTTGACGACCAGCTCCTCGGTGTCGCAGTGCCATAACGGGGTGAGTCCCCTGGAGTGGTGTAACTCGGCCCGACCAGCCTGAGGTCGTCCGGCGTGTCCGAGACGCAGGCGAGGGCCACCGCGTGAAGCTCTGCGAGTAACCGCCAAGCAACTCGTAGAAGAAGGATCACCGCGATGGCCCTCGAGGACCAGTCTGCCCTGTCCACCCTGTTCGACGCACTCAACGCCCCCGACGACGGCCAGCTCATGCGCCGCATCCTGCAAGGAGCCCTGCAAGCCCTCATCGAGGCCGAGGCGACCGCCCACATCGGCGCCGGCCCGCACGAACGCTCCACCGCGCGCACCACCTTGCGCAACGGGGCCCGCGACCGGCTGGTGGCCACCACCGCCGGCGACGTGCACGTGAAGATCCCCAAGACCCGCACCGGATCGTTCTTCCCCTCGCTGCTGGCCCCGCGCCGGCGCATCGACCGGGCCCTGCACGCGGTCGTCATGGAGGCCTACGTCCACGGGGTATCCACCCGCAAGGTCGACGACCTCGTCGAGGCGTTGGGCGTGGAGTCCGGCATCTCCAAGTCCGAGGTGTCCCGGATCTGCGCGGACTTGGACGCCGAGGTCGCCGCGTTCCGCGCCCGTCCGCTGGACGCCCAGGCCACGCCGTACGTGTTCTTGGACGCGACGTACTGCAAGGCCCGCATCGGTGGGCGCGTGGTGTCCCAGGCGGTGGTCATCGCCACCGGCGTCACCGCTGATGGGCACCGGGAGGTGTTGGGCTGCGATGTCGGTGACGCTGAGACGCTGCCCTTCTGGAAGGAGTTCCTGGGCTCGTTGCGTGATCGGGGCCTGCACGGGGTGCAGCTGGTGATCTCCGACCAGCACCGCGGCCTGGTCTCAGCGATCGAGCAGTCGATGGCCGGCGCGGCGTGGCAGCGATGCAGGGTCCACTTCATGCGCAACGTGCTCTCGAAGGTCGCCAAGCCTCAGCAGGACGCGGTCTCGGCGATGATCCGAACCATCTTCGTCCCGCCCGCCGTTGTTCAATCCACCGTCGTCCAGCCCGGCGTCGATGATGAGGTCGTTGAGCAGGTCCGTCAGCAGGTCCGTGTCGTGGCTGACAGCCTGCGGGGGAAGTTCGCGGCCGTGGCCGACATGCTCGATGAGGCCGGCGCGGATGTGACCGCGTTCGCCTCGTTCCCGCAGGCGCACTGGAAGAAGATCTGGTCGACGAACCCGCTGGAGCGGTTGAACCGGGAGGTCAAACGCCGCACCGACGTGGTGGGGATCTTTCCCAACGCGAAGGCGCTGCTGCGGTTGTCGACGTGCGTGCTGATCGAGGCCCATGATGAGTGGCAGTCCGGGGACCGGCGCTACTTGTCGGAGTCCTCCATGGCCTTGGTGAGCTCGCCGCAGGAGACCTCCTCCTCATCCTCCTCCCCGGCGCCCGCGCTGCGCGCGGACGCCGGCATGAGCGTCGTGCTCGACACGAGCACCACCGTCACGGCATAGTCCGATCCGCAGCGCTTCACGCGTGAGGAGTTACACCACTCCCAGGGACGTCATCCCACGATGGCCGAATTTTTTCTGAGGAAGCCCACTGGCTGCTCTCATTACTGGGCCGTGTTGTCCCCACGACGAGCCTCTGCCACGCTCTCCCGAAGTCGCCGCGCGTTACGCGGAGACCGCAGCAGGTACTCCATCTCGCGCAGCGACTGGTACTCGTCGGCGGGGACGAGGTACGCCGTCGCACGTGTGGAGGTAATCTCCATAGCTTCCTGGTGGTCATTGACCTGCTCGATGAGCGCGCCCAGCCGAGCACCCGCGGCAGCAGCGGTGATGGCCACGACTCCTCCTACAGGTAGTCACGCAGTCAGTCACGCACAACGCCAGAGGCCCGGTCCCGCTTGCGCGGTTCCGGGCCTCTGACCTGCGGTCTTGCTGGTCGGGGTGACAGGATTTGAACCTGCGGCCTCTTCGTCCCGAACGAAGCGCGCTACCAAGCTGCGCCACACCCCGATGGCCGCCTCAACGACCTCGACAAGAGTAGCCCACGCGCGACGGTGCTCCGAACCAGTACCCGCGCGGCCCAGCTCAGCGCACCGGCACGAGCTCCAGCAGCGTCGCCTCGGGGCGGCAGGCGAAGCGGACGGGCGCGTACGGGGACGTCCCGAGGCCCGCGGAGACGTGCAGCCAGGCGTCGTGGCCGGCGGCGGACCAGCGGGACAGCCCGGAGACCTGCTTCCGGGGCAGGTCGCAGTTCGTCACGAGCGCCCCGAAGCCCGGCACGCAGAGCTGCCCGCCGTGGGTGTGGCCGGCGAGGATGAGCCCCGCCTCGTCGGCCGTCATGGCGTCGAGGGTGCGGCGGTAGGGGGCATGGGTGACGCCGATGGTGAGGTCGGCGTCGCGTGCGGCCTTCCCGGCGACGTCGTGGTACCGGTCGTAGCGCAGGTGGGGGTCGTCGACGCCGACGAACTCCAGGTCCAGCCCGGCCACCGTGAGCCGCGTCCGCACGTTGTCCAGGTCGACCCACCCGGCGTCGGTGAAGCCACGCACGAGGTCGTCGGTGGGCAGGCGCGGGATCTCCTCGGGCATCGGGATCTTCGAGGGCCCGGCGAGGTAGCGGGCCCAGTTGCGCGGCCGCGGCGCCCAGTAGTCGTTGGAGCCCAGCACGAACACCCCGGGCCGGGCCAGCAGCCCCGCGTACGTCTCCAGCACGGCGGGGACGGCGTCGAGGGAGGCGAGGTTGTCGCCGGTGCTGACGACGAGGTCCGGCTCCAGGTCGGCCAGGGCCGCGACCCACTCCCGCTTGCGGTGCTGGCGGGGCACGAGGTGCAGGTCGGACAGGTGCAGCACCCGCAGCGGACGGGCCCCCACGGGCAGCACGGGGACGAGCGCGTGCCGCAGTGCGAAGGCCCGCACCTCGTACCCGGCCGCGTAGCCCAGCCCCGCACCGGCGGCCAGGGCGGCCAGCCCGACGGTTCCGGCGGTGGCCTTGAGGACTCCGGCAGCGGTCGGCATCCGGCCATCCTGCCGCGCGGACGGGAAACGGCTCGACGGGGGTGGGAGGATCGCGGGCATGAGCGACACCCTCAAGGACACCCTGCAGACCGACCTGACCACCGCCATGAAGGCTCGCGACGAGCTGCGGTCGGCCACGCTGCGCATGGTGCTCACCGCGGTCCGCGGCGAGGAGGTCGCCGGGAAGTCCGCGCGCACGCTGTCCGACGAGGAGGTCGTCACCGTCCTGCAGCGCGAGGCGAAGAAGCGGCGCGAGGCCGCCGAGGCCTACGAGGGCGCCGGGCGCACCGAGCAGGCCGAGCGCGAGCGCGGCGAGCTGGGCGTCATCGAGACGTACCTGCCGACGCCGCTGACCGACGAGGAGCTGGACGAGCTCGTCGACGAGGCCGTCCTCGTCGCCACCGGTGAGGGCCTGACGGGCATGGGTGCGATGGGGGCGGTCATGTCCCAGCTCAAGGCGAAGGTCGCCGGCCGCGCCGACGGCAAGCGCCTGTCCGGCGCCGTCAAGGCCCGCCTGCAGGCCTGACGCCCCGCAGCACCCGCGAGACCCACGACGAAGGGCCCGGCTCCCCCACGGGGGCCGGGCCCTTCGTCACCGCCTGACCGGTCTCACTCGTCGTCGTCCGGCGTCTCCTGGGTGTCCTGCGCGTCCGGGGACTCCTGGGTCGGCTCCGGCGAGGGCGCCTGCGACGTCTGGGTGGGCGTCGGCGTCGCGGTCGGGCGCGGGGCCGGCGGGGCACCGGAGCTGCGGGTCAGGGTGATCGTCGCACCCGCCGCGGCGGTCCGGGCGCTCTGCGCGGCCACCAGCCCGGCGTCGACCCTCGTCGAGGACACCCGGCTGCGGGAGACCTGCACGTTGAACCCGGCGGCCTCCAGGGCCGCGGTGGCCGAGGAGACGCTGCGACCCACGACGCTCGGGACGCGCAGCTTGCCGTTGGGGGCCGTCGTCCGCAGACCGTCGTTGGTGCCGTCGGTGAAGGTCAGCTTCGGCGCGTTGAGGGCGGCGAGGGAACCCCCGGCGGCCTCCGCCCAGATCGGGCCGGGGATCGTCGCCCCGTACACCTTGCCGACGCGGCGGCCGTTGATGCGCGCCCCGTTCAGCGACTTCACGCCCTGGTGGTGACCGACCCAGACCACCCCGGCCAGCCGCGGGGTGTAGGCGGCGAACCACACGTTCTGGCTGTCCTGGGTCGTCCCCGTCTTGGACGCCACCTGGCGGCCGTTCATCTCGCTCTTGCCGACGCGTCGGGCGGTCCCGTTCGTCCACCCCTGCCGCAGCGCCTCGGTGACGTTGCGGGCGACGTTGACGTCGAGGACCTGCTTGCAGTCCGCCGAGGGGACCTGCAGCGGGTTGCCGTTGGTGTCCACCGCCTCGAGGATCGCCGTCGGCTTGCAGAAGGTGCCCTCCGCCGCGAACGCCGCGTAGGCACCGGCGATCTCCAGCGGGTACACGAGGTTGGTGCCGAGGGTCATCGACGGGTTCTGGTCCAGGTCGAGGCTCTCCTCCCCCGTCAGGAAGTTCTTCGACGGCGACGCCTTGTAGACCCCCAGGGACTGCGCGGTCGCGGTGATGTCGCAGATGTCGAGCTGCTTCTCCATCGACACGAACGCCGTGTTCACCGAGTTCGCGGTGGCCTGGCGGACGGTCATCGAACCGCTGCTGCTGCTCTCGGAGTTGCCGTAGGTGTAGGGCTTGGTGCCCCGCAACTTCTGACCGCAGGCGGTGAAGGCGCTGTACGGGTCGTTGCCCTTGTTCGGGGAGGCCACCACGGAGTCCAGCGACCGGCCGGACTTCAACCACGTCGCGAGGGTGAACGGTTTGAACGTCGACCCCTGCTGCAGACCGATGCCCCCGCCCATGGCCTGGCTGACGTTGTAGTTCAGCGTCGTGAAGCCGATCTGGTCCTCGTCCGGCGAGTACGTCGTGTCCTGCGCCATGGCGAGGATGTGGCCGGTGCCCGGCTGGACGTAGGAGGCCGCCGACCGGACCTCCTGGCCGGGGTTGACGCCGTCGTTGACGGCCTTCTGCGTGATGTCCTGGATGACCGGGTTCAGCGTGGTCTTGATCGTCAGACCGCCGCGGCGCAGCAGGTTGCGCCGGTCCTCCGGGGTCGCCCCGAACGCCGGATCGCTCTCGACGACGCGGACGACGTAGTCGCAGAAGTAGGCCGCGGTCCCGGCCGACAGGCACCCCTGGCGGCTCGGGTTCAGGACCAGCCCCACCGGCGCGGCGACGGCGGCGTCGTAGGTGGGCTGGTCGATCTTGCCGAGTTCGAGCATCCGGCTCAGCACCACGTTGCGCCGCTTCACCGAGGCCTCGGGGTACTTCACGGGGTTGAACGCCGCCGGGTTCTGCACCATGCCCGCCAGCAACGCGGACTCGGGCAGCGTCAGGTCCGCCGCCGACTTCGAGAAGTAGAACTGCGCCGCGGCCTCGATGCCGTACACGTTGTTCTGGAAGTAGGAGACGTTCAGGTAGCCGGCGAGGATCTCGTCCTTGGTCATCTCCTTCTCCACGCCGACGGCGAGCCTCATCTCGCGCAGCTTGCGCGCGTAGCCGTCCACGCCCTCGTGCTCCACGGCGGCGGCCGCGGCCTCGGAGTCGCCCTCCTGGACGGCCTGCTGGACCAGGACGTTCTTGACGAACTGCTGGGTCAGCGTCGAGGCGCCCTGGGTGCTGCCACCGCCGGCGTTGGACACCAGCGCGCGGGCGATGCCCTTCACGTCCACGGCGCCGTGGCTGTAGAAGCGGTCGTCCTCGATCGAGATGATCGCGTCGCGCATGACGGGGGCGATCTGGTCGAACGCGACCACCGAGCGGTTCTGGTCGTAGACCTTCGCCATCGGCGTGCCGTCGGCGTAGGTGATCGTGGAGGCCTCGGACAGCGTCCGGTCCCCCAGGTCGCCGGGGAGCTCGTTGAAGATGTCGACGCCCTCGCTGGTGAGGCTGCCGGTCGCGGCGACGGCCGGGACGACGAGTCCTGCACTGAGCACGCCGCCGGCGGCGCTGACGGCGGCGAACGCGGCGAGCAGGCGGAAGACCGGGCGCCGGGCGTGCTGCGTGGAGCGAGGGGCCATGTCGCCAGCGTAAGCGGAGACCCCGGGGGCCCGTGGTCGTCCACACGTCCTCCGCGGTCTGCGCGCAGGATCGTGACCGGACCGCGACCCGGCGGCGCGTTCGGCCGTCCGGGTGATGCCGGGCTAGCCCGAAGTGACTACCCAGGTTCCTCCCAAGGGGCTCTGGGAGGGCCGTGCGCTCGACCATACGCTGCGGGGGTGCCCGTTCGCGGGCACTCACGGAGATTCACAGGGATCGTTCCGAACCGGGGGGAACCGGGGCCGCTGCGGCCCCAGGCCGGCGAGGACGCTGACGGGAGGGGCCGTCGATGGCGTGGACGTTGGAATGGGCGAGTCGTGGAGCCTGCAAGGCGAGCACGGCGGACGACCTGTTCGTGCAGGGGTCGGCGCAGAACCGCGCCAAGCAGATCTGCGGCGGGTGCCCCGTGCGCACCGAGTGCCTGGCCGACGCGCTGGACAGCCGGATCGAGTTCGGCGTCTGGGGCGGGATGACCGAGCGCGAGCGCCGCGCGCTGCTCAAGCGCCGGCCCAACGTGCAGTCGTGGCGCCGCCTGCTGGAGACCGCCCGCGACACGGCGCTGAGCGCGGCCGCCGGTGAGGTCACCGGCTCGGGGACCACCGTCCCCGCCCCCACGGCAGCGGACCCGCGGGTCGTCGCCGTCGTCTGACGTCGCCGTCTGACATCGCCGTCTGACGCCGCCGGCCCTGGGTCGTGTCGTGGCGGGCCACTACGGTGGCCGCCATGACCACCTGGGAGTACGCCACCGTCCCCCTGATCGTCCACGCGACGAAGCAGATCCTGGACCAGTGGGGCAGTGACGGCTGGGAGCTCGTCCACGTCGTCACCGGTCCCGACGGCAACGGCCTCGTCGCCTACCTGAAGCGGCCCAAGCCGTGAGCGCGTCCGAGCGCCTGGCCGAGCTGGGCCTGACGCTGCCGGAGGTCGCCGCCCCGGTGGCCGCCTACGTGCCCGCCGTGCGCGACGGCGACCTCGTGCTGACGTCCGGGCAGCTCCCGTTCGTCGACGGGGCCCTCGCGGTGACCGGCAAGGTCGGCGCGGACGTCGACGCCGACACCGCCCAGCAGCTCGCCGCGACGTGCGCGCTGAACGCCATCGCGGCCGCCGCGAGCGTGGCCGGTGGGGTCGACGCCATCGAGCGCGTCGTGAAGGTCGTCGGCTTCGTCGCCAGCGACCCGTCCTTCACCGGCCAGCCCGGCGTGGTCAACGGCGCCTCGAACCTGCTGCGGGAGGTCTTCGGCGACGCCGGTCAGCACGCCCGCAGCGCGGTCGGGGTCGCGGTCCTGCCGCTGGACTCCCCCGTCGAGGTCGAGATCACGGTGCGTGTCCGCTCCTGACGTGACGGTGCCCGGGGCGTGGGCGGGTGGCCCGGTCACCGACCGGGCCACCTGCGTCCTGGAGGGCAACGCCGGCCCCATGACGCTGGACGGCACGAACACCTGGGTGCTGTCCGCGCCCGGGTCCGGCGAGGCCGTCGTCGTCGACCCGGGCGAGGACGACCCCGCCCACCGGGCCGGGATCACCGCGGTGCTGGCCGGACGGCGGGTCGCCCTCGTCGTCGGGACCCACCGCCACCGCGACCACGTCGGCGGCCTCGACGCCTTCCTGGCCCAGCACCCCGCGCCCGTCGCCCGCACCGCGGGTGAGCACCGGGTCGCGGGGCTGGGCCTGCGGGTGCTGGCCACCCCCGGTCACACCTCGGACTCCCTGTGCGTGCTGCTGGACTCCGGTGAGCTGCTCACCGGGGACACGCTGCTGGGCCGGGGCAGCACCGTCATCGCCACCGGGAACCAGCAGGGCGTGGAGCAGGGCGGTGACCTGGGGGACTACCTGCGCTCCCTGGAGCTGCTGCTGTCCCTGGAGGCGGACGTCGTCCTGCCCGGGCACGGACCGCCGCTGCCGGACCCGCGCGCGGCGCTGAGCAGGCAGCGGGAGCACCGGCTGGCGCGGCTGGAGCAGGTCCGGTGCGCCGTGGCCGCCGGGCACCGCGACGTCGAGGACGTCGTCACCGCCGTGCACGGCGACGTCGAGGGGACGGTGCGCTGGGCCGCGGCGCAGTCGGTACGGGCGCAGTTGGACTACCTCGCGCAGCAGCCCTGACGGGGCCGCTCAGCGCGCGCGCCGGGCCAGCCGCTCGACGTCGTGCAGGACCACCGCCCGCGCCTCCAGCCGCAGCCAGCCGCGGGAGGCGAAGTCGGCGAGCGCCTTGTTGACCGTCTCGCGGGAGGCGCCGACGAGCTGGGCGAGCTCCTCCTGGGTGAGGTCGTGGGCGACGAGCAGGCCGTCGGCGATGGGCCGGCCGAAGCGGCGGGAGAGGTCGAGCAGGGCCTTGGCCACGCGGCCGGGCACGTCGGTGAACACGAGGTCGGCCAGGGCGACGTTGGTGCGCCGCAGGCGCTGGGCCAGCGCGCGCAGCAGGTGGCGGGCGACCTCGGGGCGCCGTCCCAGCCAGCGCATCATCTCGTCGTGGCCGAGGGCGATCAGCTGGGCCTCGGAGACCGCGCGGGCCGAGCTGGTGCGCGGACCGGGGTCGAACAGCGACAGCTCCCCGAACATCTCCCCCGGCCCCAGGACCGCGAGCAGGTTCTCCCGGCCGTCGGGCCAGCTGCGGACGAGCTTGATCTTGCCGGTGCGCACGACGTAGACCCGGTCGCCGGCCTCGCCCTCGCCGAAGAGCTGCTCGCCGCGGTCGAGGTGGACGGACTCCATCGACTCCAGCAGCTCCCCGGCGGCCTCGTCGTCGAGGGCGGCGAACAGGGGGGCACGACGCACGACGTCACCGAGCCGGTCACCGGGGCGGTCGGTGCCACGCTCGAGGAGACGGTCGACGTCCGTCCCGCGCTCGACCTCGTGCTCCACCGACGACCTCCCGTACCGCGTCCTGCAGACCAGTGACGCGCGTCACCAGGACGCGCGCGGCACCAGTCTGCCCCACCGGGGGCGAGAACGACCGTCCAGCCTGCCCCTCCTCAGGGGGACGTCGGCCCGAACAGCGCCCGGCAGCGTTCGGCCAGCACGTCGGTGGCGACGGCCAGCTCGGCCAGCAGCGCGTTCTCGTACTCGGTCAACCTGATCTGCGCGCCGGACAGCTCGCGCAGCTGCTCGGGCAGGACCCCGCCCCGGATGGGACGGTCCAGCAGCAGCAGGCCCCGCAGCCCGTCGGCGGGGTCCAGCCCCACCTCCGCCGGGTGCAGGTGGTGCTCCAGCGGGCCGCCGTGGGTGGCGGCCTCGACCGGCACGTGCAGGTCCTCCGGCCCGCAGGCGGTGGCGACCAGCAGGTCCCGGCGCGCGCGGACCAGGCGGTGCCAGTGCTGCACGCGGCGCAGCTCCTCCTGCAGCAGACCCCGCCGCCGGCGCAGCGAGGGCAGCGGCAGCTCGGACAGCTCGACCCGGACGGTCCGCGCGCAGCTCAGCGCGTCGGCGGCGTCGAGCACCCCCGCCAGCACCGGCTCCAGCAGGCCGGGCAGGACGTCGTGGGCGAGGGCCGGGGACAGGACGGGGGACGGGTCCTGGGGCAGGTCGTCGGAGCGGGGGTCGCGTGGTGCCATGACAGCCGTGTCGTCGCAGGTCCGGGCTCTCTTGACGGGCCTTCACCCTCCCGGTGGTGTGCCCTCACCCGTCGGGAGTCCCTCGTCACGACGGGTGCCCGGACCGCCCCGTAGTCTCGCCCGGTGAGCACGCTGGGGGACCCGCAGGTGGAGTCGCCGCTGGCCAGGACCCGCCGGGCGCGGCGCGTGCACCGCCTGCTGGCGCAGCGCTACCCCGACGCCCACTGCGAGCTGGACTTCACCACCCCGTTCGAGCTGCTCGTGGCGACCGTGCTGTCGGCCCAGTGCACCGACGCGCGGGTCAACCAGGTCACCCCCGCCCTGTTCGCCCGGTTCCCCACCGCGACCGCGCTCGCCGCCGCGGACCGCGCCGAACTGGAGACGCTGATCCAGCCGACGGGGTTCTTCCGGGCCAAGGCCGACAACCTGCTGAAGCTGGCCGCCCAGCTCGTCGCCGAGCACGACGGGCTCGTCCCCCCGCGCCAGCGCGACCTGGTCCGCCTGGCCGGGGTGGGGCGCAAGACCGCGAACGTCGTCCTCGGTGACGCCTTCGGGGTGCCCGGGCTGACCGTCGACACCCACGTGGGGCGGCTCTCGCGCCGGCTCGGCTTCACCGCCCACGAGGACCCGGTGAAGGTCGAGACCGACCTCGCCGCGCTCCTGCCGCGCAGGGACTGGACGATGTTCAACCACCGGATGATCTTCCACGGCCGCCGCACCTGCCACAGCCGGCGACCGGCCTGCGGGGCGTGCCCCGTCCTGCGGCTGTGCCCCTCGGCGGGGATCGGGGAGACCGACCCCGTGAAGGCCGCCGCCCTCGTCAAGCAGCCGGCGCCCGTGTGAACGCGCTGCCGGAGTGGCTGGAGCCGCTGGCGTCCCGGCTGCCGGACGTCACCGCCGCCGACCTGCACTGGCGCGAGGACCGCCGCCTCGTCCAGCGCTTCACGCCCGCCGCCGTCCTCGTGCTCCTGGGGGACGGCCCGGCCGGTCCGGAGGTCCTGCTCACCGAACGGGCCGGCACCCTGCGCCAGCACTCCGGTCAGGTCGCCTTCCCCGGCGGCCGGGCCGACCCCGGCGACGCGGACGCCACCGCCACCGCGCTGCGCGAGGCCACCGAGGAGACCGGGCTGGACCCGGCCGGTGTGGACGTCCTCGGGGAGCTGCCGCCGCTGGGGCTGGCCCACTCCGGGCACCGGGTGACCCCCGTCGTGGCGCACTGGCGCGAGCGCGGACCCGTCGGGGTCGTCGACCCCTCCGAGGTCGCGCGGGTGCAGAGCGTCCCGCTGGCCGAGCTGTTCGCCGCCGAGCGCCGGGTCACCGGCCCCGGCGGGTACACCGGTCCGGCCTTCGCCGTGCGCGGGCTGCTCGTGTGGGGGTTCACCGCCGAGGTGCTCGTGCGGGTCCTGGCCCTGGGCGGGTTGCGCCCGGCGGCCCCGGGGGACCCGGTGACGATCACGCTGGACGAGGCGCTGCGGTGGGCGGGGGTGTCCGCGTGAGCGGTTCGGACGTGCTGGACCTCGTCCTGGTCGTGCTGCTGCTGGCCCAGGTCGTCGCCGGGTACCGCGAGGGCTTCCTCGTCGGTGTCGCGAGCCTGCTCGGGCTCGTGGGCGGGGCCGCGATCGGGGTCGTCGTGCTGCCCCCGGTCGTCGCCGGCTGGGACACCGGTCTGCAGCGGACGCTGGCCGTCGTGCTGGGGACCGTGGCCCTGGCCGTCATCGGGCGAGTCGTGCTGGGGCTGGCCGCCGCGCGGGTCCGCTCGGTCGTGCGCTGGGAACCCGCGCGGGTGCTCGATGCGCTGCTGGGGGCCGTGGCCGCGGCCGTCTCGACGCTGCTCGTCCTGTGGGTCGTGGCGGGCGCGGCCCGCCAGGCCCCGTTCCCCGCCCTCGCGCAGGCCGTGACGGGCTCGCGCGTGGTCGCGGCCACCGACCGGTTCGTGCCGCCGGCCGTGGACGACCTGCTCGCCCGGTTCTGGTCCGCGGCCCAGGCCAGCGGGTTCCCCCGCGTCTTCACCGGCCTGGACCCCGAACCCATCGCGCCCGTCGAACCGCCCTCCGGCGCGGTCCCGCCCGCGCTGCAGGAACCGCCCGCGGCCGTCGTGAAGATCACCGGGGTGGCGACGAGCTGCCGGCGCGGGCTGGAGGGCAGCGGGTTCGTCGCCGCCCGCCTCGGCGGGGACGCCCGCGTGGTGACGAACGCGCACGTCGTCGCCGGTGTCACCGACCCGTTCGTGCAGCCCGGCGGGTCCACCCGCCGCTACCCGGCGACCGTCGTCGCCTTCGACCCCGGCCGCGACCTCGCCGTCCTCGACGTGCCCGGCCTCGACGTCGCCCCCCTGCCGCGCGCGGACCAGCTCACCGCCGGGGACGCCGCCGTCGTCGCCGGGTACCCGCTCGACGGCCCCTACCGCGCCGAACCCGCCCGCGTCCGCCAGGTGCTGCAGGCCCAGGGCCGCGACATCTTCGACACGACCGACGTGCTGCGGGAGGTCTACTCCGTGTACGCGACGGTGCAGCCGGGCAACTCCGGCGGGCCGCTGCTCACCGAGGACGGCCGCGTCGCCGGGGTGGTGTTCGCCAAGTCCCTCGACGACGCGACGACGGGGTACGCGCTGACGCCGCGGGAGCTGGACGCGGTGCTGTCCGCCGCGGGGTCGCGCACCGACGCCGTGGGCACCGGGGGCGGCGCGAGGTCACCAGCGCGCGAGCCACCCCGCGAGCAGGGAGGCGAGGCGACCGGGGGCCTCCTCGGGTACGTAGTGCCCGACGCCGGGCACCTCCTCCAGGCGGTGCGGGCCGTGGGCGAAACGCGCCCCGGCCTCCAGCGTCGCGCGGGACACGGTGGGGTCCAGCTCACCGCGCACCTGCAGCACGGGCACGTCGGTGCCGGCGCGCAGGGCGGCGGCGAAGCGGCGGCCGTCGGCGCGCACGGCCGAGCGCGCGATCCAGCGGTGGTACTCCAGCGCCGAGTGCGCGACGAACGGCACCCGGACCGCCTCCCGGTAGCGGGCGACGTCCTCCTGCCCGGGCCAGCCGGGGCCGGAACGCTCGCGCAGGACGCGGGCGACACCGTCGCCGTGGACGAGGGAACGTTCGGGCAGGGCGGGCAGCTGGCGGGCCAGGGCGGTGCGGGTGGCGGCCAGGCCGGTGCGCTCGCCGAGGCGGTCGCGCAGCACGTGCCGGGTCAGCAGGGGGTGCCCGGCGCCGACGGCGACGAGGCCGCGGACCTGCTCTGGGTGCAGCGAGGGCAGCGCCCAGGCGGTGCGGCCACCGATGCCCAGGCCCACGACGACGGCGTCGCGTTCGCCCAGGGCCCGCACGACGGCGGCCACGTCGGCGGCGGAGGTCGGGGTGTCGTACCCGCGCGGGGGTTTGTCGGAGGCGCCGTAGCCGCGCAGGTCCATCGCGACGGTGCGGTAGCCGGCGGCGGCCAGGGCGACGAGCTGGGCCCGCCAGGCCCACCAGAACTGCGGGAAGTCGTGCAGCAGCAGGACGAGCGGCCCGTCGCCGAGCTCGGCGACGTGGAAGCGCGCCCCGTGCGCCGCCACGAGGCGGTGCCGCCACGGACCCTCGACCAGGACGGCCGAGACGTCGGTGACGGCCGCTCGCGTGGCGGCCCGGTCGCTCAGTGCCCGATGCCGCGGGCGTCGGGACGCCCGGAGATGGTCTTGGACACGGGCTTGCCGGTCGCCGCGGCCTTGATGGCGGCGATGCTCTCCTTGGAGGTGCGGATGGTGCGCTCGGGCGGGCGGACCTGCTTGATGCGGCCGAACCCGATGCCCGCCGCGATGCCGGCCACGACGAGCATCGCCGCGGCGACGACGAGGAAGCTCAGCCAGATCGGCCAGCCGGCGCCCTCGTGCAGCGCGAACGCGACGGTGATCCCGAGGAAGACGAAGGCGACGAACCCGAACAGCCCGGCGACGGCGAACAGGGCGCCACCGAAGGCGCCGTTCTTCACGTCGGTGGTGATCTCGGCCTTCGCCAGGGCGATCTCGTAGCGGACGAGCTCGGTCATGTCCCTCGTCGCGTCGGCGACGAGCTGGCCGATGGTGCGTTCGGGAGCGCCGACTCCGCGGTCGTTCAGGGTGGTCATCGAGATCCTCCTAGGCCCGGTCGCGCTACCCGCGCGGGAGACGGGGCGCCGGGGAGAACCCTAGGAGCACCCCTGTCGCGGTGCACCGCCAGGGTGAGCGCGTCGCCGTCGGCGGGGGGACCGACGGCGACGCAGGGGTCGCTCTCGTACAGGGGGACGAGCGACGACCAGGACGACCCTACGGTTCTCAACCTCCCGGTGGTGCCGATCGCCCGAACCCGCCGGGGACGCGTCCCGGATTCGCCCGTTCGGAGCAGTGCTCCACCGTTCAGTCGACCGGACGCCACCGGGACAGGAGCGCGCGGTGGTCGCTGCCGGGCAGCGTCCGCACCTGCGATCCGACCGCCCGCCAACGGTTCCCGTCGGCCAGGGCGTGGTCGATCGTGGCGCCCAGCAGGGCGGGGTGCCCGGCCGGCCAGGTGCCGCGCGCGCCGGTGCCCGTCTGCTCCCCGGCGTCCACGCACGACCCGCGCAGGTGCAGCCCGGGGTGGTCCAGGGTCGCGTTGAGGTCCCCGGCCAGCAGCGCCCCGGGGGTGCGCGCGCACCAGTCGGCCACGGCCCGCACCTCCTCGGCCCAGGGGTCGAGCAGCTCGGGGACCGGGGCGGCGGTGTGGGCGGCGGCCAGGACCGGACCGGTGCCGGAGACGGGCGCGGCGGTCACGACGGCCTTGAGCCCACCGGCCAGCTCCCCCGTCGTCCGGTACTCCCCCAGCCGGTCCGCGACGAGCAGGGCCGTCCCGAAGCGCCCGTCGCGGTCGTCGCCGAAGAACACCTGCACCCCGGTGCCGGTGGCCGCCTCGAGGCGGGTGGCGACGTCGTCGGCGTACTCGCGCGTCGCCTCCGGCAGGGAGACCACGTCGGCCCGCGCCTCGAGCGCGAGCCGGGCCACCTCCCCGCGGTCGGCGCGGGCCAGGTACACGTTGGCGGCCAGGACGGTCACGTCCCCGGCGCGGGCGGCCGGCAGCTCCCCGGCGGAGACCCCGCGGGCCAGCGTCGCCCCGAGGGACCCGGCCGCGGCCAGGGCCAGCGCCGTCGCGGCGGGCAGCGTGCGCCGCCAGCGCAGACCGGTCAGCCCGGCCAGGACCGCCAGACCGGCCAGGCCGAGCCCGACGGGCACCCGGAACGGCACCGTCCACACGAACGGGCGGTGCCCGGCCAGGCCGAACCAGTCCGGGGCCCCGACGACGGCCGCCCCGGCGGCCACGACCCCGGTCGCGACGACGGTCCCGGCGAGCGGGGCGGTGCGGCGGGCACGGGGTTCACGGGGCACCCCTCCACCCTGACGCACCCCCCGCCCCGGCACGGCGGCCGCAGGAGGGGGTGCGGTGGAGATCTGCGGTCAGTCCTGGGACGAGGCGGTCATCCCGGCCGAGATGGCGTCCATGACCGAGGAGTCCGTCAGCGTCGTGACGTCACCGGGCCGGCGGTGCTCGGCGACGTCGCGCAGCAGGCGGCGCATGATCTTGCCCGAGCGCGTCTTGGGCAGCTCCGCGACGACCATGATCGACTTCGGCTTGGCGATGGGGCCGATCTCCTTCGCCACGTGGTTGCGCAGGTCCGCCACGGTGTCCGGGCCCTGCTCGTGCCCGCCGCGGAGGATGACGAAGGCGACGACGGCCTGACCGGTCGTCTCGTCGGAGGCCCCCACGACCGCCGCCTCGGCGACGTCGGGGTGGGACACGAGCGCGGACTCGATCTCGGCGGTGGACAGCCGGTGCCCGGAGACGTTCATGACGTCGTCGACGCGGCCCAGCAGCCAGATGTCGCCGTCCCCGTCGCGCTTGGCGCCGTCCCCGGCGAAGTAGCGGCCCGGGAAGCGCGACCAGTACGTGTCCTTGAAGCGCTGCTCGTCGCCCCAGATGCCGCGCAGCATCGCCGGCCACGGCTCGGTGAGGACGAGGTAGCCCGTCTGGCCGGGCCCGACGGGCTCGCCCGCGTCGTCGACGACCTCGGCCACGATCCCCGGCAGCGGCACCTGCGCCGACCCGGCCTTCAGCGCGGTGACCCCGGGCAGCGGGGCGATCATCTGCGCGCCCGTCTCGGTCTGCCACCAGGTGTCGGCGATGGGCGTGCGGTCGGAGCCGATGACGCGGCGGTACCAGTTCCACGCCTCGGGGTTGATGTTCTCCCCCACGCTGCCCAGCACGCGCAGCGAGGACAGGTCGTGGCGGGCGGGGTACTCCTCGCCCCACTTCATGCAGGTGCGGATCGCCGTGGGCGCGGTGTAGAGGACGGTGACCCCGTACTTCTCCACGATGGACCACCAGCGGTCCTTGTCGGGGGTGTCCGGGGTGCCCTCGTAGACGACCTGCGTCAGCCCGTTGGCGAGCGGGCCGTAGACGATGTAGCTGTGGCCGGTGACCCAGCCGATGTCGGCGGTGCACCAGTAGACGTCGCGCTCGGGTTTCACGTCGAACACGTTCTTCGTCGTGTACGCGGTCTGGACGAGGTACCCGCCGGAGGTGTGCAGGATGCCCTTGGGCTTGCCCGTCGTGCCGGAGGTGTAGAGCACGAACAGCGGGTTCTCGGCGTCGAACGCCTCCGCCTCGTGCTGCGGCGCAGCGGCTTCCAGCGCCTCGTGCCACCAGAGGTCGCGCCCCTCGGTCCAGTCGACGGCCTCGCCGTTGCGGCGCACGACGAGGACGTTCGTGACGCTGGGAGCGCCCTTGGCCAGGGCCGCGTCCACGGCGGGTTTCAGCGTGGTCGGCTTGCCGCGCCGGTAGGACCCGTCGCAGGTGATGACGAGCTTGGCCTGCGCGTCGATGATGCGGGAGTTCAGCGCGTCGGCGGAGAACCCGCCGAACACCACCGAATGCGCCGCCCCCAGCCGGGCGCAGGCCAGCATCGCCACGATGGACTCGACAAGCATCGGCAGGTAGATCGCGACGCGGTCGCCCCGCTCGACCCCGAGGGACGCCAGCGCGTTCGCCGCGCGCTGGACCTGCTCGTGCAGCTCGGCGTACGTGACGGCGCGGGTGTCGCCCGGTTCGCCCTCGAAGTGCAGCGCCACGCGGTCGCCGTGGCCGGCCTCGACGTGGCGGTCCACGCAGTTCACCGCCACGTTGAGCTTCCCGCCCACGAACCACTGCGCGAACGGCGCGTTCGACCAGTCCAGGACGTCGGTGAAGTCGGTGTCCCACGTGACGTTCTCGCGGGCCTGCTCGGCCCAGAACCCGAGCCGGTCGGCCGCGGCCCGCTCGTAGAGGTCGGCCTGGGCGACGGCCTGCGCCGCGAACTCCGGGCTCGGCGGCACCGTGGGGGTGGTCGGCTGGTCCTGCGGCGTGCTCACGGACGTCCTCCTCGACAGCCTGCTCTCGCGGGTACGCCCCGAGGTTAGCCGTCGGGGGTTGCGGGCGCGTTGCGGGTCGCCCGTGACGCGGGCACCGACCGCGCGGGGGTGCGCCTCGTTGCCTCCCCGAGGCCGATCACCGGCTGCGTGGGGCCAACGAGGCGCACCCCGGGCGGTGAGGAGCAGCCGAGGTTGGGGGTCCTCGTTGCCTCCCCGGGGCCGATCACCGGCCCCGGGGAGGCAACGGGGACCCGCCATGCGGCCCCGGGGAGGCAACGGGCACCCACCACGCGGCCCCGGGGAGGCAACGGGGTCAGGCGAGGGGCGTCACTTGCGCCCGGTGCGCCAGCGCATCCCCCACCCGAACGCCTCGTCGAGGGCCTGCTGCCCGCCTTGGACGTAGCGCACCTCGCGCTGCACGGACACCTCGCGGCCGTCGGAGGTGATCTGGGCGATGGCGCACATGGGCGAGCGGTCGTCGTGCTCGTCCAGGCGCACCTCGATCTCCGGGCCGGACACCGGGTGCAGGGTCACGACGCCGTCGGCGGCGGCCCAGTTCGGGACGCCCTCGTAGATGAAGGCGAAGACGAGGATCCGCTTGATGCGGGCCGCCTGGCCGAGGTCGACGTAGAGGTTCTCCCCGCCGCCGCCGGTGCGGTCGTCGCCGTCGAGCCAGACGACGGGCTCACCGGCGCCGCGGTCGCGGAAGGCGTTGCCGAGGGCCTGCACGACGCCCTTGGAGCCGTCGGTGAACTCGTAGAGCGCGCCGAGGTCGAGGTCGATGCCCGTCTGCGGGGCCGCGGCGGCCTTGAGCTTGGAGAAGAACCCGCCGCCCGACGCCGGGGCGGCGCCGGCCGGGCGGGCGTTCCAGGCCAGGTGCACGCGCAGGGTCCCGCCGGTGGCGCCGGACTTCGACAGCGACACCGTCGGCGCGGACTTGGTCAGCGTCACCTTCGACAGCGAGATGCCCCCGCCCGCACCGCCCGCGGGCGGTTCGGGGCTGTTCGCGTTCTTGGAGTAGTCGATGGCCACGGGTCCGACGCCTTTCGTCCGAGGAGCAGTCCCCGGGCCAACGAACGACCCGTGAGGAGAGTGCCGTCAGGTCCAGGGACCGGCGAGCAGGGCCCCCGTCAGCGGCGCGGAGGGGTCCGCGCCGAGGTCGAGCCCCGACGCCGGCGCGCCCGCGCGGACGAGCAGGTCCCCGACGGCGGCGATCATCGCGCCGTTGTCGGTGCACAGCCGGATCGGCGGCACCCGCAGCTGCACACCCGCTGCGGCGCAACGCTCCTCGGCCAGCGCACGGACGCGGGAGTTCGCGGCCACGCCACCGACGAGCAGCAGGGTGTCCACGCCGTGCTCGCGGCAGGCGGCGAGCGCCTTGCGGGTCAGGACGTCGGCGACGGCCTCCTGGAAGCTCGCGGCGACGTCGGCCACGGGCACCTCCCCGCCGGCGTCGACGCGGGCCTCGACCCAGCGCGCCACGGCCGTCTTGACCCCGGAGAAGGAGAACCCGTACGCGGGGTCGGAGGGGCGGGACAGGGCCCGGGGGAAGGCGATGGCGTGCGGGTCGCCCTCGCGGGCGACGCGGTCCACGACGGGCCCGCCGGGGTAGCCGAGCCCGAGGACGCGGGCGATCTTGTCGAACGCCTCCCCCGCCGCGTCGTCGATGGTGTCGCCCAGGTGCACGATCGGGTCGCGGCCGAGGTCGCCGAGCAGCAGCAGCGACGTGTGCCCGCCGCTGACGACGAGCGCCACGCACCGCGGCGGCAGCGGGCCGTGCTCCAGGACGTCGACGGCGGCGTGCCCGGCGAGGTGGTGGACGCCGTAGAGGGGCTTGTCGAGGGCGAAGGCGAGCGCCTTGGCCGAGGCGAGCCCGACCTGCACGGCCGTCGACAGGCCCGGCCCGGCGGTGACGGCGATCGCGTCGACGTCGGACAGCTGCAGCGAGGCCTTGTCCAGCGCCTCGTGCAGGACGGGGACGATCGCCTCGAGGTGGGCGCGGGCGGCGACCTCGGGCACGACGCCGCCGAAGCGGGCGTGGGCGTCCATGCTGGAGGCGAGCGCGTCGCCAAGCAGGACGCCCTCGCTGACCAGGCCCACCCCGGTCTCGTCGCAGCTGGACTCCACCCCGAGGACGATCACGCGGGCGTCTCCAGCCCGGCGGCGGCGAGGATCTGCGCGCGCTCCCCGGCGCCGAGCCGGTCGACGTAGACGATGCCGTCGAGGTGGTCGCTCTCGTGCTGCAGGCAGCGGGCCAGCAGGCCGGTGCCGACGATGCGGACGGGCTCGCCGTGGACGTCGAGGCCGGTGACCTCGGCGGTGTCGGGGCGGGCGAGGTCGGCGTACTCCCCGGGCACGGACAGGCAGCCCTCGCCGTCGAGGTCGAGGCGGCGCTTGCGGCCGGTCGGCAGGTGCAGCACGGGGTTGACGACGTGGGCGACGACGTTCTCGCCGGTGGTCTCGGAGTCGGCGTCGGGGCAGTCGACGACGAACACGCGCGCGTCGACGCCGATCTGGTTGGCGGCCAGGCCCACGCCGTCGGCGGCGTCCATCGAGGCGAACATGTCCGCGACGAGCTGGACGAGGTCGTCGTCGAAGGCCGTCACGGGCGTGCAGGGGCGGTGCAGCACGGGGGTGAAGTAGCGCGTGATGGGGTGCACGAGACCGGTGCGGCCCTCGAAGACGACGGGCTCTCGGTCCGCCGGCGCGGCGGGGGTCGGCGCGGGGTCCTCAGCAGAGCTCACGACAGGTGATCGTAGGTCAGGGCCGGGCGTGGAGGCGGACGGCGAGCAGCGCCACGTCGTCGCCGCCGGCGTGGGCGACCTCGGCGAGCAGCTCGTCCAGGGCCGCGGCCAGGTCGGGGCCGGCCAGGGCGCCGGCGCGGCGGCGCAGCCACTCGGTGCCCGCGTCGAGGTCGTCGTCGCGGCGTTCGACGAGGCCGTCGGTGTAGAGCAGCAGCGTCGCCCCGGCGGGCACCTCGACGACGTGGTCGGTGCGGTGCCCGGCCCCGACGCCGAGCAGGAGGTCGGGGTCGGTGCGCAGGACGCGGGCGGTGCCGTCGGCCAGGACGAGGACGGGGGGCGGGTGCCCGGCGTTGACCCAGCGCAGGGTCCGCACCCCCGCGGCGCGCTGGCCGGCGGACTGCTCGAGGCGGGCGACGAGGCAGCTGGCGAGGATCGCGTCGGCGCGCAGGGAGTCCACGACGGCCTCGAGCCGGTCCAGCAGCACCGCGGGCGGGTCGTCGCGGTCGACGGCCAGGGCGCGCAGGGCGCTGCGCAGCTGGCCCATCGCGGCCGCGGCGGTGATGTCGTGCCCGGCGACGTCGCCGATGACGAGCAGGGTCGTCCCGCCGGGCAGCAGGAGCCCGTCGTACCAGTCGCCGCCGACCTGGTCCTCGGTGTGGGCGGCGACGTAGCGGGCGAGGAGGTCGAGGCCGTCGATCCGCGGCAGGTCCGTGGTGAGCAGGGACTGCTGCAGGGTGCGGGCGGTCGCGGTCCGCTCGGCCAGCAGCAGGGCCCGCTGCAGCGCCTGCGTCGTGTAGGAGGCCAGGGCCACGAGCATCGACCGCCGGCTCTCGGGCAGGTCGACGTCCTCGCACCAGACCACGGTCAGCAGCCCGAGCGCGCGGCCGGCGGCCAGCAGCGGGACGGTGGCGACCAGCCGGGCCCGCAGGACGTCCCAACGCGCTGACAGCTCGGGGAACCGCGTGCGCAGGCTCGCCTCGTCGTCGAAGCGGGGCCGGCCCTCGCGCAGGGCCGCGGTGCCGGGTCCGGGACCGTCGAGCGGGTGGTCCTGCCACTGCTCCTGGGCTCCGGGGGCGTAGTGGCCGGTGAACGGGGTGCGCAGCACCCGCCGGTCGTGGTCGAGGACCGACAGGGCGGCGTGGGTGGCGCCGAACCCGTCGCGGGCGGCCTCGGCGGCCACCGCGGCCACGTCGGCGACCGTGCGGGTGGCGGTCAGCGCCTCGGACAGGCGCAGCAGGCGGGTGGTGTGCTCCAGGGACCGCTGCAGCGAGCGCATGAGGGCGTCGCGCTCGACCTCCAGGGCCCGTTCGGCGGTGACGTCGCGGAAGGAGCACAGGACGGTGTGCTCGCCGTCGGGGCCGTCGGGGCCCTCGACGCGCTGGGCCCGGACGGCGATCCACCGGTCGGTGCCGGGGACGGGCCCGGTCCAGGTGACCAGCCCACCCTCGGCGCGCGTGCGGCGCAGCTCGGTGTGGAAGTCGCTGCCGACGGCGGTGGGGAACACGTCGGACAGCAGCCGGCCGACCATGTCGGCGGGGGCCAGGCCGTAGATCGCGGCACCGGCGGCGTTGACGTGCTCGACGCGCCAGCGCTGCGCGTCGAGCACGATGGTTCCCTCGGAGACCTCTTGCCACGCGCGCAGGAGCAGCGGGTCCACCGCTCCCGCGGACGACATCCCGCCAGGTTAGGGACCACCGGGTCTGCCCCGCAGGCGATCCGGCGCATCCGCCGGGGGCACCTCAGGCGGGGACGGCGGGCACGGAGAACTCGATCGTCCCGGTGTCCTCGACGGCCACGAACCCGAGGTCCGGGGCCTGGACCCCGTGGTCGGACCACGTCACCGGCAGGGACCCGGTGACGGTCACGGCCTGCTCGGCGGCGCGCTGGACGGTGGCCGGGACGCTCACGTCACGGGTCGTCCCCTTGAGGGTCAGGGTGCCGGTGAGCTGGACCGCGATCGTCGCCCCCACGTCGAGCCCGCCCAGCGGCACCGGGGAGGTGAGCGTGAAGTCGGCGGTCGGGAACCGCTCGACGTCCACGATCGCGCTGCTGCGGAACCGGTCGTCGCGGGCGCCGGAGTCGGTCCGGACGCTCGCGAGGTCCACGGAGACTGTCCCGGCGGTGAGCCGGCCCCCCTCGACGGTGAGGTCGCCGGTGACCTGGTCGGTGCGTCCCGTCACGGTGACGTCCTGGCCGTTGAGGACCTCCTCGACGCGGTAGCCGGCGGTGCCGCCGTCGGTGATCGTCCACGCCCCCTCGAGCGCGGCGTCGGTGGCGGGCCCGGTCGCGGTCGGCGCCGGGGCGGCGGTGGCCAGCGGGGCCGCGGCCCGCCCGCCCTGGACCTGCGCGTACAGGCGCGGGCCCATGACGGCCACGAGGACGACCACGAGGACGGCCACGACGACCAGGACCGCCAGGGCGATCCACCGCCGGCGGCGGCGCGGTCGCCCCGGACCGGCGGGACGGGCCGGGGCGTCGGTCGTGCGGGGGTCGCTCACGGGAACCACCTCGGGTCGGGACGTCGGGTCACCGGGTGCACGGGGTGGCGGCGCTCGCGGTTCACCCGCGGGCCGACCGGACGACCGGGTCCGGCGGGACGGCCGGGGACGGCCGGGGACGGGCGGGTGTCCCCCGGGTGGCGTGCCGGTGGACGCCGGGTGGCGCCGCGGGGCACCGGTGCGCCCCTCAACTACGACGGTGCGTCGTTGCACTCCTTGCGGCGCAAGCCCTCCGCCGCGTGCGCGGGTGGTCCGGAGCACCCCCGCGCAGGGCCTACCCTCGACGGGTGCCGTTCGAGCGATGCGAGCGATTCCGCCTCATGAGCGACTACCTGGCCCCCACACCCGTGTGGGCGCCGGCCGACCTCGGGGGCTTCGTCCTGAGCCGCACGCACCTGGACGACCTGGGCCTGGACGAGCACCTGCGCACCGGTCTGCTGGCCTGGCAGGCCTACTTCGACGAGCACCACCCCGTCGAGCTGTGCGGCTGGGACTCCCCCTCGTCCTGCACCACCTACGCCAGCGAGGGGTTCCGGCTGCAGTCCGAGCTCCAGCACGCGCTGCCCGGGGTCCAGTTCGACCTGGACCTGTGGCCCGTGCGCGCCGTGGACCTGGACGTCCTGCCCCTCTGAGCCCGGCGTCACCTACCGACCGGCGGTCCGCTCCCCCCGCAGCCGGACGGTGACCGGCTCCTCGCCGCGCAGCACCTCGAGCCGCAGCTCGGCCGCACCCGGGTCGAGCGCGGCCGCGCACCGCGCCGGCCGGCCGTCGACCGCGACGACGAGGTCACCGCGAGCGATGCCCGCACGCGCCGCCGGGCCGCCCGGGGTGACGTCGGCGACCAGCAGACCAGGGGTGTCGGAGAGCCCGACCGCGATCCGTCGCGCGCGGGCCCGGTGCGCCGGCTCGACCACGAACCCCCACGGACCGGGGTCGCCGGCCACGGGCGACTCGAAGGAGACGAGCAGTCGACGCAGCAGCGCGGCGAGGGTGCCGCGCTCGTCGTCGTCGAGCGCGGACAGCAGCCGGTCCTCGTTGGCCAGGTGCACGGGGGCGATGTCGTCGAACAGCCGCTCCCCCTCGTCGGTGAGCCGGACCAGGGTGACCCGCGCGTCGGTCTCGTCGGGTTCGCGGCGGACCACGCCGCGGCGGACGAGCCGGTCGACGCGCACGCTGATCGTCCCGGAGGTCAGGCCGAGCGCCGTCATGAGCTTCGCCTGGGCCAGCCGGAACGGGGCACCGGACCGGCGCAGCGTGACGATCACCTGGAAGTCCGCCGGGGAGAGGTCGTAGCGGTCGAAGACGGCGGTGAGCTCGGCGTCGAGGTGGGCACGCACCCGGGCGAGCCGGGTGATCACCCCCACCGGCCGCACATCGAGGTCCGGCCGCTGCACGGCCCACTGGTCGACGATGTCGTCGACGGAGTCCCGCTCCCGGTGATCGTCCCCCATCCGCCCACGATAACCGCGACAGGACGGAGGCAATGCTTGAGTTCAAGGCTTTAGGATGAGTAATCTCCTGCCCCACCACCTCCACCTCCACCTCCGGAAGGGGCACCCCGTGACCACCACCACCGGCGACCGGCACCACGTGGCCAACGACTTCGTGTCCACCCGCCGCAAGCGCGTGGCCGTCGTGGTCGCCAACCCCGCCGTCAACCAGCACGGCTGGCCGGTCGGCTTCTGGGCCGCCGAACTGACCCACCCCTACTACGAGTTGACCGAGCGGGGCATCGACGTCGTCATCGCCAGCCCCGACGGCGGCCGCGTGGAGGTCGACGCGCTGTCCGACCCCCGGGACGCCAGCCGGTGGTCGGCCGAGGACCTGATCTCGATGGGCTTCCTGTCCACCCCCGAGCTCGTCGCGACGCTGGCCGACACGCCCAGCGTCACCGACCTGGACCTGACGCAGCTGGACGCGCTGCTGGTCGCGGGCGGCCAGTCGCCGATGTTCACCTACCGCCACCACGAGGGGCTGGCCACGGCCATCAGGACGGTGTTCGAGGCGGAGAAGCCGGTCGCCGCCTACTGCCACGGGGTGGCCGCACTGGTCGACCTGACCCTCTCCGACGGCTCCCACCTGGTCGCCGGCAGGACGGTGACCGGCTTCAGCGACGTCGAGGAGAACTACGGCGACGCGGCCTCGGGCGTGCGGATCATGCCCTGGCGGCTCGAACCGGCTCTGCGCGAACGGGGGGCCAACTACGTCTCGGCCGGGCTGTTCAAGGCCTTCGCCGTCCGGGACGGGCGACTGGTGACGGGGCAGCAGCAGTACTCCGGCCGCAAGGTCGCCCAGACGGTCATCGAGATGCTCGGCGTCTGAGCCGATGACCAGGATGACCGGGGCACCCCGCCCGGGCGCCGTCGCGGCCGGACCCGACGCGCTCCGCCGCCGCGGCTTCGCCGTCGTGACCGCCGCGCTGGGGCTGTTCCTGTTCGCCGCCGCCGCGCCGACCCCGCTCTACGGCCTGTACGCCACCCGCTGGGGCTTCTCCACGGCCTCGCTCACCGCGGTGTTCGCCGTCTACGCACTGGCCCTGCTCGCGACGCTGCTGCTGCTCGGGCCGCTGTCGGACGCGGTCGGCCGGCGGCCGGTCGTCCTCGCCGGACTGGGTCTGCAGGCCGTCGCGATGGCGTTGTTCCTGGCCGCCGGGTCCCTGGGCTGGCTGTACGCCGCCCGGACCGTGCAGGGCCTGGCCACCGGGCTGGTCACCGCCGCGCTCGCCGCGGCCCTGATCGACCTCCAACCGGCCGACCGGCCCGGCCGGGGAGCCGTGGTCAACGCGGTCACCCCCGCGGCCGGGCTGGCCGCCGGGGCGCTCGCGGCCGCGGCGCTGGTGCAGTACGCGCCCGCGCCGACGCGGCTCGTCTACGCGCTGCTGCTCGTCGCCTGCGCGCTGCTGGCCGCCTGCCTCGCCCTCGTCCCGGAGACCGTGACCGTCCGACGACGCCCCGGGCTGCACGTCGGCCTGGGCGTGGAACCCGCCGCCCGACCGGCCTTCCTGGCCGTGCTGCCCGCGCTGGTGGCCACCTGGGCGCTCGGCGGCCTGTACCTGTCGCTCGGCCCCTCGATCGCGTCCGCGCTCACCGGCTCGTCCAACCGGTTGGTCGGGGGCGTCGCGGTCGCCCTGCTCGCCGGTGTCGGCGCCCTGACCTCCCTCGCCGTCGCCCACCGCTCCGGGCGCTCCACGCTGCTCCTGGGGTGCACAGCCCTCGCGGCCGGCGCGCTGGTCACGGTCGGCGCACTGCTCACCTCCACCGCGTGGGTGTTCTTCGTCGGCACCACCGTCGCCGGCGCCGGGTTCGGCGCGGGGTTCCTCGGCGCGTTCCGCACCCTGGCCGGACTGGCGAGCCCGGGGGGCCGCGGCGCCCTCGTCGCGACCGTCTACGTCGTCGCCTACCTCGCCTTCTCCCTGCCGGCCGTCCTCGCCGGCCTGCTGGCGGATCACGTCGGGCTGCGCGCCACCGGCATCGGCTACGGAACCGGCGTGGGCGTCCTCGCCGTGCTCGCGGCCGCGGGTTCCGCCCGCGCCACCGGGGAGGGGTGATCCCTCGAGGCTCCCCCCGCCCTACTGCGCCGGGGTCTCGGCCGGTGCACTGGTCGTGGGCGCCGGGGTGCTGGGCCGCACCGTCGCCGGGTCGGGCCCGCAGACGATGCGGTTCTCCGGGTTGTAGACCGTCGTCCACGTCTCGCGCTGCTGCTCCCCGCCGCCGACGGGCGTCATGACCCGCGTGACGTCCACGGTGAACCCGGTGGCGGTGGCCGAGCTGGGCCGGCAGCCGCGGGAGGTGTCGTAGACGGTCCGCGGCGGCTTGACGTTGCGGCGGGCGGACTTGCGCGCCTCGACGTCCATGAACTTCGTCCCGTACATCGAGACGACGACCTGGTTGCCGACGATCCCGGCCTGGACGTAGACGCCGTTCCCGGAGTCGTTGCGGAAGCGGTTGTCGATGGTGCGCCAGTCGATCGTGGCCTCCCGGCCCTCGGGGTAGCGGGAGATGTAGAACGAGTGCGGCCGGTGCTCGATCTCGTCCAGGCCGGCGAAGAACACGGCGTTGAACAGCGTGGTGGACAACTGGGACACCCCGCCGCCGTAGTCGTCGACGAGGCGGCCCCCGGAGATGACGGGGGCCCGGTTGAACCCGCGTTCGGGGGTGCGCTCCCCGACGGTGTCGTTGAGGGAGAACTCCTCCCCCGGGCGCAGGATCGTGCCGTCGACGTGACCGGCGGCGATGCGGATGTTCTCGGTGCGCTCCGCGTTGGCCGTGAGGTTGGTGGCGAACGTCGAGATCCGCTCGACGATCCCCAGCTGCTGCAACGCCTCCGTCGTCAGCGAGGGCTCGGCCTCGACGAGCTCGACCTGCGCGCGGCGCGTGGGCGGCTCCCCCGTCAGGGCCCCGGTGACGGCCGCGGCCAGTTCCTGCGGGGGCGCGGCGCGGCCGGCGACGGCGGGCACGACCTGGGGCCGGTCGCCGACGATGTCGATGCGGGCGTCCTGCGGGGCGGTCTCGAACTGCGGGTCGGCCGCGGCCAGGGCGGCCTGCAGCCCGGCCCCGTCGGCGACGAGCCGGGGCTCGCCCTCCACCGGCCGCACGGCCAGGGACCGGGCGAAGGCCGGCGGGGCGAGGGTGACCTCGCGCCCGCCCCCGGCCACGACGAGGTCGCCGGCCACGGCGGGGCGGGCGATCGTCCCGACGGCCTCGCGCAGGGTGCCGGCGTCGACCGAGGGGGCCGCGACGGCCGCTTCGAGCGTGAGGGGGCCGCCGTCGAGCCAGCCGCGCGCGACCGTGTCCGCGGCGGCCTCGACGTCGAGCGCCCGCCCCTCCTCGGGGTCGGCGACGGCGGGTTCGACGGTGCCGTCCTCGCGCACGTCGAAGGTCACGGCCCCCTCCAGGGGGGCCACGGCGACCGACTCGGCCAGCGGCTGCAGCGCGGTGCGCAGCGCGTCGCGGTCGACGTCGACCTCCGGGTCCTCGCTGGTGCCGCCGGCGACGTGGCGCCACAGGTCGGCCGGGGCCCACGCGGGGCCGGTGAGGCGTTCGGCGGTGCCCGCCACGTCGATGCCCAGCCCGGCCTCGCCGGGGACGACCTCACCGGTGGCCGAGGCCCCGGCGCCGGTGACCTGCAGGGCGACCGGCGTGGTCTGCAGCTGCTGCGCGCGCTGGTCCAGGGTCTGCTCGACCGCGGCCCGGTCCCGGCCACCGACGTCGGCCCCCAGCACGGTCGTCCCGCGCGGGGCCTGACCGCCCAGGGCGAGCGCGGCGGTGCAGTACCCGCCGGCCACCACGACGACGCCGGCCCCCACCCAGGTGGTCGGCCGCCGCCACCACGGCCGTCGTGGCCGGTCACCCGCCGGTCGTCCGGTCTCCTGCTGCGCCGGCGTGTCGCTGTTCGGCACTGCGTCGTTCCCCCGCTCGATCCCCCGAGCGCGGATCACGGGACGTGTCCGCGCGGGCACAGCCTAGGAGCCCGACGGGCCCCGCCGGTCACCGTCCGGGACGTTCCCGGGGCACGACTCCATCACGATGCAGGGCGCATCCGATCCAGGGTGCATCCGATGCAGTTCGTATCGATGTGGGGTAGGCTGGTCCCGTGACCACCACGACCGACGCGCGCACCACGCGGCGCCGCGCCGAGACCCGCGCCCGCCTGCTGGCCGCCGCCCTCGACGTCCTCGGCGAGCGCGGGCTGGCCCGCAGCAGCGTCGAGAACGTCTGCGAGCGCGCCGGCTACACCCGCGGCGCCTTCTACTCCAACTTCGCGACGATGGACGACGTCGTCGCCGCCCTCTACACCGACCAGGCCGGGGCCCTCGTCGAACGGGTGGAGGAACGGCTGGCCGGTGGCCTGCCGGGGACCGACCTCGACCAGCTCGTCGGGCACGTCCTGCAGGTCCTGCCCGTCGACCGGCAGTGGCACGCCGTCCGCACCGAGTTCACCGCCCAGGCGCTGCGCAACCCCGAGGCCGCCACGACGCTGACCCGGCAGCGCGCCGAGCTGCGCGCCCGGCTGGCCCCCGTCCTCGTCCAGGCCCTGGAGCGCATCGGGCGTCGCCCCACCGTCCCGGTCGACGACCTCGTCCGCGCGCTGGTCACCGCGCACGAGGGGCTCGTCACCGCGCACCTGCTCGGCGAGCCCACCGGCGTCGGTCCCCGGCTGCTCACCGTGGCGCTGCAGACCTTCACCGAGGAGGTGCCCGCGTGAGCACCCCCGCCGAGACCCCCGCGGAGAACTCCGCGCAGAACCCCGCGCAGACCCCCGGCCCCGTCGTGCGGGCCCGGGGCCTGGAACTGCGGGCCGGTGGCCGCACCGTCTTCTCCGGCCTCGACCTCGACGTCCCCGCCGGGGCCACCCTCGTCGTGCGCGGGCCCGCCTCGGCGGGCAAGACGTCGCTGCTGCTGACGCTGGCCGGGCGCATGCGACCCACCGGCGGGGAGCTCACCGTCCTGGGCGAACCCCTGCCGGCCCGGGCGGGCCGGGTCCGCCGCCGGGTGGCCCTGGCCGAGGTCCGGGGCGTCAACGAGCTCGACGACGCCCTCACCGTCGAGCAGCACATCGCCGAACGCCTCGTCCTGCACCGCCCCTGGCACCGGCCCTGGGTCACCGCCGAGGAGGTCGCCGAGCAGCTGCGGCGCGTCCAGGAGGACCTGGCCCGCACCGCCGGCGGGGGGCCGGCGTCGACGCTGCGGGCCCGGGAGTTCGTCAGCGACCTGCAACCCCTGGAACGCCTGACCCTCGGCGTCGTGCTCGCCCTCGTCGGCCGCCCCGACGTCCTCGTCGTGGACGACGTGGACTCCCTGCGCCGCACCGAGGACCGGCGCCGCGCGTGGACCTCGCTGGCGGCCCTGCAGGAGACGGGCGACCTGACCGTCCTGGCCAGCTGCTCCGACAGCTCCGACATCCCGTGGCGCACCGACGACGGCCGCATCCTCCTCGACCTCCAGGACGAACAGTGAAACTCCCCCGCGCCACCCTCCCCGGCCTGGAACTGGCCCGCTTCCGCCGCGCCACCATCACCAAGCTCGCGATCCTCGCCGTCGTCCTCGTCCCGCTCGTCTACGGCGGGCTCTACCTGTGGTCCAACAGCGACCCCCTGAGCCGGCTGTCGAACCTGCAGGCCGCCGTCGTGAACTCCGACGTCCCGGCCACCGTCACCGGGGTCGACGGCTCCCCGCGCACCGTCGACGCGGGCGGGGAACTCCTGGAGGAGCTCACCGGCCCCGAGGCCGCCGCCGGGTTCCACTGGCGCAGCGCCACCGAGGAGGAGGCCGCGCAGGGCCTGCGCGACGGGGAGTTCGCCGCCGTGCTGCGCATCCCCGCCGGGTTCTCCGCCGCCCTGGCCTCCACCGGGGGCGAGGACCCCCGGCAGGCCCGGCTGTCCGTGACGACCGACGACGCCGAGAACTACATCCTGGGCCAGGTCGCGAACACCCTGGCCACCACCATCCGCACCCGGGTCGCCTCGGGGGCGACGGCCGACTACCTCCAGAACGTCTACGTCGCGTTCTCCTCCATCCACGACTCCCTGGGCCGCGCCGCCGACGGCGCCGGTCAGCTCGCCGACGGCGCCCGGCAGGCCGACGAGGGCGCCGGTGCGCTCGTCGTCGGCCTCGGCGACCTCGGCCGGGGCGCCGCCCAGCTCGTCGACGGCACCGGGCAGCTGCGCGCCGGGTCCGCGGCCCTGGCCGACGGCACCGCCCAGGTCGCCGCCGGCGCCGACGGCGCGGCCAGCGGCGCCGGGCAGCTCGCCACCGGCCTGGACCGGCTGCGCAGCGCGACGCAGGACCTGCCCGCCCAGACCGCCCAGCTGTCCGACGGCGCCTCCCGGGTCGCGACCGGGGCGGGACGGGTCGCCGAGGGCGCCCAGGCCGTCGCCGGCGCGGCCGACCAGGTGCTGCCCGCCCTGGAGGAGGCCGACGCGCTGGCCCCGGTCGTCGACGACCTGCTCGTCCAGGCCCGCCGGCTCGCCGACGCCGACCCCGACGACGAGACCCTCGCCGCGACCGTCCGCCGCCTGGAGCAGGCCCGGCAGGCGCTCGCCGACGGCTCCCTGACCGAGGTCGGCCGCCGGGCCCGCGAGCAGGTCGACACCCTGGTCACCGGGGCGCAGCAGCTGTCCGAGGGCGCCTCGGCCGTCTCGGCCGGCGCGGGCCGGCTCGCCGCGGCCGCCCCCGCCCTGCAGCAGGGGGTCGCGACGGCCGCCGACGGGGCCGGGGACCTCGCCACCGGCACCCGCCGGCTGGCCGGCGGGGCGCACGACGCCGCCGACGGCGCGGCCGCGCTGTCCGACGGCGCCGCCCGCGTCGACGACGGCGCCACCGCGCTGGTCGACGGCACGGCCCAGGCCCGCGACGGGGCCGGCCGCCTCGCCGACGGCACCCGCCGCCTCGCCGACGGCACCGGTTCCCTGCAGGACCAGCTCGCCCGGGGCCAGGACGAGGTGCCGGTCTACTCCGGCGACGCGGCCGCGGACCGGGCCGGGGTCGTCGCGGCCCCCGTGAACGCCGACCGGGTCAAGGACCACGCCGTGTCCCGGTACAGCGACGGGCTGGCCCCGCTGTTCGTGCCGGTCGCGCTGTGGGTCGGCGGGATGGTGACGTACATGGTGCTGCGCGCGGTGTCCCCGCGGGCGCTGGCCTCCACCGCCTCCTCCTACCGCGCCGCCGTGGCCGGCTGGGCGCCCGGGGCCCTGCTCGGGGTCGCCCAGGCCGTCGTCCTGGGGCTCGTGCTGCTGCTGGCCGTGGGGATCGCCTCGCCGAACCCCGTCGCGACCGTGGCGTTCGCCGCGCTGATCGCGGTGGTCTTCACCGCGATCCACCAGTGCCTGAACGCCCTGCTCGGCGGGGTGGGCCGCCTCGTGGCCCTCGTCCTGCTCGTGCTGCAGCTCACCTCCGCCGGCGGCACCTACCCGGTCGGCACGTCCCCGGCGTTCTTCCAGGCCCTGCACCCGTTCCTGCCGATGTCGTACGCGGCCGACGGCCTGCGCCACCTCATCACCGGTGCCGCCACGGGCCCGGTCCTGCTCGACGCCGGTGTCCTGGCCGCCTTCGGCGTGCTGGCCCTGGGGGTGACGGTGCTCGCCTGCCACCGCCGGCGGGTGTGGACGGTCGGCAAGCTGCACCCGTCCCTGACGCTCTGACCCGAGGCCTCAGCCCGTGAGGTGGCCGGTGGCGGCCAGCCGCACGAGGCGCCACCGGCCCTCCACGAGCACCAGCTCGGTCAGCGGGGCGGCGGTCCGGCGGGCGCGGCGGCGGAGGCTGGTGTGGACCTGCCGGACCCCGAGGCCCCCGGGGCCGGCGAGGTCGGCGAGCGCCGCCGCGACGTCGTGGCCTGCCGGACGCCGCGGCGGGTCAGCCCGGGGTCGGCGCCGCGGCCCTTCTCGGCGTGCTGGACGAGCAGCACGCGCCCGGGCGCGGATCCGTCTCCCACGACCCGCTGCGTACCGGAACGCCGCACCCCTCGCGCGGTGGGCGGTGGGCGGGTGGCCCGCGGCGGGAGGGTCCAGAGTGCAGGGGTGACGAAACGCTCCGGGGTCCGGATCGCCGCCCTGCAGGAGGCCGCCCGCACCCGCCTGTGGCCCGTGCCCGTGACCGGCGTCGTGCTGGCCGTGGTCGCGGGGGTG
Organism: Kineococcus halophytocola; assembly: GCF_041276425.1. NCBI lineage: Bacteria > Bacillati > Actinomycetota > Actinomycetes > Kineosporiales > Kineosporiaceae > Kineococcus > Kineococcus halophytocola. The sequence goes on along the minus strand of NZ_JBGFTU010000012.1, from coordinate 26,217 downwards.
CTGCTGCCGCTGCTGGACGAGCGGGTCGACGAGCACCTGCCGGCCGCCGTGCGCGACCTCGTGTTCGGGGGTGGGGCCGGTGCCGCCCGGACCGTCCTGGACGCGGTGGCCAGCTCCCTCATCACGGTCACCTCGCTGACGTTCTCCCTGACCGTGGTGACGTTGCAGCTGGCCAGCAGCCAGTTCTCCCCCCGGCTGCTGCGCACGTTCACCCAGGACCGGTTCGTGCACACCACGCTGGCGGTGTTCCTGTCCACGTTCACGTACGCGCTGACGGTGCTGCGCACGGTGCGCAGCCCCAGCGACGACGACGGGGCAGCGGGCGTCTCGGCGGTGGTGCCGCGCATCTCGGTGACGGTGGCGTTCCTGCTGGCGGTGGCCAGCGTGGTCTGCCTGGTGCTGTTCCTGGCGCACCTGGCGCGGGAGATCCGGGTGGAGACGATGCTGGAGCGGGTGCAGGCCGACGCGTGCCGCACCGCGGACCTGCTGTACCCGACCGACGGCACCGTGGAGGTGGACCGGAGCCCGGTCCGGGTGCCCGACCACGCGGTCCCGCTGCCCGCGGCGGGGTCGGGGTTCCTGTGCCTGGTCCAGGAGGACGCCCTGCTCGAGGCGGCCACGGAGCAGGACGTCGTCGTGGTGGTCGAGCGGTTCCCGGGCAGCTCGGTGGTGCGGGGCACCCCGCTGGCGTGGTGCTGGCCGCGGTCGGGTCCGGCGCTGGACCCCGACGTGCGGCGGCGGGTGCAGGAGGCGCTCCGGGACGCGGTGCAGATCGGGTCCGAACCCACCCAGGCGCAGGACCTGGCCTTCGGGCTGCGTCAGCTCGTGGACGTGGCGGACAAGGCGCTGTCGCCGGGGATCAACGACCCGACGACGGCGGTGCACGCGCTGGGGCACGCATCGGCGTTCCTGTGCTCGGTGGCCGACCGTCCCCTGGGGGACCAGGTGGGCCGCGACGAGGACGGGACGACCCGGCTGGTCCTGCGCCGCCCGGGGATGCCGGAGCTGCTGGACCTGGCCGTGGCCCAGCCGGTGCGGTACGCCACCGACCCGGCGGTCCTGGCCCGGGTCGCGGACCTGCTGGGCGAGGTCGCCTGGTCGACGTCGCGGCCGGTGGTGCGCACCGCGGTCCGCGACCAGCTCAGCCGGGTGCGGGCGGCGGCGGCGCGCGCCGACCTGGACGAGCTGGACGAGCAGCGGCTGCGGGAGGCGTTCGCGCAGGTCGGGCGCGCGCTGGCGCACCCCGGGGGCCCGGCGGCCTGAGCGGTCTCAGCGCGCCGTGCGGGCCCAGGCGCTGAAGGAGCGCAGCGACCCGGACCCGGGGCGGCGCAGCCACGGCCAGGGGTGCAGGGCCGCGACGTCGAGGCGGGCCGAGCGGCGGGCGAACCCCGGCACGGGCGCGAACGTCACGGCCAGGCGCCGGCCGGCGAGCTCGGTGACGGGGTCGCCGAGGTGGACGTCGCAGCCCAGCTCGGACAGGGTCTCGGCGAGGAAGACGAGCCGCTTGCCGGACAGGCGCAGCCGCCGCAGCAGCGGTTCGTCGAGGACGAAGACGGCGGGCAGGTCTGGGTGGGCGGCCAGGGCCGGGTCGGCCTCGCCCAGGGACTCCGCGGTCAGCCACACGGCCTCGGGCTCGCCCCGCAGCTCCGCCCGCTCCGGGCCGGCGTCGGTGGGGCCACCGGCCAGGCCCTCGGGCGGCTCCACGCGCGGGCCGGCGTCGGTCTCGGGCCAGTCCTGGACGGGGCAGGCCGCCCGCAGCGCGCACGTCCCGCACAGCCCGGGCGCCCGCTTCTCGACCTGCCGGCGGCTGAACCCGTAGACCTTCCCGGTGCCGGTGCCGACGGCCCACTGCCAGCCCAGGCGGTTCGCCGCGGCGGACCCGTCGAGCAGGTGCCGGTACATCTCGCGGGCGCCGTCGCGCCAGTCCGCGCCGGCCCGCACCGGCCACTGCGAGGCCAGCCACATCCGGGTCTGGTTCACCAGCCACCCGTCCTCGCGCAGCTCCCGGGCCGTCGCGGCGACGCAGGCCATGTCCTCCGGCCACGGCTCCCGGGTCCACGGCCGGGCCGGGACGGGGCCCGCGAAGCGCAGGTCGGCCCCGGTCGCGCGCCCGAGGCGGGCGTACAGGTGCCGGGCGTACTCCTGCCACAGCAGCTCGTCGCGGAACGTCGCCCGGTCCCGGGCGGGGGCGTCCTTCGCGGCGGCCCAGACGGCGGGCAGCGGCAGCAGACCGTGCCGGACGTGGGGGGACAGCCGCGTCGCCCCGCGCCGGGAGGCGGGCAGCACCTCGTTGCGCCGGGCGGCGTACCCGGTGAGGTCGAGGGCGGCCAGCGCGGCGTCGGCGGCGGACTGCCCGCCGCGGACGGCCGAGGCCGCGACGTCCCCGGGGGCCTCGGCGGTGAGGTGCCCGAGGTGGGTGCGGACCCAGTCGAGCACCGCCGGGCGGCCGGTGGGCGGTGGGGGCAGCAGGGGCACGACGTCATCCTGGGTCCGGCACCGGCGCCCCGCCCGCCCAGCGTTCGACACCCCGCGCCCGCGGGGGCACCCTGACGCGGTGGACCCCCGACCGGCGCCCCGCACGTCGACACCCCGCTTCGTCCTGGCCTGCGCGGGGGCCGGCCTGGCGGTGGCGCTGCTGGCCGCGCTCGCGTTCGGCGACAGCCCGGTGCGGGCGGGGCTGGAGGGCCTGGCCGCCGTGGTCGTGCTGCTGGCCCTCGGCGGGGCCGAACGGTGGACGCGGCGGCGGACGGGTGAGCGCACCCCGCCGCGGTGAGCCGGGCCGACCCGGGACGGGCCGGGTACGGACTGGCGGGCCGCGGGCAGCCGCCTAAGCTGCCTGCGCAGACGAGAGGAGCACCTGTGGACCTGCTCGGATCGATCCGGTCTCCCCGAGACCTCGACGACCTGACCCCGGCGCAACTGGACGAGCTGGCGGCCGAGATCCGCCGCTTCCTCGTCGCGGCGGTCGCGAAGACGGGTGGTCACCTGGGCCCGAACCTCGGGGTGGTGGAACTGACGCTGGCCCTGCACCGCGTCTTCGACTCCCCCAAGGACCCGATCATCTTCGACACGGGCCACCAGGCGTACGTGCACAAGCTGCTGACGGGGCGGCAGGACTTCTCCCACCTGCGCGAGCGCGGCGGCCTGGCCGGCTACCCCCAGCGCAGCGAGTCCGAGCACGACATCGTGGAGTCCTCCCACGCCTCGGCGTCGCTGTCGTGGGCCGACGGGATCTCCCGCGCGTTCAAGCTGTCCGGCCAGTCCGACCGCACGGTCGTCGCCGTCGTCGGTGACGGCGCGCTCACGGGCGGGATGACGTGGGAGGCGCTGAACAACATGTCCCACGACAACGACCGCCGGCTGGTGATCGTCGTCAACGACAACGGCCGCTCCTACGGCGCCACGATCGGCGGGATGGCCCGGTTCCTCAGCACCGTGCGGACCCGCAGCGAGTACCGACGGCTGCACGAGAAGAGCCAGGCCGCGGCCGACCGGTTCGGCTCGCCGGGCCGCGCGTTCTACCGCGGGCTGCGCGGGGGGATGCGGGGGTTCCTGGCCCGCTTCACCGACAACGAGGCGCTGTACTCCAACCTGGACGTGAAGTACGTCGGCCCCGTCGACGGGCACGACCAGGAGGCGCTGGAGCAGGCGCTGCGGCAGGCCCGCGACTACGGCACCCCGGTCATCGTCCACGCGATCACCGAGAAGGGGCACGGGTTCGAACCGGCCCTGCGCGACCAGGCCGACCAGTTCCACGCCGTCGGGAAGATCGACCCCACGACGGGGGAGTCCCTGGAGGTGGCCGGCGGGACGTCGTGGACGTCGGTGTTCTCCGGGGAACTGGCCGACCTCGGGGAGGAGAACTCCCGGATCGTCGCGATCACGGCGGCCATGCTGCGGCCCACCGGGTTGCACACGTTCGCCGAACGCCACCCCGAGCGGGTGTTCGACGTCGGCATCGCCGAGCAGCACGCGGTCACGACGGCCGCGGGCCTGGCCTACGGCGGCCTGCACCCCGTCGTCGCCCTGTACGCCACGTTCGTCAACCGCGCCTTCGACCAGGTCCTCATGGACGTGGCCCTGCACGAGGCGGGGGTGACGTTCGTGCTGGACCGCTCGGGGGTCACCGGGCCGGACGGGCCCAGCCACCACGGCATGTGGGACCTGGCCCTGCTGCAGGTGGTCCCGGGCATCCGGATCGCCGCCCCGCGCGACGCGGCGACCCTGCGCGAGGAGCTGGCCGAGGCGATCGCCGTCGAGGACGCCCCGACCGTCCTGCGCTACCCCAAGGGCGCGGTCGGACCGGACGTCCCACGGGTGTTCCGCCTGCCCGACGGGGTCGACGTGCTCGCCGAGGCCCCCGACTCCTCCCGCGACGTCCTGCTCGTCGCGGTCGGGTCGATGGCCACGACGGCCCTGGAGACGGCCGCGCTGCTGGCCGCGCAGGGCATCGGTGCCACCGTCGTCGACCCCCGCTGGGTCGTGCCGGTCGCCTCCTCGCTCATCGAGCTGTGCCGCGAGCACCGCCTCGTGGTGACGATCGAGGACGGTGTGCGCGTCGGCGGGATCGGCACCCGGCTGCGCCAGGACCTGCGCGAGGCCGACGTCGACACCGGCGTCACCGAGCTCGGGCTGCCCGACCAGTTCCTCGACCACGCCTCGCGGGCCGAGATCCTGCGCGACGCGGGCCTGGACGCGCAGTCCATCGCCCACCGGATCATCGACCAGGTCATCGGGACGCGGCTGCCGCAGGCCCGGCCGCTGCGCGAGCACTCGGCGGTGGGCGACCGGGGGGACCTCACCGACTGAGGGCGTCAGGGCAGGCGGGCGCGCAGGGCGGCGAGGAACTCGTCGGCGCCCGCCATCTGCTCGGCCAGCTTGTCCCGGCGCTCCCGGACGTCGTCGATGGCGCGGCGCAGCTCCAGCTCCAGCTCCGGGGCCTGGGCGCTCTCGCGGTCGACGCGGTCCAGGACGCCGAGCACGTGGCGCATCTCCTCCAGGCTGAAGCCGAGCGGCTTCATGCGCCGGATCATCAGCATGCGCTCGATGTCCGACCGGCTGTAGAGGCGGTAGTTCCCCGCGCTGCGGGCGGCGCTCAGCAGCCCCTGGTCGTCGTAGTAGCGCACGGTCCGGTGCGAGAGCCGGACCCGTTCGGCCACCTCGCCGACCTGGTAGACGGCGCCGTCCGCGGGGTCGGCGGTGGGCGCGGGGTCCGCGGTGTCCGCCCCGATCTCGTGCTGTCCCGTGCTCACCCGGATCACCCTACGGGCGGCGGACGCGCCCGGCGGTGACCCAGGCGGCGTTCTTCAGGGACAGGGCGGGCGCCTCGACCACGCGCCAGGACAGGGCCGCGACCACCGCGGTGACGGCCAGGCTGAGCGGGACGAAGACCGGGCCGACGGCGCCCGCCAGACCGGCGGTCGCCAGCGTGAGGGCGATCGGCCAGTGCCAGACGTAGACGCCGTAGGACAGGTCCCACCGCGGCCGCCACCGCAGCGGCAGGCGCACGACGGCGTAGAGGAAGGCGTAGGCGAAGGCCGGGCCCCCCAGGGCCCGGTAGTCCGGCAGCAGCGCGAGCCCGGCGGCCACGAGGGCCACGGCCAGGGCGGCCAGCGGCAGGGACAGCGGCAGCCGGTCGGCGTACAGGTGCCCGGCCACGCCCAGCAGGAAGATGAACGCGAAGCGCAGCATGAGCTCGGACCCGACCGGGTTGTACCCGGCCGTCGCCGAGACGGTCAGGGCCCACAGCAGGACCAGCAGGGCCGGGACGACCCACCGCCGGCGGGCCAGGACGCCGAGCACCCCCAGGCCGGCGACGATGCCGTAGCAGGCGGCCTCGAAGAACAGCGTCCACAGCGAGCCGTTGACGACCGAGCCGCTGCCGTCGTCGCCCAGGCCGGCGATCCCGAACTGGCGCATGAGCAGCCCGGCGTTGCGGGTGACGTAGCCGACGGCGGAGTCCGGGCCGGAGAACACCGAGGTGGCGCTGCGGCCGGAGAGCACCGCGAGCAGCGGGGCGACGACGAGCGCGGTCAGGGCGAGGCTGACGTAGAAGGCGGGCAGGATCCGCAGCGCCCGGTGCCACAGGAACCGGCGCAGGGAGCCCAGGCGCAGCCAGCTGCGGGCCACGAGGAAGCCGCTGAGGACGAAGAACCCGTCCACGGCCAGGCTGCCGACGTCGGTGGACCCGGCCTGCGGCTGGTGCCCCAGGCCCAGGTACATCGTGTGGACGACCGCGACGGTGAGGGCGAGCGCGAGGCGCAGGACGTCGAGCGCGTTGTGGCGGGAGTCGAACGCGGCGGCCAGGGTGCGCCCCCGCGCGGCCGCACCGCGCGGGGCGGCCGGGACCCGGGGACGGCCGGCGTGGCGCCGGGCGCGGCCGGCGGACGTCCCGGCGGGCGGGGTCGGGTTGGTGCGCGTGGTCACAGGACCTCGTTCCGGACGGGTCTGCGCTCGCCGGACGGCGGCGCGCAGGGCGGGGACGAGCGGGGCGGGGACGAGCGGGGCGGGGACGAGCGGGGCGGGGACGAGGGCGTGCCGGTGGGGACGAGGGCGTGCCGGTGGGGACGGGCCCCGCCGGTCGAGCGCGCGCGCCCGGTGCTCACGTGCACGAGCGCCTCCCCCCGAGGTCTGCCGGCGTCGTCAACCCTACCGTGACGTGAAGGTAGATTCCCGAGGCGGTCTCCGCAAGCGACGTCTGCCACCCGTCCCCCGCCGTCTCCCCGCCGCCTCCCCGCCGTCTCCCCGCCGTCTCCCGGTGCTCGTGGGGCGCCACCCCGGCCCCGCTCCCCCGGTGGTCGCCGCGGGGACCCGGGAGGACGCGATCGTCAGGACCACCCGATCGCTCGAAGTTCTCGACGCAGCGTGACGGCTGCCGACGCTCCGTCCATCAGGTGTCGGACTGCACGACAACCTTCTCCTCACGTCAAGGTAGAGTCTGTGACCGACGGTGCCCCCGCCCGAGCGCGCCCCCGCCGGGGCACCACCCCGCTTCCCGGCCTCCCCGCAGAACGGACGTCCGTGACCCTCACCGCCACGCCCCCGCGCCGGCCCCCGCGCCGGCCCCTGCTCCCGAGCCTGCCCACCCCCGCCGTCCTGCGGACCGAGGTGCTGGCCGGCCTCGTCGTGGCCCTGGCCCTCATCCCCGAGGCGATCTCGTTCTCGATCATCGCCGGGGTCGACCCCCGCGTCGGCCTGTTCGCCTCCTTCACGATGGCCGTCTCCATCTCCGTCCTCGGCGGCCGGCCGGCCATGATCTCGGCCGCCACCGGCGCGGTCGCCCTGGTCGTCGCCCCGGTCGTGCGCGAGCACGGCCTGGACTTCCTCATCGCCACCGTCATCCTCGCCGGGCTCGTCCAGGTCGTCCTGGGGGTGCTGCGGGTGCCGCGGCTCATGCGCTTCGTCCCGCGCAGCGTCATGGTCGGCTTCGTCAACGCCCTGGCGATCCTCATCTTCTGGGCGCAGGTGCCGCACCTGGTCGGCGTGCCGTGGCTGGTCTACCCGATGGTGGCCGCCGCCCTGGCGATCATGGTGTTCCTGCCGAGGCTGACGACCGCCGTGCCCGCCCCCCTCGTCGCGATCGCCGTCCTGACCGTGCTGACCGTCGCGGCGCACCTGGCCGTGCCGAACGTCGGCGACGAGGGCGCCCTGCCCGACAGCCTGCCCGTGCTCGGCCTGCCGGACGTCCCCCTGACCCTGGAGACGCTGCGGATCATCGCCCCCTACGCGTTCGGCATGGCCCTGGTCGGGCTCATGGAGTCGCTGATGACGGCCAAGCTCGTCGACGAGGTCACCGACACCGGCTCCTCCAAGACCCGCGAGGCCTGGGGCCAGGGCGCCGCCAACGTCATCACCGGGTTCTTCGGCGGCATGGGCGGCTGCGCGATGATCGGCCAGACCATGATCAACGTCCGGTCCGGGGCCCGCACCCGCCTGTCGACGTTCCTGGCCGGGACCTTCCTGCTGATCCTCGTCGTCGGCCTCGGCGACGTCGTCGCCACCATCCCGATGGCCGCCCTGGCCGCCGTCATGGTGATGGTCGCCGTCGGCACCTTCGACTGGCACTCGGTCCGGCCGGCGACGCTGCGGCGGATGCCGTGCAGCGAGACGACCGTCATGGTGACGACCGTCGTGGTCGTCGTGGTGACCCACAACCTCGCCATCGGCGTCCTCGTCGGCGTCCTCGTCGCCGCCCTGCTGTTCGCCCGCCGCGTCGCGCACCTCGTGGAGGTGGACGGCGTGCTGAGCGAGGACGGGACCGTCAAGACGTACCACGTGCACGGGGCCCTGTTCTTCGCCTCCTCCAACGACCTGCTCGGGCAGTTCGACTACGCCGGCGACCCCGGCACCGTGGTGATCGACCTGTCCGACTCCCACGTCTGGGACGCCTCGACGGTGGCCGTCCTCGACGCGGTCGGCACCAAGTACGCGGCCCGGGGCAAGGACGTGACGATGGTGGGGCTCAACCGGGCCAGCGCCGCGATGCACGAACGCCTCGCCGGGCACCTCACCGGCGCGCACTGAGCCCGCGGGGCCCAGTGCTCGGGTCCGCGGCGCCGGCCGCTCAGCGCGGCGTCAGCTGCCGGGGCAGGCAGACGTTCCCGCGCTCGGCGGCGGGGGTGGAGGCGAACATGCTGGCGCACCAGGTCCGCACGTCGTCGCCGTCGCCGAACGGGCCGGCGACCAGCGTCACCCAGTAGGGGTTGCCGCGGGCGTCGACGAGACCGTCGCCGAAGTCGGTGGTGTGCAGCACGAACACGTCCTCCCCGGCCACCCCGGAGGCGATCCGGCGGCTCTGGTCGAGGATGTCGGCGGCGTAGAAGGTGCTGCTGCCGTTCGCGGCGGTCTGCCCGGGGTCGGTCGTGCCGACGCTCTTGGCCGCGAGCTGGGCGACCCACTGGCCCTGCGGGGGGTGCAGCCGCAGGCCGCGCTCGCGCAGCCGGTCGAGCTCGGCGGTGGCGGCCGCGTCGACGGCGGCGGTCCCGGCCGGCACGAGGCTCCCGGTGGACGGCGAGGGGTCCCCGGCCCTGGTGGGCCCGGCGGCGGTCCCCCCCGGCACCGCCGGGGCCCGCGCCGACGCACCGACCGTGCGCGCGGCGAGCACCCCGAGCAGGGCGACGAGGACGAGGGCCAGGAGCCCCGAGAGGACCTGCAGGCCGCGCGGGGGGCGGGGAGCGGGCCGGACGGGGTCCTGCCCGGGATCCCGCCCGGGGGTCTGCTGGGGGGTCTGCTGGGGGGTCTGCTGGGGGGCCTGCCCGACGGCGGGACGGTCGGCGGGGTTCAGCACGTCCGTGCCCGCCCTCGGCGCGGGGCGGGCGGCGGCCCGGGCAGGACCGGTCGAGGAGGGGTCGAACTGCTCCCACCAGGGTGCACCCGCCACGACGACCTCCCGGCGCCCGGGTGCGACCGTCGCACCCCGTGTCCTGCGTCCCGCGCCCCACCCGTCCGACGCCGGTCGCGCCGCCGGGGTTCCGCGCCCGTCCAGCATGCCCCGCCGCCCGGCCCGGGTCACGCCGAGCCGGGTCACGCCCAGCCGGCGAAGACCTGCGTCCAGTACGTGCCCACCGCTCCGGGGGCCTGGGCGACGCCGACCGCGGCCAGCCGGCAGTCCAGGACGTTGGCGCGGTGGCCGGGGCTGGCCAGCCACGCCGCCACGACGCCGTCGGCGTCGTAGCCGACGGCCACGTTCTCCGCGGTGCGCACCGGGAAGGACCCGACGGCGGCCAGGCGGGTCCGGGGGGAGCTGCCGTCGGCGCCGGTGTGGGACATCGTGCCCGTGGCGGCCATCTCGACGGTGTGCTGCTGCGCGGCGGCCGCGAGGGCGGGGTCGAGCACCAGCGGGCCGCAGCCGGCGGCGGCCCGGGCGGCGTTGGTGCGCTCCAGGACGTGCAGGGCGGCCGGGTCCACCCCGGGGTCGGCGCCGCCGGTGGGGTCGGCCGAGGCGGGGGCGGCGAGCGCGAGCGCGGTGAGCGCGGTGAGGGTCGTGCCCAGCGCGGCCGCGGCCGTTGGACGGCGGGAGGACCGGGGGCGGACCCGCGAGAGAGGCGTCGTCATGGGCCGCACTCAACCAGTCCCGGGCGCCGCTCCGGGACGGGCTGTGAGATGGACCACACGAAACGTGCTCAGTTCGTCACTCGCGGTCACTACTGGGGTGAGAGGTGGGACGCGGGGCGCAGCACGGCGGTTCCCCGTCCCCCGTGGTGCACCACGATCCGGCCCTTGCCGGCCCGCTTGGCCTCGTACATGGCTTCGTCGGCGTCGCGCAGCAGCTCCTCGGCCGGGCGCCCGTCGGTGCACCAGCGCACCCCGATGCTCGCGCCCACGACGGCCCGGTGCTCGGTGCCCCCGTGCCCGCGCACCGCCAGGGGCTTGCCCAGCAGGGCCAGCACGCGGCGCCCCACCGTCACGAGGTCGTGCTCGGCGCTGGTGCCCGGGCAGACGACGGCGAACTCGTCCCCGCCGAGGCGGGCCACGGTGTCGCCCGGGCGCACGCACGAGGACAGCAGGGCCGCCACCTGCACGAGCAGGTCGTCCCCGGCCTCGTGCCCGGCCGTGTCGTTGACCGCCTTGAACCCGTCGAGGTCGACGTAGAGCAGCCCGACGTGCCCGGCCCCGCGGCGGGCGGCCGCGACGGCGTGCTCGAGGCGGTCCAGGAACAGCAGGCGGTTGGGCAGGCCCGTCAGGGCGTCGTGCAGGGCCAGGCGCTGCAGCTCGGCCTGGGTGGCGCGGCGCTCGGTGACGTCCTCGACGAGGCACAGCATGGTGACCTCGCCGCCGCGCAACCGCACGAGGGTCGTCGAGACCTCCACGTGCAGGGGTTCGGCCCCGGCCCGCTCGACCTGCAGGGCCGACCGCTGCTCGCGGACGAAGCCGCTGAGCACGTCGGCGAACAGGTCGTCGCCGCGCTCCCCGCCCAGGAACAGCTCCCCGACGTCGGCCCCGAGCAGGTCCCCCTCGGCCCGGCCCGTGAACCGGCACAGCGACCGGTTGACCCGCTGCAGGCGCCCGGCCTGCGCGCCGGAGGCCCGGACCAGGGCGATGCCGACCGGGGCGGCCTGCAGCGCGCTGCGGAACAGCGCCTCGGAGTCCTCCAGCTCCGAGACGTCCGTCGCCATCCCGATGAACCCCTGCACCGCACCGTCGGCCCCCAGGAGCGCCGTCGTGGTCAGGCTCACCGGGAAGGTCCGCCCGTCGCGGTGCACGAAGGAGAACCGCGACGTGCGCGGCCCCTGCCGGGCGACCCGGAAGAACAGCTGGCGCGGGTCGTCCAGACCCTCGGCCGCCGCGGCCGCCCGCAGCTCCTCGGCCAGGAAGAACCGCGCGGCGTCGGTGCCCACGACCTCGGCCGCGGTGAACCCGAGCATCCGCTCGGCCCCCTCGTTGAAGACCGTGGTCAGCCCCTCGGTGTCGACCGCGACGATCGCGTGCTCGGTGGCCGCGGCCAGCACGCCGGAGACCAGTTCGTGCGCCTGCGCGACGCGCTCGGCCGCCGCCCGCACCTCGGTGACGTCGTGGAAGGCCGCCACGACGCCGCCGCTCCACCGCAGGTCCTCCCCCCGCGGCAGCGGCCGGGCGCTGACGTTGAGCAGCACGCCGCCCGGGTGCTGCGGGGACAGCAGGCGCAGGTCCTGCCCGTCGACCGGTTCCCCGCGCAACGCGCGCGCGACGGGGAGCTCCCCGGGGGCCCAGGCGGTGCCGTCGGGACGCTCGAAGACGATCCGCCGGCCCCAGTCCCCGCGCGCGGCGCGCGGCCCGCCCAGCAGCCGGTCGGCGGCCGGGTTGCGCAGGATCGAGTTCCCCTCGGCGTCGAAGACGCACACCGCGTCGGAGATGGAGCCGAAGACGGCCGACAGCAGGTCCGCCTGCTCGGCGGCGTGCCGGGCGTTCTCCGCGCTCTCGTCGCGGTACAGGGCCAGGACGAGGGTCAGGAACCCCAGGACGCCGGTGAAGGCCTCGGCGCAGACCGCCTGCAGGTCCGGGGCCAGGTGCGCCCACGGCCCCCGCCCGGCCCAGGTCGAGGCCACGACGACGGCGGCGGCGAGGACGACGTGCACCGTCGCGGCGGTGGTGGTGCGCCGCAGCGCGACCCAGACCGCCACGGGGATGACGAGGAAGGCGACCGCCGCACCGTCGACGAACCAGAACGACAGGGCGTAGGTGCCGGCCGCCGTCACGTGGATGGCCAGCCGCTCGACGGGGCGGACCCGGCTGCCGGGCGCCCCCGGGCGTCGTTCGGCGGCGCGCAGGACGATCGCCAGGAGCAGGAAGGTGGACACCCCGGTCCGCAGCAGCCACTGCCCGGCCGACAGGGCGTCGGCGGCGTCGTCGACGGCGAAGGCGAGGGCGGCCACGGGGGTGGAGGCGAGGGCCCCGACCACGGAGGACAGGGCCAGCGACCGCAGGTGCGCGGGGGTGGCCAGCCGGAACCCCGCCGGTTCCAGGCGCCGGTGGGCGTGCGCGCCGACGAGCGCGTGGACGAGGGCCGCGACGGCGAGCAGGACCGACTCGGCGACGGGCAGGGCGGTCACGACGCGCAGGGCGAGCGTGATCAGGACGAGCAGGGCCCCGTCGACCAGCCGGTGCCGGCGCCCCGGGGACCCGGCGAGCCACAGCAGCCCCACCGCCGAGGCCGGCCACACGATGGCCAAGTGGGCCCCGTCGGCGGTGGCACCGCGCCCGACGAGCAGCGCGACGACGAGGAGGACGGCCAGGACGGCGCGGCGGCGCCACGTCCGCGCGAGCACCACAGGTTCACCGGGTGCCTCGACGAGACGTCCGGAGACCCACGGCACGGCTGCACCCCCTCGGTGAGAGACCTGCGGCGCGCCGGAGCTGGACGCGCCACAGGTCTCATCGGCCGCGAGGGGGGCCGGCTTGAGTCAGCCCTTGGAGCTGAAGGCCGCGTCGAACGCGGCGGCCGGCGGCTGGAACAGCTCCCCCAGGCCGCGCACGAAGGCCAGGGCGTCGGGGGCGCCGCGCAGGCGGTCGATGCCGGCGTCCTCCCACTCCACGCTGGTCGGGCCGGCGTAGCCGATGGTGTTCAGCTCGCGGAAGATCAGCTCCCACGGCACGTCGCCGTGGCCGACGGAGGTGAAGTCCCAGCCGCGGCGGGAGTCCGCCCACGGCAGGTGCGAGCCGAGGCGGCCGTTGCGGCCGTCGAGCTGCTTGCGGGAGTCCTTGCAGTGCACGTGGTAGATCCGGTCGGCGAAGTCGCGCAGGAACGGCACCGGGTCCAGGTCCTGCCACACGAAGTGCGAGGGGTCGAAGTTCAGCCCGAACGCCTCGCGGTGGCCGATGGCCTCCATCGTGCGCGCGGTCGTCCAGTAGTCGTAGGCGATCTCCGAGGGGTGCACCTCGAGGGCGAACTTCACGCCGACCTCGTCGAACACGTCCATGATCGGGTTCCAGCGGTCGGCGAAGTCCCGGTACCCGCGCTCGACCATCGCGTCGGGGGTGGGGGGGAACATCGCGACGGTGTGCCAGATGGAGGACCCGGTGAACCCGGTGACGGTCTTGACGCCGAGGCGGGCCGCGGTGCGGGCGGTGTCCTTCACGTACTCCGCGGCGCGCTGCCGGACGCCCTCGGGGTCGCCGTCGCCCCAGACGTCGGCCGAGACGATGTCCTGGTGGCGCTCGTCGATGAGGTCGCAGACGGCCTGGCCGGTCAGGTGGGCCGAGATCGTCCAGACCTGCAGGCCGTGCTTCTCGAGCGTGGCCTTCTTCTGCGCGATGTAGTCGTCGTCCCGGGCGCCGCGGGTGGAGTCGAGGTGGTCGCCCCAGGTCGCGATCTCCAGACCGTCGAAACCCCACTCGGAGGCGAGGCGGCAGACCTCCTCGAAGGGCAGGTCGGCCCACTGGCCGGTGAACAGGGTCACCGGGCGGGGGGTCTTCAGCGGTTCGGCCATCGTCGTTCCTCCTCAGATCGTGGTGTAGACGGAGTCGTTCTCGGCGCTGCGCTGCACGGCGTCGAGGACCTGCTGGACCTGCAGGCCGTCGGCGAAGCTCGGGCTCGGGTCGCGCCCGTCGGCGATCGCTCCGAGGAACTCCTGCAGCTCGTGGACGAAGGGGTGGTCGTAGCCCAGGCCGTGCCCGGCGGGCCACCAGTTTCCCGCCCCGGGGTGCTCGGGTTCGGTCGCCAGGATCCGGCGGAACCCGTTCTCGGCGTCGGGCAGCGTGCCGTCGAAGAAGTGCAGCTCGTTCATGGACTCGAAGTCGAACGCGAGGGAGCCCTTCGAGCCGTTGACCTCGATGCGCATGCCGTTCTTGCGGCCCAGCGCCATCCGCGTGGCCTCGAACGTCATGAGCGCCCCGCCGTCGCCGCGGCCGAAGAACACCGCGGCGTCGTCGACGGTGACCTCGCCGAACTCGGTCGAGGCCTGCGCCCCCAGACCGGTGTTCGCGCCGGTGCGGGCGGCCTCCAGCGGGCGCTGCTTGACGAACGTCTCGACCGTGCCGGACACCCCGGTCAGCTTCTGGCCGGTGATGAACTGCGCGGCGTCGATGATGTGGGACCCGATGTCCCCCAGCGCACCCGCGCCCGAGCGGTCCTTCTGCAGCCGCCAGGTGAGGGGGAACTCCGGGTCGACGATCCAGTCCTGCAGGTACACCGCGCGCACCTGGCGGACCTCCCCGAGGCGACCGGCGTCGATGAGCTGCTTGGCCAGCCCGAGCGCCGGGACCTGGCGGTAGTTGAACGCCACCATGCTGCGGACCCCGCGCGCGGAGGCGGCCTGGGCGGCCCGCGTCATCCGCTGGGCCTCCTCGACCGTCTTGGCCAGGGGCTTCTCGCAGAGGACGTGCTTGCCGGCCTCCAGGGCGGCGATGGCGATCTCGGCGTGGGAGTCGCCGGGCGTCAGGATGTCGACGACCTGGACGTCGTCGCGGGCGACGAGCGTGCGCCAGTCGTCGACGCCCTCGTCCCACCCGAACTGCGTGGCGGCGGCCTGCGCGCGGGAGAGGTCCCGGCCCGCGAGCGCGAGGCGCTTCGTGCGGAACCGGGGGGTTCCGACGTGGTCGACGGTGCGCCAGGCGTGCGAGTGCACCGCGCCCATGAAGGAGTGGCCGACGACGGCGACCCCGAGTTCCGGCAGTTCGTTCAGGTCAGCGGACATGCGGGCTGGTCCTCCCGGGACGTCGTCGTCGTTCTCTGGCGTTCTCTGTCGTTCTCTAGCTGGGGTCGTGCTGCTGCGGATCGTACTAACCGGTTCAGGGTCGCGGAACGCGCGGGGTGGGCCCCGACCGCACCGAGGACCGGCGGCTGACCGAGGCCGGCACGCGGCGCACCTGCGCCGGCCCGGACCCCCGCTCGAGGAGGTCGAACAACCAGGACATGGCCTGGCGGGAGACGTCGCGGGGGTGGGTAGAGACCGCCGTCAGCGGCACCGTGAAACCCGTCGCGTCGACGTCGGTGGCGAGGGCGACGAGGTCCAGGTCGGTCCCCGGGCGCAACCCCGCGTCCTGCACCGCGTGCACGACGCGGGTCAGGTGGGCGGTGACGAGCAGGGCGTCCGCGCCCGCGGCCAGCACCGCGCGGACCTGCTCCTCCACCGTCGCGCGTTCCAGCGGCACCCAGTCCAGGGCCACTCCGGCCGCCTCGGCGGCCTCCTGCGCGGCCGCGCGGAACCGCGGCACGTAGTTCAGGTGCCGGGCGACGGTGTCGGACCCCCAGGCCAGCGCCGTCACCCGCTGCCGGTCGGCGAGCTCGGCGACGAGCAGGCGGGCACCGTCCTCGAAGTCGAAGTCGACGCAGTGCAACCCCGCCGGGTCGTCGGGGATGCCGATGAACAGGGTCGGCACGCGCAGGTCCCGGGCGATGGCCGCGCGCGGGTCGTCCGAGCCGACCTCCATGACGACGACGGCGTCGCACAACGCCCGCCCGGCCACGCGGCGCAACCCGTCGACGCCCTCCTCGGCGGTGACGAGCAGGACGTCGTGGTCGTGGGCGCGGGCGGCGAGGGTGATCTCCTCGATGAACGCCATGAGACCGGCCGCGCCGAGGCCGGAGTCGAACGGCATGACGACGGCGACGATCTGGGTCCGCTGGCTGGCCAGGGCGCGGGCCCCGGCGTTGGGCTGGTAGGTGAGCTGGGCCATGGCGTCCTCGACGATCCGGCGGGTGCGCGCGGAGATGGGCCGCTTGCCGCTCATGACGTAGGACACGGTGCTCTGGGAGACCCCGGCCACCCGCGCCACGTCCTTGCTCGTCACCGTGCGACCCGTCGCACCCCGGCCCGTCCCGGTCACGTCGCCTCCCCCGCTGCCCCGCCGGCGCCCGGCACGGCTGTGTCGATGCGCATCGACCACACCGTAACCCACGACGCGACCGCGCCGCGGCGCCGGCTCAGAGCACCGGCGACCCCGGCCACGGCGGGCGGACGTACCCCGGGGCCCAGTACGGCGTGAAGCCGTAGTACCCGTACACCGAGGAGTAGTACTCGTACTGGTCGACGAGCTCGGGGTCGTACTGCGGGGCCCCCTCGACCCGGTCGCGCCCGAGGTCGACGTGCACGGCGTCCTCGTCCACCCCGGTCACGGCGTCGACGGGGACGAAGAAGACGTCCGCGCCGATCCCCAGCAGACCGCCGTGCTTGACCCGCAGCATGCGGACCTGCCCGCCCCCGGCGTCCTCACCGGGGCCCGTGCCGGGGCCCTCACCGGGACCGGGGGTCTCGTCGCGGTCGACGAGCAGGTCGTCGACCGTCCCCAGCTCCTCGCCGTCACCGTCGAGCACCGTGCGTCCCCGCACGTCGTGCGCGGGGTCGGCCACGGTGCGGCCGCTGTCGTCCAGCCGGACGAGCGTGTTCCTGGGCTGATCGGTCATGGTGCTCACTCCTCGGTCGGTCCCGTGACCCCGCCGCCGCGGCCCGGGGCCGGCCGTCGGGACGGCCGCCACCGGGTGCGGGCGAGGACCCTCGGCGGTCGGAGGTCCGGCGGCGCCGGCCGGTCGGCGCCGCGATCACGACGCTAGACGCCGCTCGCGGGCCGCGCACGGCGGGAGACCGGGTCCCGGCCACTAGCCTGAACCGGGGAACCGCGCCGCGGGCCCGTCAAGTCCCTCGTCCGGAGCGCCGATGCAGGCTCGTCCCGACCGACCGCAGGGAGCGAACGTGCCCGTACCCGCCCGATCCACCGCCCGCTCCGCCGCGGTGGGCGCCGCTCTCCTCGCCCTGACCCTGGCGACCCCGGCGGCCCAGGCCGCCCCCCTCGCCCCCGCCGGCGGCCCGGCGCTCCACGTCGACGCGCTGCGCTGGGTCGACGGGCAGCCGCGGCTGGAGACGCGCACCGCCACCGGGTCCGCGGCCGCCGCCCGGCTCGTGCGCACCCTGGACGCCGACCCCGCGCTCAGCGACGCCCAGGTCCGCACGACCTACCGGCTGACCCCCACGGGCTCCACGGGCCTGCCCCCCCGCCGGTTGCTGAGCACCGACCCCTACCTGAAGTACGCCTACCACCTCACCGCCATCGACGCCTTCGGCGCCTGGCCCACGACGAAGGGCGCCGGGGTCACGGTCGCCGTCCTGGACTCCGGTGTCGACGCCACCCAGCCCGACCTCGTCGGCCGCGTGCGGTCGCTGGGCAACTTCACCCGGGAGTCCGACGCGATCGTCGTCGACCACGGCACCCAGGTCGCGACCGTCGTGGCCGGCGCCTACGGCAACGGGGTCGGCGCCGCGGGCGTGGCCCCGGAGGTGACGATCCTGGCGGGCAAGGTCTGCGAGCGCACCGGGTGCGCCAGCGACGCGATCGTGGCGGGCATCACGGCCGCGGTGAAGGCCGGTGCCGACGTCGTCAACCTCTCCCTGGGCGGGCCGGACCAGAACCGCACGACGGCCGCCACGATCGAGTGGGCGCAGGCGCAGGGCGTCGTCGTCGTCGCCTCGGCGGGCAACTCCGGGGCCGAGGGCAACCTCGTGCAGTACCCGGCGTCGTACCCGGGGGTCCTGTCCGTCTCGGCGTCCACCACCTCCGGCACCGCCGCGCCCTGGGCCCAGCACAACGACGCCGTGGACCTCAGCGCCCCGGGGGAATCGGTGCCGGCGGGCAGCCCGCGCAAGGACGGCCGCTACGCCGTCACCGCCGTGGCGGGCACGTCGTTCTCGGCCCCCCAGGTGGCCGCCGCGGCCGCCCTCGTGCGGGCGGTGGCCCCGGCCGCCGACGCCGCGACGATCGGGGGCTGGCTCACCGGCACGGCGACGAGGCAGTCCTGGCCCGGCGGGTACGGCGCGGGGATGCTCGACGTCGCCGCCGCCGTCCGGGCCGCCCGCGACGCCCAGGTGCCCCCGGCTCCGCCGGCCGCCCCGGCACCGCCGGCCACCACGCCTCCGGCCACCGCCCCGCCGGCCACCACGACGCCGGCCCCGGTCCCGGTGCCCCGCGGCCGCCGGGCGCTGCGCCCGGTCCCGGTCGTCCCGACCCGCTGAGGCTCACGGCCCGCCGGGGTTCACGCGGGGCGGGCGAACTCCGTCCGGTCCAGCGCCTGCAGCAGTTCCGGCAGGGACTCGAAGACGGCGCCGGCACCGGCGCCGGTGAGTTCCTCGGTGGAGAACCCCCCGGTGCGGACGGCCAGGCTGGCCATCCCCGCGTTGCCCGCCGCCTCGCAGTCCCAGACCGAGTCCCCCAGCAGGATCCCGGCCCGCCCCGAGACCCGTTGCACCGCAGCCTGCAGCAGGTCGGGGGCGGGTTTCGTGGCGTCCGCGTCGTCCGAGGACGTCCACCCGGCGACGAGGTCCCGGGCGTCGAGCAGGTCAAGGTAGGTGTCGACGTGCCCCTGCTGGCCCGAGGAGGCCAGCACGACCGTCCAGCCCCGGCGGCCGAGGTCGACCAGCAGGTCGCGCGCCCCCTCGAACGGCTGGACCTCCGGCAGCATCGGCTCGAACTCCTCCGTCCACGCCGCGCGGGCGTCGTCGCCGTGGGCGGACTCGAACTCCTCGCCGGCGACGGCGGGCACCAACTGGTCCCCACCCATGCCGATCGCCCGGTGCAGGCGCCAGACCGGCAACGTCACGTCGAACCGGCGGAAGGCCCGGAACCAGGCCAGGGCGTGCTGGTAGTTGGTGTCGACGAGGGTCCCGTCGACGTCGAGGACGGCGGTGTCGGGCACGGGTTTCCTCCGGGGGTCTCAGACGGTCAGGTCGACGTGGAACAGGTGGCGGGGGTCCTGCAGCAGGGCGGGCGGGGAGACGTCGCGCCGTTCGGCCCGACCGCCCCAGCGGACGGCGCGCCGGTGCCGCACGGAGATCCCCTTGCCGGCGGCGAACTCGTACTCCCCCAGCACCTCCCCCAGCAACAGGGCCCCTTCCCGCTCGACGGGGACGGCCACCTCGTCCCCGGGGGCCAGTTCGTGGACGAAGGTGTCCAGGACGCGCAGGTCCTTGCCCGGGCGCTTGCCGGGGGAGACCTCCTTGAGCAGCTGGCGCAGCGTCGTGCCCTCCGCGGCTCCACGCACGTCGACGTCGATCCCCGACGCCGTCCCGAGCCCGACGACGCCGTCGGTGAGGAACTCCCCCAGCGCGTGCGGCGTCTCCGGGCGCACCACCCAGACGAGCCGGCCCTGCGAGCGCGCGGGCGGTTCCAGGGACGGCGGGTCCGGCCACACGTAGGGCAGGTCGTCGGGGTCGTCGGCACCGAGGACGGGGCGGTAGAACCCGGGGTCCTTGCGCAGCAACGCCGACCGGTGGCTGCGGTGCAGCTCCTCGTCGCCCAGCCACGGCGGCATGAGGTCGGCGAGCTCGGACTGCGGGCGCCCCACGACCTGCGGGGCGAACTCCCCGATGAGCCGCTCGGTGGAGTCCGCCCGGCCGCTGCTCGTCCACGCGGCCGTGCACGCCAGGCCGTAGGCGACGAGCGCCGGGGTGCAGCCGCGCCACATGCGGACGGCGGGGTGGTTCACCCAGCCGTAGTCGGGCAGTTCCAGGGCACGCAGGACCTGCAGCGTCTCCACCCGTTGCTTGCCCAGCCGCGGCCCGTCGAGGACGGCCGCCGACCGGGCGAAGTCGGGGTAGGGGAGGAACGTCTGCACGCACCCCACCGTGGCGCGCGCCCTGCCCCGCCGCACCCCCGGCCCGCGCACGGTGACGCAAGGTGGAGCGGTCAGTACCCCGCGTCGAGGTCGACGAGGCCGAGCAGCTCCTCGCCCGCGGCGAAGCGGCGCACGTTCTCCTGCACCCGCTCGGCCAGCAGCGGCACCCGCAGCGTCGACGGGTTCGTCGAGTGCGGGGTGACGATCGCGCGCGGCTCGGTCCACAGCGGGTGCCCGTCGGGCAGCGGTTCGGGGTCGGTGACGTCGAGGGCGGCGCCGGCGATCGTCCCCTCGCGCAGGGCGGTGACGAGGGCGTCGGTGTCGACGAGGGACCCGCGGGCGATGTTGACGAGCCAGCCCTGCGGGCCGAGCGCGGTCAGTTCGTCGGCGCCGACGAGGGCGGCGGTGTCGGCCGTGGCGGGGGCGGCGAGGACGACGTGGTCGGCGACGGCGAACACGTCGCGGGCGCGGTCGGCCGCCCACGTCTCGTAGGCCCCCTCCACGGGCAGGCCGCGGCGGGTGACGGCCAGGACGCGGGCGCCGAGCCCGAGGAGGGCCGGGATCATGGCCTTGCCGATGCCGCCGGCCCCGACGATCGCGACGGTCGCCCCGCGCAGCGTGGTCTGCACGCCGTCGAGGGCCTCGCCGTCCCACGTCGTGGCGCGGGCGGCGCGGCCGATGCCGCGCACGCCCGCCAGGAGCAGCGCGACGGCCCCCTCGGCCACCGACGTGGAGTAGGCGCCCGTGGCCGACGTCCACGTCCGGTCGTGGTCCAGGACCCCGGCCCGGACCCAGGACTCGATGCCGGCCGAGGGCAGCTGCACCCAGCGGATCGCGTCGTGCAGGTCCGGCAGGTCGCCGTGACCGCCCACGACCACGAGGGCCTCGGCGTCGGCGAGCGGGACGACCCGCCCGCCGCCGCGTTCGACCGCCTCGGTCAGCTGCGGGTCGTCCTGCGGTCCGATGTGCACAGCGGGGGTGGGCACGGGGTCTCCCTAGAACTCGTGGGACAGGTCACGCACGGTGTCGGCCCCCACCCTAGGTCCCCACCCGTCGGCCGCCTCCGCGCTGCGGGTGCGGTCGCGCCCGGCCCGCTTGGCCGCGTACAGCGCCGCGTCGGCCGCGACGAGGGCCTGCTCGGCGGTGGTGACCTCGTCGAGGGTGGCGCACCCGGCCGAGAACGTCGTGGCCCCGCCGCCGTCCCGCCACGTCTGCCGCAGGCGGTCCACGACGTCCATCGCCGGGCCGGTCCCGCTGGCGTGCAGCAGGAGCACGAACTCCTCGCCCCCGAACCGGGCCGCGTAGTCGTCGCGGCGCAGACCGGCGGCGAGCATGGCCCCGAACTCGCGCAGCACCTGGTCGCCGAAGGCGTGGCCGTGGGTGTCGTTGACCTGCTTGAAGTGGTCGAGGTCGCACACGACGACGGTGTCGCCGGGGGCGAGCCGGGTCATGCGGTCCTCCAGGTCGCGCCGGTTGCCGATGGTCGTCAGCGGGTCGGTGCGGGCGTCGCGGACGAGGACGTCGGCCGCGGCCCGCTGCCGCCGGGCCAGCTGGGCGAGCAGTTCGGCGACGATGAGCCACGTGCACACCACGACGGCGGTGCGCACGACCACGGTGAGGTCGAGGTCGTCGGAGGCCAGCAGGTACAGCGGCACCGCGACGGGCAGCAGGCCGAAGGCCGTGCGCGGGGGCAGGAAGACGCCGACGTAGACGAAGCACAGCACGAAGAACGGCACGTAGGCGCCCGCGAGGTGCTCGGTGGAGGTGCCCAGGACGGCGAGCGCCCCCATGACGGTCAGGGGGAAGACGAGGGCGGCGCGCACGGGCCAGCGGTGCCAGGGCAGGACGGCGCTGCCGGCCAGCAGGGCGAGGGCGGCGGCGGAGACCCCGGCCAGCACGAGCGTGTCGCCGGCGTCGGGGGCGAGCACCCAGACCGTCAGGGCGAGCAGGGCGCCGGTGACCAGGAGCAGGGCGCGTCCGGCGACGACGGCGGGGCCGCCGGCCCGCCACCGGGCGGGCACGCGCCGGGTCCCGGCGCGCAGCCAGGCCGGGGCCCAGGGCAGGTCACCGCCTCGCGGCCGGCGGGTCGTCCCGTCCTCGGGGTCTGGACGCACCCGTCCCACCGCCGCCCCCCTTTTTCGAAGCTCTGCGTTCTTGATCGATCACACACTGCCACGAACGCGGGGTCCTGCGCAGGCCTCTCCAGCGTCCGGGCGCCGGTGCCGATGCTCAGGGGGTGAACCACGCCGCGACCCCGGTCCCGGACCGGGAGCCCTCGCGAGGCGCGTGGTGGCGCTGGCTGCCCCGGGGCCACGCCCTGTCCCCCGCCGACTGGCGCCGGCGCCACCGGTGGGTGTGCGCGGTCCTGGCCGTGCACGTCCTGGCCGTCCCCGCCTACGCGCTGGTCTGGCGGACGCCCGCCCTGCACGCCGCCGGCTTCGGCGCGGTCCTGGCGGTCTTCCTGGCCGTGGCCCGTCTGGACGACCTGCGCCGCCACCTGGCCGACGACCCCGCGCTGCCGGCGTGGTCGCCGGACTGGTTGCGCTCGTGCGCCGCGGCCCTGGGTCTGGTCGTCGCCTCCGGTGAGGTCGTCCAGATCTCCCGGGGCTGGACCGAGGCGCACTTCCACTTCTTCGTCGTGGTCCCGGTCGTCGCGCTCTACGAGGCGTGGGCCCCGTTCGCCGTCGCCGCGGGGTACGTGCTGTTCCAGCACGGGATCGTCGGCACGCTGTACCCGCGGATCGTGTTCCTCGACCCCGCCGCCCACCGGCACCCGTGGTGGTTCGCCGGCGTCCACGCCCTCGCGTTCGCGGCCGCCTGCGTCGGGTCGCTGACGGGGTGGCGGCTGGCCGAGGCCTCCCGCCTCCAGCAGGGCCGGTTGCTGGAGCAGTTGCAGCACCGCGCCGTGCACGACCCGATGACGGGGCTGCCCAACCGCACCGCCCTGCGCGCGGCGCTGGGCCGGGCGCTGGAGGAGGTCCGCGCCGGCGGGGACGGGGACGTGGCCGTCCTCGTGGTCGACCTGGACCGGTTCAAGGAGGTCAACGACACCCTCGGCCACGCCAGCGGCGACGACCTGCTGCAGCAGGTCGCCGCCCGGCTCGGTTCGGCCGTGCGCGACGGCGACGTCCTGGCCCGGGTCGGCGGGGACGAGTTCGCGGTCGTGCTGCCGGGCAGTTCCGCGCGCGCGGCCCGCGTCGTGGCCGAGCGGATGCGGCTGGCCCTGGCGGGCAACCTCGTGGTCGCCGGGGTGGCGGTGGACGTCGACGCGAGCATCGGCGTCAGCGGCCACCGGCACGCCGCCGAGCTGCGCACCCCGCCGGGGCACGACCCCGCGGGGGACCCCGGGACCCCCGACGTCCCGGACCCCCTGGACGTGGCCGACGAGGTCGAACTGCTGCTGCGGCAGGCGGACATCGCGATGTACTCGGCCAAGACCCGGCACACCGGGATCTGCCTGTACGACCCGGGCGACGACGAGCACTCCTCCCGGCGCCTGCGCACCCTGGCCGAACTGCGCCTGGCGCTGGCGTCGGAGGCGGCCGGCGGGAACGGTGGTCTGACAGTGCACTACCTGCCCGTGGTGGAGGTCGCGACGGGGGCGGTGCGCACCGTCGAGGCGCTCCTGCGCTGGCACCACCCGGCCCGCGGTCTGCTCCTGCCCGCCGCGTTCGTGCCCGCCGCGGCGGGCACGGCCCTGGCCGAACCCCTGACCGCGTTCGTCCTGGACCGTGCGCTGCAGCAGGTCTCGCGCTGGCGGCAGGAGGGCCTGGCCCTGCAGGTCTCGGTGAACGTCCCGGTGCGCTGCCTGCGGCCGCAGTTCGTGACGACGGTCCTGGACGCGCTGGCCGGGGCGGGCCTGGGGGCGCAGTGCCTGCGCCTGGAGGTCGGCGACGGGCCGGCCCTGCACGAGCGGCGGACGGTCTCGGACGTCCTGGTCCGGTTGCGCCAGGCCGGGGTCGGCATCTCCGTGGACGACTTCGGCACGGGGCTGTCCTCGCTGTCGGCCCTGCGGGACCTGCCGGTCGACGAGCTGAAGCTGGACCCCAGGCTGGTGCAGGGCCTGACCGGTGGGGACCCGTTGGCCCGCGACGCCGACACGGTCCTGGTCCGTTCCATCGTCACCGTCGCCCACGGGTTGTCGTTGCGCGTGGTCGCCGAGGGGGTGGAGACCCCGGCCCTGGCCGCGGCGGTCGCCGCCGCCGGGTGCGACCTGGCGCAGGGGTTCCACCACTGCCGGCCGGTGCCGGGCGAGGCCGTCCCGGCGCTGGTGCGCGGGGGTTTCCCCGCCGGTGCCCGCTGACCGGACTCGCCGGTCCCCGAACCCTCGCCTACGGTCGAACGTGTCCCCCTCTCCGCGTCCGTCCCCGCGTCCGTCCCCGCAACGCCCCGCCGTCGTCGTCCTCGACGTGAACGAGACCCTGTCCGACCTCGGTGCCCTCGAGGCGCGCCTGGCCGGTGTGGGAGCCGATCCCCGGGTCGCGGCCCGGTTCCTGCCCGCGGTCCTGCGCGACGGTTTCGCCCGCACGCTGCGCGAGGACCCCCTGCCCTTCGCCGACGTCGCCGCCGACGTCCTGCGCGTCGAACTGGCCGACCCCCGCGGCGGCCGGCTGGACCGGCCGCTGGAGGAGGCGGTGACCCACGTGCTCGGCGCGTTCGAGGAGGTGGTCCTGCACCCCGACGTGCCCGCCGGTCTGCGCCGGTTCCGCGAGCAGGGGGTCGTCACGGTGGCCCTGACGAACGGCGGCCTGTCCACGTGCGAGGCCCTGCTGGAACGGTCCGGGGTGCGCGAGGACGTCGTGCACGTCCTGTCCGTGGAGACCGTCGGCCTGTGGAAACCCCACGCCGCCGCCTACGGGCACGCGCTGGACGTGTGCGCCGCCCCGGCCGGCGACGTCCTGTTCGTCGCGGTGCACCCGTGGGACCTCGACGGGGCCGCCGCCACGGGGATGCGGACCGCGTTCCTGGACCGCGCCGGCACGGGCGTGTACCCGCGGCACGCGAGTGCCCCGACCCTGACCGCCCGCGGGCTCGACGACCTCGCCGACCGGGTGCTGGAGGGCTGAGCTCAGCGCGGGGAGCGCGACTGCACCCGCCGCCCCGTCCGGGTCCGCGGCTGCGGTGCCCCGTCCCCGGGGTCGAGCAGCCCGGCGGCCTCGGCGCGGGTGTCCGCCAGCCGCTGCCGGGCCGCCGCGTCGGCCGAGGCGGACACCGTGCTGGGGTCGAGGAACACCTGCGTGAGGACCGGGACCCGGCGGCGCATCTCCTCCTCCGCGCGCGTGCACACGTCCTCGATCTCGCGCGCCGTGAGGTCGTCGGCGAACTGGACGCGGCCGGCGAGGAGGACGTTGCTCGGGCCGAGTTGCATCGTCAGGACCTCCTGGACCCGCACCACGCCCGGTTCGGCGGCCAGGACGTCGACGGCCGCGACCCGCACGGCCGGGTCGGCGGCCTCCCCGATGAGCAGTTCCTTGGTGTCGCGGCCCAGCAGCACCGCGACGACGCCGAGCAGCGCGCCGATGACGATGGAGCTCAGCGCGTCCCAGACGTTCGACCCGGTCACCTGGTGGGCGACGGTGCCCGCGAGCGCGACGAGGACCCCGAGGACGGCGATGCTGTCCTCGCTGGCGACGGTCTTGACGGTGGGGTCGGGGCTGCGCAGGACGTAGGTCAGCAGCCGGCGGTGGGCCGAGGTGGCCTCCCGGACGACCTGTCGCAGCGCCTTCAGCAGGGACCCGCCCTCCAGCAGGATCGAGACCCCGAGGATCGCGTAGATGACGACGAAGTGCGCCGTCGTCGTCTCCTCGGTCTCCCCCGTCAGGGCGCGCACGCCCTCGACCACGGAGAACACCGCCCCGGAGACGAAGATCCCGACGGCGGCCAGCAGGGACCAGAAGAACCGTTCCTTGCCGTAGCCGAAGGGGTGGGTCCGGTCGGCGGGCCGGTCCGCGCGCTTCAGCGACAGCAGCAGGAACGTCTCGTTGAGGGTGTCCGCGACCGAGTGCGCGGCCTCGGCGAGCAGGGCGCTGGAACCCGTGACCGCCCCGCCGACGCCCTTGGCGACTCCGACCCCCACGTTCGCCAGCAACGCCACGAGCACGGTCCCACGGGTCTCGTCCGCCACACCCCCGATCTACCCCAGGAGGGTGGGCGGCGCGCGCCGGGCACCCCGGGCCGTGCCCCGCGCCGGCCTCCGCCCC